>DDXW01000030.1 GCA_002347285.1 Rhodocyclaceae bacterium UBA2250 | reverse complement strand
CAGAAAAATCGGGGCCGGCGCAGACGTAGTCGACAGCCTCAAGGGCAAGTTCCAGGTGATCATCACAGATCACCCGGATTTCAGCGATGACGCCCGGTTCCAAAATGCAGTTCGAGAGCGATGGCGCGACGGACTGAAGCTTGTTCCTGATGACTGGCCACGCGAACCCTCACCCACCCAGTGAACATCGGCCAGGAAATGGACGATCTCAGGGGGCTCGCACGCCAATGCAAAGCGTAGGACAGCGGTAGTTGGAGCCTTCGGGCATTTGTGAGGATACCCCTTGCAATCGCTGTGATTGCTCGTGATTCAGGTGTCCTCTCGCCACCGGACGACCGGACACGCTGAAAACGGTCACCTCCCCCGCCGCCGAACCCAATGCCATCAGTGGGTGGGATGTCGTCATTCGTGACTGACCATGGCGGCCATTCAGGCGCCGAGTACCGTCAATCTCTGCTGTCTGTTCGACTCCGGTCGCCCATCAGCGCCAGTACGACCGACAACTCGGGCCGAGAAGTGGCCGCTCTCGTCAGCGTCAGTCATTCAGCTACATGTCGGCTTGACAGAACTAGGCTTCGACGGCATCCCCATACAGCAGAAACAGATGACAGAGGACAATATCCGGCTGATCCCCAAGGGCAGCCCTCGAATGCTCGGTGTCGAAGCGAACAAGCCCAGGAAGCTCGCGCGACGGTTCGTGAATGCAATCGCCATTGGATGATTTCAGCAGATGAAGTTGCGCAGCGATGTCCGGTTTGCCGATGGCCATCTTGAGTCCCTTGACGCACTTGTCCGCCTCGTCGGCTATTAGCCCGACCATGAATGCCAAGTGTTTGTCGCGACTGTACTTGCCATCGACAAAGCGCAGCATGCCGCTATCGCCGTAGTACCGGAGGCGACTTTCTGACTGGGGCTTCAGCTTCTTGAATTCAAAGGTAAGGTCGACCTTCTTCCGGTCGGAGAAATACCGGATGTCCGTCCGGTGACGGTTTTCAAGTTCGCCGGTGTCGAGGTTTGCATCGGCATTCATGTCCTCGGCCGCGAATTTTCCTGTTAGGCCGCAGACACCGGCGCGGGTCTTCAAAACGGCTTGCAGGAACTGCGTGAGATGAGGTTCCGCACTCTTGGGGTTGAATTTCGGAGTCCCCTTCGCGACGAGCCAATCCCACGTATCCTGAACGAGTTGGACGACTCTGCGCGTCTCCTCCATGGGAAATGCCTTGCGCCAGTCCTTCGACAGAGGCATCCCCGGAGTCTTCTTCATTCAGGCCGCCTGCTGCTCGTCCGGATTGCTTACTGCACCCACAATGCGTCGGGCATCGCAGAGCGCTCGGCTGCGTAGCCACAAACGCTTCACCAAGGGCTTGACCAGATACATCGCCTCGCCTGCTTGGATCAGAAAGTCGGCAGACAGGTGCAGGTTCGCCAGCGCTTCGACGGGAAGCAGACCTTCCGCTTTCAGCGTTTCGACGAGATTTGTCACGGCCGCGTCATTGAGGCGGACCTTCGGTGCGGCGTCGCGCGTTGCAAGCGAAATCCGGACGATGCCGAACGCGCCGATCTGCTCAGGCCGGTAGGCAACGGTCTCGATCCTGAACGAGCCTTCTCCGCCAAGGCGGGACTGCCACGTGCGCAACTCGCGTTCCAGCCACAGCGCGTGCGCATTCAAGTCCGCAACGGTCGGCAACTCGCAATATGGGGTACGGATCGTCTCGTATCGGGTCGGCTGGACGCTGGGGATCATGACGTCGCAGGTGTCCCTAACGAGAAGGGCCTCGCGCTCGTCGATTCCGAAATACTCGAGGACGAGGCGGTTTGCGTCCTCACGTAGCCGGTCGGCAAGTGCCTGCTGTTCAAATACGTCCAAGTGCTCCCATCTGCGCGTAATGTCCGCGACCTGCTTCACGATCATCTTCGCGCGCGACGGATCGCGGTGATGCTCCGGAAGCACGAAGGGTAGTTTTTCGATTTCCCCGAGCGTGATGCGCGGGCGCTCGGCTACCAGGGAATAGGCCGTATGCAGCAAGAAGTAGCGCACGATGTCCGAGCGCAGGTACATCGTCAGGAAGCGCAGCGAGTCCTCGTCCGCATCCGGCCCCCGAATGGCAGCGACCGAGTGCTTGAAGCAGAAGCGCTCATGCGCAAAGACCGCATTTACTTCGAATTCTGCCGATGCGCCGTCCGGGAAGAGAACACGTGGTCCGTCGAACGCAGCGCCGCCGTCGGACCCGTATGAGACGACGGATGTGATGTCGGCGGGAAACCGCTCCAGTACCTGCGGGTCGAGCACCGGGGCGTCACGCGGAATGTTCCGCGTGTTGAGGAACCGCATTTTCTTCAGCGGACCGACCGACAAGGGCGGCGACGAGTGTCGGGTCTGGTTGAAGCCTTTGACGATCTTCCAGCGCGGGTCCCGCCCGTTCGTCAGGTCGGCGATAGTTCCCTCGAGCGCAAGCCTCCCTATCAGGGCTGCATCGTCCTCACCACCCCACAGGTGGGTCCGCAGCGCTTGGTTGTCGGTCCATACGTCCTGCGCCAAGAGGCGCTGACGGTCAGCGCTATGCACGGTGAGCCGCCCGAACGCAATACTGACGTCGGCCTTTGGCACCCAGTATTCGATGTGCTCGTTGTAGGGAATCCGGCGCTTCGCCTCAGCCGGCCTCCGCTTTGCAGTAACGATCACGCACGGGTGCACCGCCCCGGTGAACAGCAGGCGCCGGATGTCGGAGAAGTTGATGATGCGATCGATTCGGCATTCCGCCAGCCATTCGCGCAGGAATCGTTGGCTGGTCGGCGCAGTGAAAAGCTTGACGGGGAGAATAAGGCAGATTCGCCCGTCGTCCGCGATCGTCTCGAGTGACTTGTGGGCAAATGCCGCCGCGATCTGGCGATGTGGCAGAAAGCGCTCATGCTTGGCGGCCCAGTCCTCGTATCGCAGACCCTTGACGCTTCCCGCCGGCTCGTACCAAGGCGGGTTCGACAAAAACACCGTGCACGACTTGTCGATGGCATAACGCTGATTGACCGAGAAGAAGTCGCCAGCATCGTCTCCGCACAGGAGAATCCTGTCAATCAGCGGCGGCAGCTTGACGTTTTCGTCGTCCTGTAGGAGAAGGATGTCACTCGGCCGCAGATCCTCGAGCAAGGATAGATACAGGCTGAATGCGGTTACCCGACACGCCGCACGGCTAACGTCGCCGCCACGTATGGCACTCTGCAACAGCTTGCTGCGCGCGCTGAAATTCAGTTCGGCGCCCGATTGATGCTCGGCGACAGAGATCATCCGCCTGAACGCGGTCGTGAGCAGAATCCCCGAGCCGCAAGCGCCATCGAACACGACCTCCCGCGTGACATCCTTCGATGCTGAGAAGGCTTGATCGACGGCCAGATTCGCCAAGTGCCGCGGCGTGTAATACGCACCGAGCGCCTCCTGGTCTGCGCCAAGGAAGGTCTCATAGATGCCCGAGATCAACTCGACCGGAATGTAGCGGAAGTCGTAATTCCATAGCGAGCCTTGCCCTGTCTCGATATTCACGCGCGACAGGAATCGCTCAAGCAGCTCGTAGGCATCGGCCGACAAGCGCTGCCAGTCGGCGAGGGGTGCCGTCGCCGGATCAAGAAAGTCACCGTTGAAATCACCTTTGAGGCGCTTGAAGAGTCGGGCGAGCCCCGATGCGTCTCGCGCGGCAATCAACTCGTGCAACTGGCCGACATTTCTGCGCGCCCGATATACCGGGCTGACGATCTCGCGGTGTTCGAGGTACGACACGAACAGGCACTGCCCGAGAAGGTACTGCGCCGACTCGCGATCCAGTCCGAGCTTTATCAGCTGAAGGACACCGTGCTGTAGGTTGTGCAGCAATTCACGATCGACACGGGACTCTAGGGAAAACCAATCCGTATGCCGTCTTTGGATATCCGCAGACTGGAGGTCCATTACCGAAAAGGCACCAACCGGCGTCGCTTCCCGCAGCGAGAGTGCAACGGAGGGTTCGAGCTCCTTCTGTACAGGGCAGGGGACAAGTCGGTCGCCATCGATGACAAGCAGCAACGACACCAGGCTCTGGTTCCATATCTTTTGCCGCACAGCCGATAGCCACGCAGCATCGACTCTGACATCACCGCTCGCTTCCACGAAACAAACGGTCGGAACGCGATCCACGTCAAAAACAGCTGTTGCTCGAATGTCCCCGGCCTTACTCAAGAGGGCATTCACCTCGCGAGCATACGGGTGGTGAGCATCGGCATCACCGACGGCCAAATGGAGCGCATCGAGGTGATCCCCGTATCCGAGAGCCGTCAGCCAGTTTTTAGTCGCCGTAGCGTGCATGCCAAAGTTTTTTGGAAGGTAGATTTAAGTATAGGCCACAATCCATAATATAGCAATCAAAAGAAGTGCAGACACTATATAGTGTAAATCACATTTAAAACTTGTACTACATATTTTGAGTGGTATAATTTACACTATGCTCGAATCTCAGAGGCACACTGCTCGTCCGCCAAAACATGGGGCGGAAAAGCTCAAGATGAACTACGCTCAGCGCCAGCGACTACAGTTCATCGAGTCCGTTGCGTATTGGGAGGGGCTCGTTGGCCGGCCTCGTGTGTCAGACGTTTTTCAGGTCAGCGAGAACCACATCACGCGGGACTTCGCGGCCTACCGCAAGGCCTTCCCCGAGAACCTCGACTACGATGTATCCGCCCGGGCCTATCGACCGGGGAAGAAGTTCCGCCCACGGGTAGGTTCTGGTTCGCCGGAGGAGTACCTAGCACTGCTGCGGACGTACCTCGAGACGGGGTCTGTGGCTGTCTTGCCGAGCATTGGTGAAGGTGTGGAGGCCGTCTGTCTACCACCGCCATCGGCTCCGCTCGACAAGGATGTCCTGCGCGAGGTGACACGGGCATTGCATCAGGAACACGGCGTCCGCATTCGCTACCAATCCCTTAATTCGCCTGAAGCAACCGAGCGAGACATCTGGCCGCATGCGCTAGTTTTTGCCGGCGTGCGCTGGCATGTTCGCGCTTTCGATTCGCGTCGGATGATCTTCACCGACTTCGTGCTGGCGAGGATGCTTTCAGCAACCGCGATCGACACAGGATGCCCAGTTGAGCTCGATACAGATCGAGACTGGGTCGAAACCGTTCAGGTGGATATTCGGCCGGCTAGCAAGCTCAACGCCGATCAGCAGACCGTGATTGCCAAGGAATACGGCATGACGCTGGTTGATGGTGAGTGGCTATGGCAAGTGCCGCTCAGGAGGTGCCTTGTTCCCTACTTCCTGACCTGGCTCCGGCTGGATCTGGGTGAAACCAAGAGCTACCCGATTGCCCTGGTTGATACCAATCTGCAGCGAACTTACCGATTAGGCGAGGCTAGCTCCTCATCTGGCTGACACTCGATGATATCGGTCAGCCTGACCGGACTGCTCATGAGGCCTAGCCGCATCGCGGGTGTCTTCTTGTCCTCTCCGGTCAGAGTGTAGTTGTAGAACGTCCGGAAGATCGTCAGCAGTTTCGCTCCGACGGCGGGGTTGTAGGCACTGTATCCGTGCCAAGTTTTCCGACCGCTTGCTGATGATATGGGGCGCTCAAAGATGGACATGCGGCGCCGAACCTGCATGAAGAATCTATCCGTTGCCCTAAGGCTGGCCTTGAGATACAGGCTGGCCATATGCCCCGCATCGTAATCTCCGAAATCGGTGAGGTAGCAGACTGCCTTCTCTGGCTCCCCCATGTCGGGAAACGGATGCTGAACCCAGAACTCCCGCTCGGTCGTTTCGCTGGCAGCCTGCCTGATCAAGGTGCGCATCACATACTCCGTTGCCTGAGCACGCGTTGCTTCCGGGTAGTGCCTCATGGTCTTCGCCAAGAGCATCTCGCTGACTGCCTTTGCATTCTTCTTCTCATCGATAGACATGTCCTTCCTGATACGGACAAGAAAGCCATCGACGCGCCTATGCAGAATATCCTCCCTGAACGACGCTACGAATATCCCTTTGATGCCTCCCTCTTGGTCCATGAAGAACCGCAGGCGCTCGACATTCTGTAGCAGGTATCGCAAGTAGAGGAAATGCGCATACATCGTGTATTCCGCCCGAACCTGCATGCCGACCGATGGGGCTTTTACCTCGTTTGCCAATTGAATATCGTCGGGCAATACCTCGGTCACCATCTGTAGCGCCTCAAGTTTTGAACGATGAGCTGCAGCGGTAGCGCCGTCCATCGTTCCCGACGCACGGTGTGCCTGGAGACGCTTCTTGAGGCGATGGCTGTCGTCGTAATCTCGTTGGAGCCATAAGCGAGCGTACCGGCGATACGGATACTGCTGCTCGTAGTCGCCTTCGCTGATCGCGGCTCTCTCCGTTTCTTCGGGATCGAGGCTTCCGTCGAAGTCCAGGTGCATCCCAAAGACGTAGCCGGATGCATTGTCGGCCGTACCGATGGCATGGAGCATCACATTGCGACGATCCAACTGCGTCCCCCAGTTGAAGACGTAGTCCTGCCTATCCACAGAGAGGTAAAGTCGCGTTACCGGCGGCGCTCTAAGGATCATCTGTTCATATCGGCTGGCGAACCAGATGCATTGCCGATGAAGAAAATCGATCTTCCCGTAGAGTGTCGCGGGGTGAATGTCGGCCGTCTCGCATATTCGCCGCATGGGCATCTTGTTCATCAACAGCCGGAAGATCATCTCGTTGATTTCGGGCTTTCGCTGCCTGGCGGTCGACTTCGCCTTGCATGAGAAGGTCTTGCCGCAACGGCGACAGCGGTAGCGCTTGGCGCCAGCCGCCGACTTGCCATGGATGTAATACTCCGATGGCGTGGCTTGGACTGATTTCTTGGCGTTGTCGCAATCCGCACTCGGGCAGCAATCTCCCTCGCGCTGGGGGTAGAGATCAGATAGCAGCCGGTCGAGTTCTTCGGCTATCCCGACGTTGCTCTTAACCGCGGAGCGCTCCCCGCACAACTTGCAGCGAAGGCTGCTATTCAGCTCGCCCTTGGCGCCGAAGACGTAATTATCCAGAGGGCGCCTTCCACGCGAGGGAGCGTCTGCAGCCGCGATGCCGAAATTGCCGCACCGCAGGTTCTTGCAGTGATTGACCTGAATGCCTTGGCATTCCTCCGGAACCCGAACCCGCTTGGTGTGAGCGCCCAAAAAATATCCCCATCTGGCGTACCAGTGGGGATTGTAAGCGAATACCACATATTATTTGAACGCCTCGCCTTGTGGGCAGGGCGCTCGAACGCCGGCCGATGGGCCGGCGATCCTGAAACGCGGATCAGACGCTGACGGTGTCGGCGACTTCCTGGAACTCGCCGATCTCGTTGAAGTTCATGTAGCGGTAGATGTCGGCGGCCTTCTGGTTGACGACATTGACGTGCTCCAGGTATTCGGCGACGGTCGGGATGCGGCCGAGCAGGGCGCAGACGGCGGCGAGCTCGGCGGACGACAGGTAGACGCGCGTGTCGATGCCGAGGCGGTTCGGGAAGTTGCGCGTCGAGGTCGACACCGCCGTGCTGCCCTTCCTGATCTGCGCCTGGTTACCCATGCACAGCGAGCAGCCGGGCATCTCCATGCGCGCGCCGGACTTGCCGAGCACCGAGTAGTAGCCTTCCTCGTTGAGCATCATCGCGTCCATCTTGGTCGGCGGGGCGATCCACAGGCGCGTCGCGCTGTTGGCAACTGAGTCGCTCTTGCCTTCAAGAATCTTGCCGGCGGCGCGGAAGTGGCCGATGTTGGTCATGCAGCTGCCGATGAACACCTCGTCGATCTTGTCGCCCTGCACCGCGGAGAGCGGCTTGACGTCGTCCGGGTCGTTCGGGCAGGCCAGCAGCGGCTCCTTGATCTCGTTCATGTCGATCTCGATCACTGCCGCGTATTCGGCGTCGGCGTCCGGCTCCAGCAATTGCGGATTCGCGAGCCATTCCTCCATCTTGTGGATGCGGCGCGCCAGGGTGCGCTTGTCCTCGTAGCCCTCGGCGATCATCCACTTCATCAGCGTGATGTTCGACTTGAGGTACTCGATGATCGGCTCCTTGTTGAGGCGCACCGTGCAGCCGGCGGCGGAGCGCTCGGCGGAGGCGTCGGTGAGCTCGAAGGCCTGTTCGACCTTGAGATCGGGCAGGCCCTCGATCTCGAGGATGCGGCCCGAAAAGATGTTCTTCTTGCCCTTCTTTTCGACGGTGAGCAGGCCCTGCTTGATCGCCTGGTAGGGGATGGCGTTCACCATGTCGCGCAGCGTGATGCCGGGCTGCAGCTTGCCCTTGAAGCGCACCAGCACCGATTCCGGCATGTCGAGCGGCATCACGCCGGTGGCGGCGGCGAAGGCGACCAGGCCGGAGCCGGCCGGGAAGGAGATGCCGATCGGGAAGCGCGTGTGCGAATCGCCGCCGGTGCCGACGGTGTCGGGCAGCAGGAAGCGGTTCAGCCAGGAGTGGATCACGCCGTCGCCGGGCTTGAGCGAGATGCCGCCGCGCGCGGTGATGAAGCTCGGCAGCGTGCGGTGGGTCTTGATGTCGACCAGCTTCGGATAGGCGGCGGTGTGGCAGAAGGACTGCATCACGAGGTCGGCCGAGAAGCCGAGGCAGGCGAGATCCTTCAGTTCGTCGCGCGTCATCGGGCCGGTGGTGTCCTGGCTGCCGACGCTGGTCATCTTCGGTTCGCAGTAGGTGCCGGGGCGGATGCCCTTGCCTTCGGGGAGACCGCAGGCGCGGCCGACCATTTTCTGGGCCAGCGAGAAGCCCTTGCCGGTGTCCTTCGGCGCGACCGGCAGGCGGAACAGCGTCGAGACGGGCAGGCCGAGGAATTCCCTGGCTTTGCTCGTCAGGCCACGGCCGATGATCAGGTTGATGCGGCCGCCGGCGCGCACTTCGTCGAGCAGCACCTCGGACTTGTAGTCGAACGTGGCAATGACCTGGCCGTTCTTCTCGACCTTCTTCTCGTAGGGGTAGATGTCGATCACGTCGCCCATGTGCATCTGGGTGACGTCGCATTCGATCGGGAAGGCGCCGGCGTCTTCCTGGGTGTTGAAGAAGATCGGTGCGATCTTGCCGCCGAGACAGAAGCCGCCGTAGCGCTTGTTCGGCACGAAGGGGATGTCGTCGCCGGTCCACCAGATCACCGAGTTGGTGGCCGACTTGCGCGAGGAGCCGGTGCCGACCACGTCGCCGACGTAGGCGACCGGATGGCCCTTCTTCTTGAGCTCGTCGATCAGGCCGATCGGACCGCGCTCGCCGGGTTTCTCGGGCGTGATGCCCTCGCGCGGATTCTTCAGCATGGCCAGGCCGTGCAACGGGATGTCGGGGCGGCTCCAGGCGTCGGGCGCGGGGGACAGGTCGTCGGTGTTGGTCTCGCCGGTGACCTTGAAGACGGTGACGGTGATCTTCTTCGGCACTTCGGGGCGGCTGGTGAACCACTCGGCGTCGGCCCAGCTCTGCATGACGGCCTTGGCGTTGGCGTTGCCGGCCTTGCACTTGTCGGCGACGTCGTGGAAGGCGTCGAACATCAGCAGGGTGTTCTTCAGGCCGGCGGCGGCGACGGTGCCGACTTCCTTGTCGTCGAGCAGGTCGATCAGCGGCTTGACGTTGTAGCCGCCGAGCATGGTGCCGAGCAGCTCGGTCGCCTTGGCGCGCGAGATCAGCGGGCAGGCCGCCTCGCCAGCGCCGACTTTCGCGAGGAACTTCGCCTTCACCTCGGCGGCGTCATCGACGCCGGCCGGCACGCGCCAGGTGATCAGGTCGACGAGGAAAGCCTCCTCGCCCTTGGGCGGGTTCTGCAGCAGTTCCACGAGCGCGACGGTCTGCTGCTTGGTCAGGGGCAGGGGCGGGATGCCCAGTGCGGCGCGTTCGGCGACGTGGGCACGATAGGCTGCGAGCATGGTGTTTCCTTTCTGTCGGGGGTGCGGGGATTACTTGCAGTCGCCGAGACGGCGACCCTTGATGATCGAGTGCATCTCGCCCATGCCTTGGTCGGGCGTCATGCGCATCTTCTGGTCGAAGCTGTAGGCGGTCGGCGACATGGTGCCCTTGACCGAGCCGGTCATCTTGCCGCCCTCGAAGGCGCAGGCCATGTCGTAGCTGACGTTGCCGCCGCCCGTCTTCATGTTCGAGATCGCGCACTTGCTTTTGTCGTCGCCCTGGTACTGCTTGCCGGCGGCGACGTCCTGCGCCGTGTAGCAGTGCGTGAATTTCTGGCCGGGCATCTGCATGCCCTGCATCTGCATCGTGGTGGTGATTTCCCAGAGTCCGGGTTTCATCTCCTGCGCGTTGGCGAGGGTCGCCAGGGCGAACATGGCGAGAGCGGCGAGGGGACGGATCATGTGGTCACTCCTTCAGGAAAAAAGCGTTCGAGCGCGGTCGCCGGGAGCGGCGTGCCGGTCAGCCTGGCGCGCTGCAGCAGCTCCCAGTAGTAGCGGTAGGATGCGCGGTCGTGCAGGCGGCCGTCAACCTGGATCGGCCCCCAGCCGGCGTCCTGCGCGGCACACAGGATCGCGCCGGCGGCGGCGGCCTCGTCGAAATCCGGACGCATGGCGGCGACGATCGGTTCGATCTGGTCGGGATGGATGCTCCACATGCGCAGGAAGCCGAACTCCTCGCGGGCGCGCCGGGCGTCCGCAGCGACCACGGCGAGGTCGCGGAACTCGGTGGTGACGTTGTGCGTCGGCACGATGCCGTTGCCGAGCGCGGCGGCGGCGATCTCGCACTTGGCGCGCGCGATCAGCGGATGGGCGAACTGGCCGGGAGAGCGCATCGCGCTCGCCGGGATCGCGCCGTGGTGGGCGGAAACGAAGTCCATCAGGCCGAAATCGAGCGACTCGACTTCCGGCAGCGCGGCGATCGCCCAGGCGTCGTGCAGGGCGCCCGGCGTCTCGATCAGGACGTGCAGCGGGATTTCGTTCTCGATGCCGTGCGCCAGGCACAGCTCGTCGAGATAGTTGGCCTGCTCGAGCACGTCGGCGGCGCTTTCGGCCTTGGGCAGCACGATGTAGGCGAGGCGCTCGCCGGCCAGCGCGAGCAGGACGCCCAGTTCGATGCGCCAGGCCGGATGGCGCACGTCGTGGATGCGCGCGCCGATGCGGCCATGCCGGTTGATGTCGCTGGCGATGATGCCTGCCAGGCGCATCGCATGCGCCTGCTCGTCGCCGGCCGGCGCGCCGTCCTCGCAGTCGGCCGTGATGTCGAAGACGGGACCGAGGCGCTGCTGCAGTTCGATGGATTTCGCCAGCAGCTTTTCAGAGCCGGCATAGTGTTCGCAGGCGGCCAGCGCGGGAAACGGCCGGCCGCCGGCGTAGAGCACTTCGGAAGGATGAAGTGCCTCGGCCATGGCTCAGCCGAGCAGGTGCTTCACGCCATCGCGCTCTTCGGTCAGTTCCTTGAGCGTGAAATCCATCTTCTCGCGCGAGAAGGCATCGATTTCGAGGCCCTTGACGATCTCCCACTTGCCGTTGGCGCAGGTGCAGGGCATGCCGTAGATCATGCCGGCCGGGATGCCGTACGAGCCGTCGGAGACGACGCCCATCGTGACCCACTCGCCGTTGCTGCCGAGGTTCCAGTCGCGCATGTGGTCGATCGCGGCGTTGGCGGCCGAGGCGGCGGAGGAAAGGCCGCGCGCTTCGATGATGGCGGCGCCGCGCTTGCCGACCTTCGGGATGTACTCGTTCTTGTACCAGGCTTCGTCGTTGACGAGGGCCGGCGCAGCCTTGCCGCCGACGGTGGCGAAGCGGATGTCCGGGTACATCGTCGGCGAGTGGTTGCCCCAGACGACCATCTTCTTGACGTCGGTGACGGCGGCCTTGCTGCGGACGGCGAGCTGCGAGATGGCGCGGTTGTGGTCGAGGCGCATCATCGAGGTGAACGCGCTCTGCGGCAGGCTCTTCGCCGTGTTCATGGTGATCAGCGCGTTGGTGTTGGCCGGGTTGCCGACCACGATCAGCTTCAGGTCGCGGGAGGCGACTTCGTCGATGGCCTTGCCCTGCTCGGTGAAGATCTTGGCGTTTTCGAGCAGCAGATCCTTGCGCTCCATGCCCGGGCCGCGCGGCTTGGCGCCGACCAGCAGGGCCTGCTGGGCGTCCTTGAACGCGACCTTCGGATCGGAAGTGCCGATCATGTCGGCCAGCAAGGGGAAGGCGCAGTCCTCGAGTTCCATCATGACGCCCTTGAGCGCCGCCTGGGCTTTCTCCATCGGCAGTTCGAGCATCTGCAGGATCACGGGCTGGTCCTTGCCGAGCATTTCGCCGCTGGCGATGCGGAACAGCAATGCGTAGCCGATTTGTCCGGCGGCGCCGGTCACTGCGACACGAACTGGGGCTTTGGCCATGGGAGACTCCTTTGTCTGGGTGGCTTGATGATTGATCGGGAGGACGAGCGGAAACGGGGAAATCATAGGTCGGCTTGTTGCGCCGTGTCAATAGCTATCTTATATCTTCTATAAGACATAAGATGGACTATGGACGTTCGAGAAATATTATGGTTCAATTCGTTTCCATGATGCGTCAACAATCATCGGATTCGCCGACCTTCAGCCCACTGTACCGGCAGATCAAGGGCCTGATCCTGCAGGCGCTTGAAGGGGGCGAGTGGCGTCCGGGTGAGGCCATTCCGAGCGAGGTCGAACTGGCGCAGCGCTTCAACGTCAGCCAGGGCACGGTGCGCAAGGCGATCGACGAGATGGCCGCGGAGAACCTGCTGGTGCGCAAGCAGGGCAAGGGCACCTACGTCGCCAGCCACAGCGATCCGCGCGCCTTCTTCCGCTTCCTGCGCCTCGTGCCGTTGTCCGGCGGCATCGAACCCTCGCGCAGCATCCCGCTCGAATGCTGGCGCGCCAAGGCCGGTCCCGAGGCGGCGCGCGTCCTCGGCCTCAAGCTGGGCGATCCGATCATCATCGTCCGCCGCCTGCTCGAGTTTTCCGACAAGCCCGTCGTCGTCGACGAAATCTATCTGCCGGGGGAGATCTTCGCCGGCCTGACGCTCGAGATCCTCAAGGAGTCGCAGGCTTCCCTCTACAGCCTGTTCGAGGCGAAATTCGGCGTCCGCATGATCCGCGCCGAGGAGCGTCTGCGCGCGGTGGCCGCCGACCGCAGCAGCGCCGAACTGCTCAGGGTTCCCGAAGGCAGTCCGCTGCTGTCGGTGGAACGCATCAGCTTCACCTATGGCGATCGTCCGGTGGAGTGGCGGCGCGGGCTGTACTCGACCGCGGCGCACTGCTACCTGAACGAGTTGGGCTGAAAGATTATCGCAGCAACAGTGGAGTAAGACCTATGGCCGAAATGACGAAGAAACGTCCGAAGCACCTGAACCTGTTCCAGATCAGACAGCCGATCGCGGCTGTGACTTCCATTTTGCATCGCATCAGCGGGCTTGGCTTGTTCCTGATGCTGCCGCTGCTGATCTGGCTGCTGGATCTGTCGCTGCGTTCCCCCGACAGCTTCCAGTCGCTGCAGGCGTTCGTCGCCCACCCGCTCGCCAAGCTCCTGCTGATCGGCCTGCTGTGGGCGTTCCTGCATCACTTCTTCATGGGTATCCGCATCCTGCTGATCGACGTCCATGTCGGCGTCGCCAAGCAGCAGGCGCGCAAGTCGGCCATCGCGGTGCTCGCCGCGAGCCTCGCCCTCACGCTGATCCTGGGAGTGAAACTATGGTGAATCGCAAGATCGTCGGGGCCCATTACGGCCTCAAGGACTGGCTGGCGCAGCGCGTCACCGGCGTGGTGATGGTGGTATTTACGCTGGTGGTCGCCGCCGCCCTGCTGCAGGGCGCCGGCGGCAGCTACGACAGCTGGCGCGCCTTCATGTCCGCCGGCCTGATGCGCTTCGCCACCTTCTTGTTCATCGTCAGCCTGTGCTGGCATGCCTGGGTCGGCGTGCGCGACATCTGGATGGATTACGTCCAGCCCGCCGGCATCAAGCTGGCGCTGCACGTCCTGACCTTGCTGGCCCTGGTCGGTTATGCCGGCTGGGCGGCGCAGATCATCTGGAGGCTGTGAGAGAAATGAGCCAGAAAGTCACCGTTCGCAAATTCGACGCGGTCATCGTCGGCGCCGGCGGCGCCGGCCTGCGCGCCGCCATCCAGCTGTCCGAGGCCGGCCTCAAGACCGCCGTGCTGACCAAGGTGTTCCCCACCCGCTCGCACACCGTCGCCGCCCAGGGCGGCGTTGCCGCCTCGCTCGGCAACTCCGAGGAGGATCACTGGCACTGGCACATGTACGACACCGTCAAGGGCTCCGACTGGCTCGGCGACCAGGACGCGATCGAGTTCATGTGCCGCAAGGCCAACGAGTGCGTGATCGAGCTCGAGCACTACGGCATGCCGTTCGACCGCCTCGACAACGGCCGCATCTACCAGCGCCCGTTCGGCGGCCACATGTCGAACTTCGGCGAGAAGCCGGTGCGCCGCTCCTGCGCGGCCGCCGACCGCACCGGCCACGCGATGCTGCACGCAATGTACCAGCGCAACGTCAGGGCCAGCACGCAGTTCTTCGTCGAGTGGATGGCGCTCGACCTGATCCGCGACGCCGAGGGCGAAGTGCTCGGCGTCACCGCGATGGAGATGGAGACCGGCGAGATCTACGCCTTCCATGCCAGGGCGACGATCTTCGCCACCGGCGGCGCCGGCCGCATCTACTACTCCTCGACCAACGCCTTCATCAACACCGGCGACGGCGTCGGCATGGCGGCGCGCGCCGGCATCCCGCTCGAGGACATGGAGTTCTGGCAGTTCCATCCGACCGGGGTGGCCGGTGCCGGCGTGCTGATCACCGAGGGCGTGCGCGGCGAGGGCGGCATCCTGCGCAACAGCAACGGCGAGCGCTTCATGGAGCGCTACGCGCCGAACGCCAAGGATCTCGCCTCGCGCGACGTTGTCTCGCGCGCGATGGTCACCGAGATCAACGAGGGCCGCGGCTGCGGCCCGAACAAGGACTTCGTGCTGCTCGACATCACGCACCTGCCGCCCGAGACGATCATGAAGCGCCTGCCCGGCATCCACGAGATCGCCGTGCAGTTTGCCGGCGTCGATGCGCTCAAGGAGCCGATCCCGGTCGTGCCGACCTGCCACTACCAGATGGGCGGCATCCCGACCAACTACCACGGCCAGGTCGTCGTGCCTGGCAAGCGCAGCCAGAACGAGATCGTGCCCGGCTTCTACGCCGCGGGCGAATGCGCCTGCGCCTCGGTGCATGGCGCCAACCGCCTCGGCACCAACTCGCTGCTCGACCTGCTGGTGTTCGGCAAGTCGGCGGGCGAGACCGCCGTCGAGGAACTGAAAAAGTCGCCGAAGGCGCACAAGGAACTGCCGGCCGACGCCTTCGAGCGCAGCCTGGCGCGCCTCGATCGCCTGAATACCCAGAAAGACGGCGCCAACGTCCATGAGACGCAGCTTGCCATGCGGCGCACCATGCAAAAACACGCCGGAGTATTCCGCTTCAACGATCTGCTCAAGGAAGGCGTGCAGAAGATCCTCGAGGTGCAGCAGGACGTGCAGCGCACCGAGATCAAGGACAAGTCGCAGGTGTTCAACACCGCGCGCATCGAGGCGCTCGAACTCGACAACCTGATCGAGGTGGCCGTGGCGACGATGGTTTCCGCCGAGGCGCGCAAGGAAAGCCGCGGCGCCCACGTGCGCGACGACGCTCCAGACACGCCCGAGCACCCCAACGGGCGCGACGACGCCAACTGGCTCAAGCACACCCTCTGGTACAAGGAAGGCAACCGCCTCGACTACAAGTCGGTGAACCTGCGTCCGCTGACCGTAGAGACCATCGCGCTGAAGAAGCGTGCCTATTGAACGAGAACGACCATGACGACACGTACTCTCCAGTTCAAGATCTACCGCTACGATCCGGACCAGGATCAGAAGCCTTACATGCAGGACATCGCCGTCGAGGTGGACAGTACCGACCGCAAGCTGCTCGACGCGCTGGTCAAGCTCAAGGCCGTCGATGACTCGATCGCCTTCCGCCGCTCCTGCCGCGAGGGCGTCTGCGGCTCGGACGCGCTCAACATCAACGGCCGCAACGGCCTGGCCTGCCTCACCGATCTCGGTTCGTTCCCCGACGGCAAGCCGATCGTGCTGCGGCCGCTGCCGGGCCTGCCGATCATTCGCGACCTGATCGTCGACATGACGCAGTTCTTCAAGCAGTACCACTCGATCAAGCCCTACCTGATCAACAACGACCCGCCGCCGGAGCGCGAGCGCCTGCAGTCGCCCGAGGACCGCGAGGAACTCGACGGCCTCTACGAGTGCATCCTGTGCGCCTGCTGCTCGACCTCCTGTCCGTCGTTCTGGTGGAACCCGGACAAGTTCGTCGGACCGGCCGGCCTGCTGGCGGCTTACCGCTTCATCGCCGACACGCGCGACCAGGCGACCAACGAGCGCCTCGACAACCTCGAGGATCCGTATCGCCTGTTCCGCTGCCACACCATCATGAACTGCGTCGACGTCTGCCCGAAGGGTCTCAACCCGACCAAGGCGATCGGCAAGATCAAGGACATGATGGTGAAACGGGCGATCTGATGGAAAAAGAACAGCAGCGCATCCGCACCGAAAGGCTTCGCTGGCACAGCCGGCGGGCGTTGCTGGAGAACGACCTGGTATTGCAACGCTTCTGGCAGAACCAGCCGGAAGTGCTCGAAGAGAAGCAGGCGGCGCTGCTGGAACGCCTGCTGGAAATGGAAGACCACGATTTGTGGGAACTGCTGTCCGGCCGGCGTGATGCCGACGATCCGGCGGTACAAGGCTTGGTCGAGCTGCTGCGGCAGCCGGCCGTTCAGTAGTGCGAACCATCGACTGGGGACTGTTATGACGCAAAAAACCGCCACCTTGAACTTTAACGGCAAGACCGCCGAATTCCCGGTTTACTCGGGCACCATCGGCCCGGACGTGATCGACATCACCAAGCTCTACGCCCAGACCGGCGCCTTCACCTACGATCCGGGCTTCATGTCCACCGCCGCCTGCAAGTCGTCGATCACCTACATCGACGGCGACAAGGGTGAGTTGCTCTACCGCGGCTACCCGATCGAACAGCTGGCCGAGAAGTGCGACTTCATGGAGGTCTGCTACCTGCTCAAGAACGGCGAGCTGCCGAACCAGACCCAATACGACGAGTGGATCGGTCGCGTACGCAAGCACACCATGGTGCATGACCAGCTGACGCGCTTCTACAGCGGCTTCCGCCGCGACGCCCACCCGATGGCGGTGCTGGTCGGCGTGGTCGGCGGCCTGTCGGCCTTCTATCACGATTCGCTCGACATCAACAATCCCGAGCACCGCATGGTCGCCGCGATCCGCCTGATCGCCAAGATGCCGACCATCGTCGCGATGGCCTACCGCTACAACAGCGGCCTGCCGTTCATGTACCCGAAGAACGAATACGACTACGCGACCAACTTCCTCTACATGATGTTCGGCAACCCGTGCGAGGAGTTCAAGCCGAACCCGGTCCTGGCGCGCGCGCTCGACCGCATCCTGATCCTGCACGCCGACCACGAGCAGAACGCCTCGACCTCGACGGTGCGCCTGTCCGGCTCCTCCGGCGCCAACCCGTTCGCCTGCATCGCGGCCGGCATCGCCTGCCTGTGGGGTCCCGCGCACGGCGGCGCGAACGAAGCCTGCCTGCAGATGCTCGAGGAGATCGGCGACGTCTCGCGCGTCCCCGAGTACATCAAGCGCGCCAAGGACAAGAACGACTCCTTCCGTCTGATGGGCTTCGGCCATCGCGTCTACAAGAACTTCGACCCGCGCGCCAAGCTGATGCGCGAAACCTGCCACGAGGTGCTCAACGAGCTCGGCCTGCACGACGACCCGCTGTTCAAGCTGGCGCTCGAGCTCGAGCGCATCGCGCTGGAAGACGAATACTTCGTCGAGAAGAAGCTCTACCCGAACGTCGACTTCTACTCCGGCATCGTCCAGCGCGCGCTCGGCATCCCGACCAAGCTGTTCACCGGCATCTTCGCGATGGCGCGCACCATCGGCTGGATCGCCCAGTGGCACGAGATGATCGGCGATCCCGAGCAGAAGATCGGCCGGCCGCGCCAGCTGTACCTCGGTGCCGCCAATCGCAACGTCCCGGCGATGAATGCCCGCTGAGCGCGGCGAAGAGGGGCGGCTGGATGCGCCCCTTTTTTTCATCCCAACCCATTAGCAGAGGTGATGGCATGATGAAACAATTGTTGTCCAACTCCTACCTGTTCGGCTCGAACGCGCCGTATGTCGAGGAACTGTACGAGGCCTACCTGGCCAACCCGGCAGCGATCGAACCGGCTTGGCGCGACTACTTCGACAAGCTGGCCAACCTGCCGGGCGCCGGCGCCTACCAGGGCCCCGATGTCGCCCACACCCCGGTGATCAACTCCTTCGCCCAGCGCGCGAAGGAGGGCACGCTGCATGTGGTGACGCGCAGCCCGGCGCAGGCCGAGAAGCAGACCAAGGTGTTGCAGCTCATCAACGCCTACCGCTTCCTCGGCAACCGCTGGGCGCAGCTTGATCCGCTCAAGCGCCACGGCCGTCCCGAGGTCGCCGAGCTGGAGCCGTCGTTCTACGGCTTCACCGAGGCCGACCTGTCCGCTTCGTTCCGCACCGGCTCCTTCGACATGGGCGTCGAGGAGGCGACGCTGCGCGAGATCCTCGAGGCGCTGCGCCTGCGTTATTGCGGCACGATCGGCGCCGAGTACATGTACATCTCGGACGTGCAGCAGAAGCGCTGGATCCAGGCGCGCTACGAACCGACGCGCGCCCAGCCGCGCTACTCGCAAGAGGACCGCAAGCGCTTCCTGACCACCATCACCGCGGCCGAGACGCTGGAGCGCTATCTGCACACGCGCTACGTCGGGCAGAAGCGCTTCTCGCTCGAGGGCGGCGAGTCGATGATCCTGGCGATGGATCAGCTGATCAAGGTCGGCGGCAACCTCGGCGTCAAGGAAATCGTCATCGGCATGGCCCACCGCGGCCGCCTCAACGTGTTGGTCAACACGCTCGGCAAGCAGCCCTCGATGCTGTTCGCCGAGTTCGAAGGGAAAAAGAAGGCTGACCTGATCGCCGGCGACGTCAAGTACCACATGGGTTATTCGTCCGACGTCGCGACACCGGGCGGGCCGGTGCATCTGACGCTGGCGTTCAACCCCTCGCACCTCGAGATCGTCAACCCGGTGGTCGAGGGCTCGGTCTATGCGCGCCAGGTGCGGCGTGGCGACAAGGGCCAGCAGGAAGTGCTGCCGGTGCTGATCCACGGCGATGCCGCCGTCGCCGGCCAGGGCGTCAACCAGGAGATGCTCAACTTCTCGCAGACGCGCGGCTACGGCACCGGCGGCACGGTGCATATCGTCGTCAACAACCAGATCGGCTTCACCACTTCCGATCCGCGCGATCTGCGCTCTTCGATCTACTGTACCGACATCTTCAAGATGGTCGAGGCGCCGATCTTCCACGTCAATGGCGACGATCCCGAGGCGGTGGCTTTCGTCACCCAGCTGGCGATGGAGTTCCGCCAGGAGTTCAAGAAGGACGTCGTCGTCGACATCATCTGCTTCCGCAAGCTCGGCCACAACGAGGCCGACGAACCGATGGTCACCCAGCCGCTGATGTACAAGAAGGTCGCGGCGCATCCCGGCACGCGCAAGCTCTACGCCGAGAAGTTGGCCAGCCAGGGCGTGATCGCCGCTGGCGACGACGAGCAGATGATCAAGGATTACCGCGCCGCGCTCGACCAAGGCAAGCACCTGTCCGATCCGGTGATCACCGACTACAAGAGCACGGCGGCGATCGACTGGAGTCCCCATGTCGGCGTGCCCTACTCCGAAGTCTGCGACACCACGGTGGCGCTCAAGGAGATTCAGCGGCTCGGCCAGCGGTTGACCGAGGTGCCAGCCGGCTACACCCTGCATCCGCGCGTGCAGAAGATCATCGACGACCGCAAGCTGATGACCGCAGGCAAGTTGCCGGTCGACTGGGGCATGGCCGAGAATCTTGCCTATGCGACCCTGATGGCCGCGGGCTACGGCATCCGCATTTCCGGCGAGGACGCCAACCGCGGCACCTTCTTCCACCGCCATGCCGCGCTGCACGACCAGAACCGCGAGAAGTGGGACGAAGGCATCTTCCAGCCGCTGGCGACGCTGCAGTCCGACCAGGTGCGCTTCCAGTGCTGGGATTCGGTGCTGTCCGAGGAGGCCGTGCTGGCCTTCGACTACGGCTATGCGACCGCCACACCGAACGAACTGGTGATCTGGGAAGCGCAGTTCGGCGACTTCGCCAACGGTGCCCAGGTGGTGATCGACCAGTTCCTCGCTTCCGGCGAGGCGAAGTGGGGCCGCGGCTGCGGTCTCGTGCTGCTGCTGCCGCACGGCTACGAGGGGCAGGGGCCGGAGCACTCATCGGCGCGCCTCGAGCGTTACATGCAGCTGTCCGCCAACTTCAACTGGGAAGTCTGCTACCCGTCGTCCGCCGCGCAGATCTTCCACCTGTTGCGCCGGCAGATGCTGCGCAAGCAGCGCAAGCCGCTGGTGGTGATGACGCCCAAGTCGCTGCTGCGCAACAAGGATGCGACCTCGAGCCTCGACGATCTCGCCAGCGGTACGTTCCAGACCGTGATCGGCGAAGTCGGCAAGCTCGATGCCAAGAAGGTGACGCGTGTCGTCGCCTGCGCCGGCAAGATCTACTACGAACTGGCCGCCGCGCGGCGCGAGCACAAGGTCGAGAATGTCGCCTTGCTGCGCGTCGAGCAGCTCTACCCGATGGACGATCGCCGCCTCGCCGAGGAACTGGCCAAGTTCCCGGCCATGAAGGAACTGGTCTGGTGCCAGGAAGAGCCGGAGAACCAGGGTGCCTGGTTCGCCAAGCACCACCGCCTGGTCCACGTGATCAAGAAGGGCCAGACCCTGAGCGTCGTGTCGCGTCCGGCCTCGGCGTCGCCGGCCGTCGGCTATGCGGCGAAGCATGCCCAGGAACAGAAGGATGTCGTCGAAAACGCGCTCGGACTGCGCAAATAAACCTCTGGAGAGATCATGATCATCGAAGTCAAAGTTCCGCAACTGTCCGAATCCATCGCCGAGGCGACGCTGGTCAGTTGGCACAAGAACGTCGGCGACGCCGTCGCCCGCGACGAGAACCTGATCGACATCGAGACCGACAAGGTCGTGCTCGAGCTGCCGGCGCCCGATGCCGGCGTGCTGGTCGAGGTGCTCAAGGGCAACGGCGATTCCGTCACCTCGGGTGAGCTGATCGCCAAGATCGACACGGAGGCGAAGGCGGCAGCCGGCGCTCCGGCCGCGAAGGCCGAAGTCAAGCCCGCCGCCGCGCCGGCGGCTGCGAAGGCCGCTCCGGCCGCTCCGGCGGGCGTCGGTCCCGCCGCGCGCAAGGCGCTCGCCGAGAAAGGCATCGCAGCCGCCGCGGTACAGGGCAGCGGCCCGGGCGGCCGCGTCACCAAGGCAGACGTGCTCGGCACCGCCGCGCCGGCGGTCAAGCCGGCACCGGTCGCCGCCGCGCCGGCGCCGAGTTTCGCGGCCGCGCTGCCGCCGGCCCCGGCCATCGATGCCGAGGCGATCATCGGCGAGCGTCCCGAGCAGCGCGTGCCGATGTCGCGCCTGCGCGCCCGCGTCGCCGAACGGCTGCTGCAATCGCAGGCGACCAACGCCATCCTCACCACCTTCAACGAGGTGAACATGGCGCCGGTGATGGAACTGCGCAAGAAGTACCAGGAGAAGTTCGAGAAGGAGCACGGCGTGCGCCTCGGCTTCATGGGCTTCTTCGTCAAGGCCGCCGTCGCGGCGCTCAAGAAGTTCCCGGTCCTCAACGCCTCGGTGGACGGCAACGACATCGTCTATCACGGCTATTTCGACATCGGCATCGCCGTCGGCTCGCCGCGCGGGCTGGTCGTGCCGATCCTGCGCGACGCCGACCAGATGTCGCTCGCCCAGATCGAGAAGAAGATCGCCGAGTTCGGCCAGAAGGCCAAGGACGGCAAGCTGTCGCTCGAGGAACTGACCGGCGGCACCTTCTCGATCTCCAACGGCGGCGTGTTCGGCTCGATGCTGTCGACGCCGATCATCAACCCGCCGCAGTCGGCCATCCTCGGCATCCACGCCACCAAGGAACGCCCGGTGGTCGAACACGGCCAGATCGTCATCCGCCCGATCAACTACCTGGCGATGTCCTACGACCATCGCATCATCGACGGCCGCGAGGCGGTGCTCGGCCTGGTGACGATGAAGGAAGCGCTCGAGGATCCGGCGCGCCTGCTGCTCGATATCTAACCAGGATAGGAGGCTGACATGGCCAACAAGCAATTCGACGTGGTGGTGATCGGCGCCGGACCCGGCGGCTACGTCGCCGCGATCCGTGCCGCGCAACTCGGCTTTTCCACGGCCTGCATCGAATCGGAGTCCTACGCCGACCCGAAGGGCGAGGTGCGCCTCGGCGGCACCTGCCTCAACGTCGGCTGCATTCCGTCGAAGGCGCTGCTGCGCTCCTCCGAGCTGTATCACGAGGCCAACCACGCCTTCGTCATGCACGGCATCGGCGCCGAGAGCGTCAGGATGGACGTCGGCACGATGATCCGCCGCAAGGACAACATCGTCACCCAGCTCACCCAGGGCATCAAGGGCCTGTTCAAGAAGAACAAGGTCGCGCTGCTGGCCGGGCGCGGCAGCTTCGCCGGCCGCGAGAACGAACTGTGGCAGATCGCCGTCGCCGCGCAGGACGGCGGCGGCGAGATCGTCGAGGCGAAGCACGTCATCGTGGCGACCGGCTCGTCGCCGCGCCATCTCGACGGCATCCCGGTGGACAACGAGACGATCTGCGACAACGTCGGCGCCTTGTCGCTCGGCGCGGTGCCCAAGCGCCTCGGCGTGATCGGCGCCGGCGTGATCGGCCTCGAGCTCGGCTCGGTGTGGAAGCGCCTCGGCAGCGAGGTCACCATCCTCGAGGCCTTGCCCGACTTTCTCGCCGCCGCCGATCCGGCGGTCGCCAAGGAAGCCTGGAAGACCTTCACGCAGAAGCAGGGGCTGCAGATCCACCTCGGCGTCAGGATCACCGGCGTCAAGCAGGGCAAGAAGGGCGTGAAGGTCGACTACGAACTCGGCGACGGCGCCTACACGCTCGAGTGCGACAAGCTGATCGTCTCGGTCGGCCGCGTGCCGAACACCGCCGGCCTCGGCGCCGACAACGTCGGTCTCAAGCTCGACGAGCGCGGCCGCGTCGCGGTCGACGACCATTGCCGCACCAACCTCGAGAACGTCTGGGCGGTCGGCGACGTGATCCGCGGCCCGATGCTCGCCCACAAGGGCATGGAGGAGGGCGTGATGGTCGCCGAACTGATCGCCGGCCAGGCGGGCCACGTCAATTACGACGCGATCCCCTGGGTGATCTACACGCACCCCGAGATCGCCTGGGTCGGCAAGACCGAGACGCAGCTCAAGAACGAGGGTGCCGAGTTCAGGAGCGGACAGATTCCCTTCGCCGCCAATGGCCGCGCGCTGGGGCAGGGCGACACCACCGGCTTCGTCAAGATGCTGGCCTGCGCGAAGACCGACCGCGTGCTCGGCGTGCACGTCATCGGCGCGAACGCTTCCGAACTGATCGCCGAGGCCGTGACGGCGATGGAGTTCGGCGCCTCGTCCGAAGACATCGCGCGCATCTGCCATGCGCATCCGACGCTTTCCGAGGTGATGCACGAGGCGGCGCTGGCGGTCGACAAGCGGCCGCTGCACTTCTAGTAACATTGCATCAGTCCAACGCGGGGCGGCGGGGCAACCCGCCGCCCCTTGTCATTTCATGCCCCACGACATTCTCAAGGTTCCGCGCGACGGCATGATCCGCGCGTTCAACGCCGCGCTGACGGCGCGCGGCATCGTCGCCGACGAGGCGCAGCAGGCCGCGGCCGTGCGCCTGCAGGCCTTCTACGACGCGCTGGTCGCCTTCAAGGCGGCGCGCCGCACGAAGCTGCGCAAGCTGCTGGTGCATCCGGAACTGCCGCGCGGCGTCTGGTTCTGGGGCGGCGTCGGCCGCGGCAAGAGCTTCCTGATGGACTGCTTCTTCGAGGCGGTGCCGTATCAGCGCAAGCGGCGCGTGCATTTCCACGCCTTCATGCGCGAGATTCACGAACGGCTCAAGGCCTTGAAGCAGGAAGCCGACCCGCTGGCGAAGGTCGCGGCGCAGGTGGCGCAGGAAACGCGGCTGATGTGCTTCGACGAGTTCCACGTTTCCGACATCGCCGACGCGATGATCCTCGCCCGGCTGATGCAGGCGCTGTTCGACGCCGGCGTGCTGTTCTGCATCACCTCGAACTATCCGCCCGACGGCCTCTATCCGAACGGGCTGCAGCGCGAGCGGCTGCTGCCGACGATCGCCCTGCTCAACGAAAAACTCGACGTGATCCGGATCGACGCCGGCATCGACTACCGGCTGCGCGCGCTGGAGCAGGCGCCGGTCTATCTGCTGCCGGCCGACGGCGACGCCGCGGCGCTGCTGATGCGCACCTTTTCCCAGGTGGCGCACGGCGAGGGCCATGCGCGTCCGATCCGGGTGCTCGACCGCGAGATTCCCGTCGTGCACCGCGCGCCGGGCGTGGCCTGGTTCGACTTCGCCGCGCTGTGCGGCGGGCCGCGCTCGCAGAATGATTACCTCGAGCTGGCGCACAACTTCCATACCCTGTTCGTTTCCGGCATCCCGCGCATGGGCGCCGACCTGGCGAACGAGGCGCGCCGCTTCACCTGGCTGGTCGACGTCTGCTACGACCATCGCGTCAAGCTGGTGCTCGCGGCCGCCGTGCCGGCCGAGACGCTTTACGTCGCCGGGCCGCAGGCGAGCGAGTTCCAGCGCACGGTGTCGCGCCTGATCGAGATGCGCTCGCACGAGTATCTGGCCAGCGCGCATCGGCGCTACGAAACGCACGCGCCGGCGGCCTAGTCCTCCAGGCGCGCCACCTTGCCAGCGCCGAGTTTGCCGGTTTCGCCGGCCAGGTGGAAGGCGTAGGCCGCGATCGGCGGGCCGATGGTTTCGAGGATCGCCACCGATGCCAGCACGATCGCGTTGAGCTGCGCCGCCTCCAGCGCGAACAGCGAGTCGGCCGTCTGCGCCAGGCCGATCGCCAGGCCGGCCATCGGGATCAGCAGCAGCCCGGTGGCGGCCGACTGCGGCGGGGTGGCGCCCTGCCAGCGCGTCATGCCATAGACCGTCAGCCATTTCGCGCCGATGCGCGCGCCGACCAGCGCGATGGTCACGCCGCCGAGCGTGGCGAGTTCCGCGACATGGATCTTGGCGCCGGCATAGACGAACAGGACGATGAAGAACAGCTCGAAGGCCTCGCCGAACTCGACGTCGGACAGCGTCTCGCGGCCTTCGAGCGTGCGCACGACGACGCCGAGCGCGAGCGGCACGAACAGCGCGGACAGGCCGAGCGCCTTGGCGATGCCGATCCCCAGCATCAGGGCGCCGATGATCAGCGCCATGCGGTACTGGCTGGCGCCGCGCGTGCGCCGGGCGGTCTGCACCAGCAGCAGGGCGACCAGCACGGCGACCAGCAGCGAGCCGAACAGCTGGTAGAGCGGCTGGAACAGCGCGGTGGCCCAGTCGGCCGCCGCGGCCAGGTGGCCGGCCGGCAGCAGCGCGGAGAAGGCGAAAAAGGAAAACAGGTTGTTGAGCGCGACGAGTTCCTTGGTGCGCTCGGTCACCGGACCGGCGGCGCCGACTTCGTGAGCGACGTGGATCAGGATCGCCGGCGACGAGGAGATCACGATCGCGGCGGCCAGCCCGGCGAGCAGCGGCGGCAGGTCGAGCCAGACGAGCACGGCGAAGGTGGCGAGGAAGGTCGTGCCGCTCTCGAGCAGGCTGGTGACCAGCAGGCGCGGATCGTGGCTCATGGCGCGCAGGTCGAGCGACAGGCCGAGGCGGTAGAGGATCAGGCCGAGCGAGATGTCGATCACGGCGCGCGCCAGGTCGAGCGCCTCGTGCGTGACGAGGTTGATCCCCGACGGCCCGATCAGCAGGCCGACCGCCATGAAGCCGGTGATCGAGGGCAGCCAGGAGATGCGGTGTGCCAGGTAGCCGCCCAGTACGCCGGCGAACAGCAGCACGCCGAAGGCGATCTGGACGTTGTATTCGAGGGGCCAGACGGGCAGGAATTCCATGGGCTCAGTCTTCCCGCGCCAGGCGCTTGAGTGCGTAGAGCCGGTCGAGCGCCTCGCGCGGGCTGAGCGCGTCGGGATCGGTGGCGTCCAGCGCGTCGAGCAGCGGCTGCGCGAAACTCGGCGCCGGCGAGGCGGCCGGCAGGGCGGCGAACAGGTCCGGCTGCGGCGCGGCGGCGGCCTCGCGGTTCTCCAGTTCGACCAGGCGGCGCCGCGCCTCGCGCAGCACCGCCGGCGGGATGCCGGCCAGCGCCGCGACCTGGATGCCGTAGGACTGCGAGGCGGGACCGGGCTCGACGGCGTGCATGAAGACCACGGTGTTGCCGTGCTCGACGGCGTCGAGATGCACGTTGGCGCACTCGGCATGGTCTTCCGCGAGGCGCGTCAGCTCGAAGTAGTGGGTGGCGAACAGCGTCCAGGCGCGCGTCTTCTCGACCAGGTGACGCGCGATCGCGAAGGCCAGCGCCAGGCCGTCGAAGGTCGAGGTGCCGCGGCCGATCTCGTCCATCAGCACCAGGGAACGATCGGTCGCGCCGTGCAGGATCGCGGCGGCCTCGGTCATCTCGACCATGAAGGTCGAGCGGCCGGAAGCCAAATCGTCCGATGCGCCAATTCTTGTATGGATCGCGTCGAGCGGGCCGAGCCGGCAGCTCGTCGCCGGCACCCAGCTGCCGCAATGGGCGAGCAGGGCGATCAGCGCGGTCTGGCGCATGTAGGTCGACTTGCCGCCCATGTTCGGGCCGGTGACGATCAGCATGCGGCGGTTGGGCGTGAGGTCGAGGTCGTTGGCGATGAAACTGCCGCCTTCCCTGGCGACCTGCCGCTCGACCACCGGATGGCGGCCGCCGCGGATCTCGAGGCAGGGGTGCTCGACGAATTCCGGCCGGCAGTAGTCGTGGCGGCGCGCCGCCGCGGCGAAGGCGCACAGGCCGTCGAGCTGGGCGAGGGCGCGCGCGATGCGCTGCAGCGTCGCGATGTGCGCGGTCAGTTCCTCCAGCAGTTCGTCGTAGAGCCGCTTTTCGAGCGCGAGGGCACGCTCGTTGGCGGACAGCGCCTTGTCCTCGAAGGCCTTGAGCTCCGGCGTGATGTAGCGCTCGGCGTTCTTCAGCGTCTGGCGGCGGCGGTAGTCGTCCGGCACCTTGTCGGCGTGCGCATGCGTGACCTCGATGTAGAAGCCGTGCACCTTGTTGTATTCGACCTTGAGGCTCGGGATGCCGGTACGCTCCTTTTCGCGCGCCTCGAGGTCGAGCAGGAAGCGGCCGCAGTCGCTCTGGATCGCGCGCAGTTCGTCGAGTTCCGCGTCGAAGCCGGCGGCGATCGCGCCGCCGTCGCGCAGCAGCGCCGGCGGCTCGGCGGCGAGCGTGCGCGCCAGCCGGGTCAAGCAGTCGGCCGGCGCGGCGAGCGCATCGCGCAGTTCGCCCAGCAGGCCGCTGCTGCCGGTAATCAGGCCGGCGATCTCGGGCAGGCGGTGCAAGGTCTCGCGCAGCGCCGCCAGTTCGCGCGGCCGTGCGGACCTGAGCGCGATGCGGCTGCCGATGCGCTCGACGTCGGCGATGCCGCCGAGGGCGGCGCTCAGCTTGTCGAGCGGGCCGCCATTGTCGATATCGAGCAGCATGGCGACGGCGCCGTGGCGCGCGGCCGCCGGCGCGCGGTCGGCGAGCGGGTGGTGCAGGCAGTGCCGCAGCCAGCGCGCGCCCATCGACGTGGCGCAGCCGTCGAACAGCGACAGCAGCGTCGGCGCGCCCTTGTCGCTCTGGCCGCGCAGCGTCTCGGTAATCTCGAGGTTGCGGCGCGTCGCCGCGTCGAGCCGCAGCCACTGCGATTCGCGTTCGAGCGTCAGGCCGGTGACGTGGGCGAGCGTCTGCAACTGCGTCGCCTGGGCGTAGCGCAACAGCGCGCCGGCGGCGCCCAACGCCAGAGTCGACTCCTCCTCGGCGGGGACGAAGGCGGCGAGGTCGCGCGTGCCGAACTGCGCGGTCAGCAGCTGGACGGCGCTCGGCGTGTCGAAATGCCAGTCGGGGCGGCGGCGCGCGCGGCCGGCCATCTCCTCGGGCAGCGCGAGCGCCAGGCTCTCGCCGAGCAGGATTTCCGCCGGCCGCAGCCGGGTGAGCTGCGCCGGCAGGGCGCTCGCCGCGGTCTCCAGCAGCCGCAGTTCGCCGCTGGCGAGGTTGAGCCACGCCAGGCCGACGCGCTGCTTTTCCTGGCCGATGGCGAGCAGCAGACTGTCGCTGCGCTCGTCGAGCAGCGCCGCATCGGTGAGCGTGCCGGGCGTGACGATGCGCACCACCTGCCGCTCGACCGGTCCCTTGCCGCTTTTGGCTGACTCAGCGGGGTCGCCGATCTGCTCGCAGATCGCCACCGACTCGCCGAGCTTGACGAGGCGCGCGAGGTACTGCTCGCAGGCGTGGTAGGGCACGCCGGCCATCGGGATCGGCCGGCCGGCCGACTGGCCGCGCTTGGTCAGCGTGATGTCGAGCAGCCGCGCGGCCTTCTCGGCGTCGGCGTAGAACAGCTCGTAGAAGTCGCCCATGCGGTAGAACAGCAGCACGTCGGGATGCGCCGCCTTGAGACGCAGGTATTGCTGCATCATCGGCGTATGGCCGGCGAGATCGTCGACGGAAGGCGGCGAAGTTCGTGTCATGCGGGAGGCTGGAAGTGCGCCGGCAAGGCGCGCGTGAAGGTGCGCGAATTATACTGGCGGGCAATCATGACTTCCGGCGGCCTCATGAATCTGGCGCGGCGCCTGCTGCATCTGTGGGTGCGCGTGCGGACGTTTCCGGAGCAGCCGGCGACGCTTGCGCTCGCTCGGGAGCGCCCCGTCTGCTACGTCCTCAACGAAGGCTGGCTGTCCGACCGTCTCGTGCT
Source organism: Rhodocyclaceae bacterium UBA2250 (assembly GCA_002347285.1). GTDB lineage: Bacteria > Pseudomonadota > Gammaproteobacteria > Burkholderiales > Rhodocyclaceae > Sulfuricystis. The sequence goes on along the minus strand of DDXW01000030.1, from coordinate 19,190 downwards.
GGAGGAGGCCGCGCGGCGCGCCGGGCTGCCGCCGCCGGCGGCGCCGCTGCGGGTGGCCGGGCGCCGCCTCGCCAGCGCCGAGTTTGCCCTGCTGCGCGGCTGGCCGCTGTTCGGCGGCGCGCGCACGCACTACGCCGTCCCGCCGGCGCTCGAGCGCCTGATCGGCGCGCTGCGTGCGGATGCTGCGGCTGACGTGCAGATCGTCCCGGTGACCGTGCTGTGGGGGCGCGCGCCGAAGCAGCAGGACGGCATCCTGCGCGCGCTGCTGGCCGAATCCTGGCAGCGGCGCCATCCGCTCGGCCACTGGCTCGCCGTGCTGCTGCACGGCCGTCATGCGCACCTTCACTTTGGTTCGCCGTATTCGCTGCGCACGCTGCTCGCCGGCACCGCCACCCCGCGGCTCGCGGCGCGCAAGTGCGCGCGCGTGCTGCGCAGCCATTTCCGCCGCCAGCGCGAGATTGCGATCGGCCCTGACGTTTCGCACCGCCACACGCAGGTCGAGGCGCTGCTCGCGGCAGCCGAGGTGCGTGCCGCGATCGCGGCCGAGGCGGAGCGCGCCGGCCTGGCCATCGAGGCTGCGCGCGAGCGCGCGCGGCGCCACGCGCTGGCGATCGCCTCCGACTACTCGTACGGCGTGGTGCGCGCCGGCGAGATCTTCCTCGCCTGGCTGTGGACGCGCCTGTTCGACGGCGTCGAGGTGCGCAACTTCGACATTCCCGGCCGCATCGCGGCGGAGCACGGCATCGTCTATCTGCCCTGCCACCGCAGCCACCTCGACTACCTGCTGCTGTCCTACGTGATCTTCCGCGGCGGGCTGACGCCGCCGCACATCGCCGCCGGTGACAACCTCGACCTGCCGGTGGTCGGCCGCATCCTGCGCGGCGGCGGGGCGTTCTTCCTGCGTCGCAGCTTCAAGGGCGATCCCTTGTACGTCAGCGTGTTCGCCGAGTACCTGCACCGCATGCTGGCGCAGGGCTTTCCGCTCGAGTTCTTCATCGAGGGCGGACGCAGCCGCAGCGGCCGCCTGCTGCCGCCTCGGGCCGGGCTGCTCGGCATGACGGTGCACAGCTTCCTGCGCCGCCACGAGCGGCCGCTGGTGTTGGTGCCGGTCTATATCGGCTACGAGAAGCTGCCCGAAGGCGCGAGCTTCGCGCGCGAGCTGTCCGGCCAGCCGAAGCGGCGCGAATCGCTGTGGAGCCTCTTGTCGGCGGCGCGCGTGCTGCGCCGGCATTTCGGCAAGGTCTACGTGAATTTCGGCACGCCTCTGCCGCTGGCCGACTGGCTCGATGCCCGCCGCCCCGATTGGCGCGCCGGAGAGGGCGAGGGCGGCGACTGGCAGCGCGCGGCGGTCGGCGCGATCGCCGAGGAGATGGCCCGGCGCATCAACGCGGCGGCGCTCGTCAATCCGATCAACCTCGTCGCGCTCGCGCTGCTGGCGGCGCCGCGGGCCGAGGCCGGGGAAGCGGCGCTGGCGAGACAGGTCGAGCACCTGCAGGCGCTGCTCGGCGCGGAAGCGGCGCAGCGGCTGGCCGCGCCGGCCGACGGGCGCGCCTGCATCGCCGCCGCGCTGCGGCTGGCGGCCGTGCACCGTCGTATCCAGCCCGCCGGTGCGCGGATCGTCGCGGGCGCCCACGAAGCGGCCCTGCTGGCCTACTTCCGCAACAACGTGCTGCATTGCTACGCGCTGCCGGCGTTGGTCGCCAGCCTGATCGTGCAGCATGGCCGCCTCACGGAGCAGCGGCTGCGCGAGCTGGCGGCCGGCTGGCTTGGCGCGCTGCGCGCCGGCCTGTTCCTGACGCTGGAGGAAGCGGATTTGCCGGCGGCGCTGGCGGCGATCGTCGCCCGCCTGGCGGCACGCGGCCTGGTCGAACGGGAGGGCGGCCTGGTCGCGGCGCCGCCTGCCGATTCCCCGCCGGGCGAGGCGCTGGCCTGGCTCGCCGCGATCCTCGCGGCGGTGCTGCCGGCCTGATCAGGCCGGCCGGGCGCGCGTCGCCGCGACGCACTCCTTGACGAGGCCCGGGCCGCGATAGACGAGGCCGGAGTAGATCTGCACCAGCTGCGCGCCGGCGGCCAGCTTGGCCTTGGCTTTCTCGCCATCGACTACGCCGCCGGCGGCGATGATCGGCAGTTCGCCGGCGAGCGCCGTGGCGAGCTTCTTCACGACCGCGGTGGAGGCCTCGAACAGCGGCGCGCCGGAGAGGCCGCCGGTTTCGTCGGCATGCGGCTGGCCGGCGACGCGGCTGCGGTCAAGCGTGGTGTTGGTGGCGATCACCGCATCAACGCGGTGGCGCTTCAACGCGTCGGCGATGTTGGCGAGCTGCGCGTCATCGAGATCGGGCGCGATCTTCAGCGCGAGCGGCACGTATTTGCCATGCTGTTGCGCGAGAGCTTCCTGTTTCGCCTTGAGTGCGCCGAGCAGTGCGTCGAGCTCGGACTCGCCCTGCAGCGCGCGCAGGTTCTTGGTGTTCGGCGAGGAGACGTTGACCGCGACGTAGCTCGCGTGCGGATAGGCCTTCTCCAGCCCGACCAGATAGTCGGCGGCGGCGCGCTCGATCGGCGTGTCGGCGTTCTTGCCGATGTTGATGCCCAGGATGCCCTTGAAGCGCGCTTTCCGGACGTTGGCGACCAGCGCGTCGATGCCGTGGTTGTTGAAGCCCATGCGGTTGATGATGCCCTCGACTGCCGGCAGGCGGAACATGCGCGGCTTCGGATTGCCCGGCTGCGCGCGCGGCGTGACGGTGCCGACCTCGAGGAAGCCGAAGCCCCAGGCGGCGAGCGCGTCGATCGCTTCGCCGTTCTTGTCGAGACCGGCGGCCAGGCCGATGCGGTTGGGAAACTCGAGCCCCATGACGGTGACCGGCGTATCGGGCAAGGGTTTGCCGGGGCCGGTCAGGGCGCCGGTGACGCGCATGCCGGCGACGGCGATCTCGTGCGCGGTTTCGGGATCGAGGGCGAAGACGAAGGGCTTGACGAGGCAGTAGGGCAGCATGGCCGGCATTCTACCGGGGCGACTCGGGTGCGGCGGTTCCCTGTGCTACGATTTTCGCCGAGGTCATCGTTCGGGGGAACGTACATGCGCAAGTTGCTTGGAAAGGTATTGCTGGCCGCGATGCTGCCGCTGGCGGCCCAGGTCGCGGCGGCATCCGGTTCGTCGGCCCTGCCGCCGGTGAAGGTCTATGTGCCGAAGGTGTGCCTGGCCTGCGCCGAATGGGCCGAGCACCTGCGCCAGCACGGCTTCGTCGTCACGCTCGACGACACGCAGGACATGGCGGCGATCAAGCAGCGCTTCGGCATCGGCGCCGATCTCGAGGCGCGCCATACCGCGGTGGTCGGAGGCTATTTCGTCGAGGGCCACGTGCCGGCGCCCGACATCCTGCAACTGCTGCAGGAGAAGCCGCAGGCGCGCGGCCTGGCCGTGCCCGGCGGCCCGCGCGGCGCGCCGGGGCTCGACGTGCTGCAGGGCACCGGCTGCGAGACCGGCTGCACCATGCTCGACGGCGACGGCGCCGCGAACCGCGTGCGCCGCGAGATGTTCAACACCTATCTGGTCGAGAAGGACGGCAGGACGCGCGTCTGGGCGCGCCACTGAGGCGCGTCAGCGCGGCGCGAGCAGTTCGGCGAACAGGCCGCGCGCCCAGGCGAGATCCTCGCCGCGCGGCTGGGCGTCGCGTTCCGTCTGCATCCGCTGCATGATTTCGCCGTCGGCGCGCAGCCGGTAGCTTGCCGCGATGCGGATCGCCGCCGGCGGATCGTAGCTGGTCGTGATCAGGCAGAGGCTGTCGGGGAATTCGGGCGCGGCGGTTTCGCCGCGCGCCCGCGCGGCGATCTGCCGCGCGGCGATGCAGCCCTGGCGCGCCGCCATCTGGCCGGTCTTCGGATAGTGGCCGAACAGGCCGGAGACCCGGTCGACCATGTCGCCGACCAGGTAGATGTTCGCGTCGGCGCGCGCCGCGAAGGTGAGCGGATCGACGGCGGCCCAGCCGGTCGGCGTGCCTGCGCCGTCGCGGCCAATCAGCCCGGCCTGCCAGGCCAGGTCGCCGGCCTGCTGCGGCGGCATCAGGATCGCGTCGTCGAACGGGTAATCGTCGAATTCGGTTCTGGCGAGGCGGCGCTGCAGGTCGATGCCGACGACGGCCGTCTGCGCATGGTAGGCGACGCGCTGCGGGAAGCGATCGCGGTAGATGCGCTGGAATTCCTGGAAGGGCGGATTCGGGTCGAGGATGACGATGCGGCCGGGAATCTTGCGCGCCTCGAACCAGCCGGCCAGCAGCGCCGCACGTTCGTAGGGCGCCGGCTGGCAGCGGAAGGGCGCCGGCGGAAGCGTCATCAGCAGGTCGCCGCCCGGAAAACTATCCAGCTTCGCGCGCAGCGCGGCGAACTCGCCGCCCGCCGTCCAGGCGGCGGGGTAGCGCGCGTGCGCCTGCGCCGCCGCCGCGCGGTCGTCGCCGAACCAGGCGGCGTAGTCGTGGCGGATGCCTGCCGCCAGGACCAGCCAGTCGTAGGGAAAGACGCCGGCGCTGCTGACGACCCGGCGGCGGTCGCGGTTGATCGCATTGACTTCGGCCTGGACGAAGCGATAGCCGAACGCCCGCGCGGCGGCCTGGTAGTCGTAGCTGAGAACGTTGCCATCGATCAGGCCGACCAGCCACTTGTTGGAGAGCGGGCAGGACCAGAAGGCGGCGTTCCGTTCGATCAGCGTGACGTCGAGTTCGGGCGCCAGCGCGCGCAGATGGCGCGCCGCCGCCAGCCCGCCCCAGCCGCCGCCGATGACGACGACGCGCCGTTGTGCCGCGCGGGCGGCGGGAAGAAAGGATGCGGTGCCGAGCGCAGCCGTCGCGGCGAGGAAGCTGCGGCGCTTCAGATGCAGTCCGTCCTGGGCTTGCAGCCCTTGAGCAGCCAGATCGAGACGATGCCGGCGACCTCGTCGGCGCGCACGCGGCGCGCCAGGCTGGCGACGTCGCGGCCCTCGTTGGTCTTGAGCAGCGGATCGGCGCCGGCCTTGAGCAGCAGCTTGGCGTGCTCGGTGCGCGTCGCGAAGGCGGCCATGTGCAGCGGCGTCGCGCCTTCCTTGTCGCGCGCGTTGACGTTGGCGCCGGCGGCGAGCAGCGCCTGCAGCGGACCGGGATCGAGGTTGAGCGCGGCCAGGTGCAGCGGCGTGGAGCCGAGTCCCTCGTTCGGCACGTCGCGCATGGCCGGGTTCTGCTTCAGGATGCGCTCGACCTCGGCGCGCGTGCCCATGCGCGCCGCGTCGTGGATCGGCAGTTCGTTCTTGCCGAAGGTCTCGTCGCGGGCGAGCGCCGCGCCGGCCAGCGTTGCCGCCGCCAGCAGGGCGAGGGCGATGCGTTGCGTCGGGGTGGAATGGTTCTTCATGGCCTCCTCCAGGCTGTTGTTTTGAGCGGCTATGTTGCCACGAAAACGGCCGGCGCAAAACTCGGCGCCGGCGAGGCGGCTACCCGGTCTCCAGGCGTTCCCAGTTGCCCTGCCGCAAGGCTTCGAGCGGGCGGAATTGGGTCTTGTAGGCCATCTTGCGGCTGTCGCGGATCCAGTAGCCGAGATAGAGATGGGGCAGGCCGAGATGCTGGCACTGGGCGATCTGCCAGAGGATCGCGTAGGTGCCGAGGCTCGCGCCCGGCAGGTCGGGATCGTAGAAGGTATAGACCGACGACAGACCGTCGGCGAGCACGTCGATGATGCTGACCATGCGCAGTTCCTCGCCCGCGCGGAATTCGATCAGGCGGCTGTCGACGTGGGTCTGCAGCAGGAAGTGGCCATACTGCTCGCGGCTGTCGTTGTCCATGCCGCCGCCCGAGTGGCGGGCGAACTGGTAGCGCTGGTAGAGCGCGTAGTGCTCCTCGCGGAAGACCAGCGGCCGTTCGCGCGCTTCGAGATCGCCGTGGTGCGCGAGCGCGCGGCGCTGGCTGCGGTTCGGCTGGAAGTCCGCGACGGGGATGCGCACCGGCACGCATTCGCGGCAGGTGTCGCACCAGGGGCGGTAGGTGAATACGCCGCTGCGGCGGAAGCCGATCCCGACCAGTTCGCTGTAGGTGGCGGTGTCGATCAGGTGGGTGGGCGTGGCGACCTGCGAGCGCGCGAGGCGACCGGGAAGATAGGAGCAGCCATAAGGAGACGTGGCGTAGAACTGCAGCAGCGGGAAGGGCGGCAGATCTCTTAAATGCGTCATGCCGGCTTCCTGAATGCGCCGTCGATCCCGCCGGCCGGCCAACGGCCGGGGGGGGCGCCGCCGTCCGCGAGCGCGCTCAGGCGGGCGAGGTATTCGTCGCGCGGGATCGGGCGGGCGCCGAGGGAGGCGAGGTGGGCGGTTTCCATCTGGCAGTCGATTATGCCGTATCCGCGCGCGGCGAGATAACGGCAGAGATGGGCCAGCGCGATCTTCGAGGCATCGGTGGCGTGCGAGAACATCGATTCGCCGCAGAAGGCGCGGCCGACCGCAACGCCGTAGAGGCCGCCGATCAGCTCGCCGGCGCGCCAGACCTCGACGCTGTGGGCATGGCCGAGCGCATGCAGGCGGACATAGGCGGCCTGCATTGCGGCGGTGATCCAGGTGCCCGACTGGCCCGGCCGCGGCGTCGCGGCGCAGGCGGCGACCACTTGATCGAAGGCGGTGTCGAGCCGTACTTCATACTCGGCGTTCTTCAGCGTCCTCGCCAGCGAGCGCGTGATGCGCATCGCGTCGGGGAACAGCACCATGCGCGGATCGGGGCTCCACCAGAGGATCGGCTCGCCGGCGGCGTACCAGGGGAAGATGCCCTGCCGATAGGCGGCGAGCAGCCGTTGCGGGGAGAGGTCGCCGCCGGCGGCCAACAGGCCATCGGGGTCGCGCAGGGCGCGTGAGACGGGGGGGAAGACGGGTTCAGCCGGCAGCCACGGAATCATGCCGGAACGCTACCACATGGTCGACGTCGAGGCGGATGCCGATGCGTTCGCCGATCGCGTGGTCGTGGTGCGAGGGCACCAGCGAGAGCAGCTGCGTGCCGGAGGGCAGCCGCAGCGTGTAGAGGAACTCCGCGCCGCGAAAGGCCTTGGCGACCACTTCGGCCTGGTTGGGGGCGGCATCGTCATGGGTCACGTCGTCCGGCCGCAGCAGGATATCCACCGTTTCGTCGCCGGCGATGTCGCCGGGCAGGCGGCAGCCCAGCGTGCCGAGCTCGATGGCGACCGAGGCGGCGCCGAGCACGCGGCCCGGCAGGAACACGCCCTGGCCGACGAAGTCGGCGACGTGGCGCGTCGCCGGGCGGTGGTAGAGGTTGTAGGGCGTGTCCCACTGCTCGATGCGGCCGGCATGCATGATGCCGACGCGGTCGGCGACGGCGAAGGCTTCGTGCTGGTCGTGCGTGACGAGGACCGCGGCGGTGCCGGTCTCCTTGAGGATGGCGCGCACCTCGAGCGAGAGCCGCTCGCGCAGGTCGACGTCGAGGTTGGAGAAGGGCTCGTCGAGCAGCAGCAGGTGGGGGCGCGGCGCCAGCGCCCGCGCCAGCGCGACGCGCTGTTGCTGGCCGCCGGACAGTTCGTGCGGATACTTGTCGCCCCGGCTGCCGAGGCCGACGAGTTCGAGCAACTCGGCCACACGCCGCTGCGCCAGCGCCGAGTCTTGCCGCAGGCCGAAACCGACGTTGGCGGCCACGGTGAGATGGGGAAACAGCGCGTAGTCCTGGAACACCATGCCGATCCGGCGCCGCTCGGGCGGCACGCAGCGGCGCGCGGCGGCCACGGTCTCGCCGCGCAGGCGGATCGTTCCGGAGGAAGGCGTCTCGAAGCCGGCGATCAGCCGCAGCACGGTGGTCTTGCCGCAGCCGGAGGCGCCCAGCAGGCAGCCGATCTCGCCGTCGACGAGTTCCAGCGACAGATCCCGCACGACTTCCTGCCGGCCGTAGGCATGGCTGACGCCATCGAGGGTAAGCAAGCTCATGAAATCATTATAATTGAGAATAAATCTCAAATATTCCGCCTGATCGATGCGCTCTCCCCTGGTCGTGATTCCGACGCTGGTCGGGCTTCTGGTCGCCCTGCCGGTGTTCTCGGTCGGCTTCAACCTGTTCGCCGGCGACGGCGGGGAGACCTGGGGGCACCTGGCCGCGACCGTCCTGCCGGAGTTCGTCGGCAATTCCCTCATGCTCGCGCTGCTGGTCGGCCTCGGCGTCGCGGTGGTCGGCACCACGTGCGCCTGGCTCACCGCGATGGCCGAGTTTCCGGGCCGGCGCGCGTTCGAATGGGCGCTGCTGCTGCCGCTGGCGATACCGGCCTACGTGATGGCCTACGTCTATACCGACCTGCTGCAGTTCGTCGGTCCGGTGCAGACGACGCTGCGCGAGAGCTTCGGCTGGCGCCGCGGCGACTACTGGTTTCCCGAGATCCGCAGCCTCGGCGGCGCCGCCGCGATGTTCGTCTGCGCGCTCTATCCCTACGTCTATCTGCTGGCGCGCACCGCCTTCCTCGAGCGTGGCAGCAGCACCTTCGAGGCGGCACGTTCGCTGGGCCTTGCGCCGCTCGGGGCTTTTCTGCGCGTCTCGCTGCCGCTGGCTCGGCCGGCGATTGCCGCCGGCGTGGCGCTGGCGCTGATGGAGACGCTCGCCGACTACGGCACGGTCGCCTATTTCGCGGTGCCGACGTTCACCACCGGCATCTACCGCGCCTGGTTCTCGCTGGGCGACCGCATCGCCGCCGCCCAGCTCGCCGCGGCGCTGCTCGCCTTCGTTCTGTGCCTGCTGGCGCTGGAGCGCGCCAGCCGCGGCCGCGCACGCTTCCACGAAACCGGTCGCCGCAGGGGCGAGCGGCGCATGCTCGACGGATGGCGGGCATGGGCGGCCGGATTCGCCTGCCTGCTGCCGCTGGTGCTCGGCTTCCTGCTGCCGGCCGGTCTGCTGCTTTCGCTGGCGCTGGATGAGGACGCGTCGAGCGAGAGCGGCGTCGGCCTCGGCTACGGCGTGCTGGCCGGCAACAGCCTGCTGGTCGCCGCCATCGCCGCCGTGCTGGCGGTGGCGATGGCGGTGCTGCTCGCCTACGGACAGCGGCTGGCGCGCCGCGGCTGGGCGACGCGCCTCGTCGCCGCCGCGAACAGGATCGTCGCGCTCGGCTACGCGGTGCCGGGATCGGTGATCGCGGTCGGCGTACTGATCCCGGTGACGCGGCTGGACCACTGGCTGGCCGACGCCTGGCTCCAGGCCTTCGGCCGGAATCCCGGCCTGCTGCTGACCGGCGGCATCGCCGCGCTGGTCTACGCCTACCTCGCGCGCTTCCTCTCGATCGCCCTGCAGACGGTCGAATCCGGCCTGGCGCGCGTCACGCCGAGCATGGACGCGGCGGCGCAGAGTCTCGGTTGCGGCGCGGGTGGAACCCTGCGCCGCATCCATCTGCCGCTGCTGCGCGGCAGCCTGCTGACCGCCGGCCTGCTGGTATTCGTCGATGTGATGAAGGAACTGCCGGCGACGCTCGTGATGCGGCCATTCAACTTCGACACGCTGGCGACCCGGACTTACACGCTGGCCGCCGACGAGCGGCTCGCGGAGGCGTCGACCGCCGCGCTGGCGATCGTCGCGGCCGGTCTGTTGCCGGTGTTCCTGCTGGCGCGGCAGATCGCACGGGGCAGATAGCGCCGCCCCGCCGGCGCCGAGTCATCCCTTCGCCTCGCCCGGCACCTTGCCGAGCCATCTGCCGAGAACCGTGCGCAAATCGGCCACGGCGACGGGCTTGGCCAGGAAGTCGTTCATGCCCACCGCCAGACAGCGCTGCCGGTCTTCCTCGAAGGCATCCGCGGTCAGTGCAACGATCGGGAGGGGATCGCGGCCGTTCTCTAGCTCCGAGGCGCGGATGCGCTCTGCCGCTGCCAGGCCGTCCAGCACCGGCATCTGGATATCCATCAGGATCAGGTCGAACCGCTCCCCGTGCGTGATCCGGTCGAGGCACTGGCTCCCGTCCTCGGCGACGGAGACGGTCAGGCCAAGCTTGCCCAGCAGGGCGGCGATGACCTTGCGGTTGACCGCGTTGTCCTCGACGACGAGCACATGACCGCTCAGCGCGGGGCTGGCATTGGACGGATGCGTTGCGGGCGATTCGTCGCGTCCCTCCTGGCGGGTGTCCGCGCCGCTGGCCACCAGGCCGGCGCGGATGCGGAACCAGAAGCGCGAGCCTTTCCCTTCCTCGCTGGCCACGCCGATTTCGCCCCCCATCATTTCCGCCAGGCTGCGGACGATGGACAGTCCGAGACCGGTGCCGCCATGCTCGCGCGTCGTCGAGTCGTCCACCTGGGAAAAAGGCTGGAAGAGGATGTCCCGTTTGTCCGCGGGTATGCCGATGCCGGTATCGGCAATCGAGAATTCGAGAACGGCTTCCTGCGCCGTGCGTCCGATCTCTTTCGCTTCGATGCGGATTTCGCCGCGATCCGTGAACTTGATCGCGTTGCTGACCAGATTGGACAGCATCTGGCGCAGGCGATGCGAATCGCCGAGATAGCGCCGGCTGGGCAGGTCTGGGCTGACGACCACCAGGCGCAGGCCTTTCTGGGCGGCCATTTCGGCGAACAGCAGGGCGGTTTCGTGGAGCACCTGGGACGGTTCGAACGCCCGCGATTCGAGCGCCAGCTTGCCTGCCTCGATCTTGGAAAAGTCGAGAATGTCATTGAGCAGGGTCAGCAGCGTCTGGCCGGAGGTCAGGATGGTCCGGGCGAAATCCGTGCGTTCGTCGTCCCGCAGACCGGGTTGCATCAGCAGTTGCGCCATGCCGAGGATGCCGTTCATCGGCGTACGGATTTCATGGCTCATCGTGGCGAGAAAACGGTTCTTGACGTAACTGGCCGCCTCGGCGGCTTGACGCGCCTGTTCGAGATCCATCGCCAGGTGGCTCTTCTCCAGGCCGAGCCGGATCGATGATTCGAGCGTCTCGTTGAAAAGTTTGGCGCTGCGCAACGTTGCCCAAAGGAAGACCAGGGTCAGCATGCCGAAGATCCAATGCACCGGTTCCGTGGCGTAGGAAAACGACAGCATTGCAACGCCGAGCAGAATCGTGGTCGCATAGAGACGGAATGCCATGTAGACCGGAGAGAGCACGGGAACGGCGCCGGCCACCATGCCCGCCAACGACATGCCCGCCATGAAGCGGAGATTGTCCGAGCCACTCCACATCAGCAGCGCCACTCCGCTCAGCCAAAGCACGCTGGAGGCAGCTGTGCTGACGACATAGCGCGTCCGCCAGGCATGTGCTTCGTACGCTGCCGGCTGGAGATATGCATAGCGCTTGGCCATTATCCAGCGGCCGAGCGACAAGATGCATATCAGTGCCCACCAGGCGACGAGCAGAGGCTGCGGGCGCTCCAGGTAGCTGAGGATGGCAAGCGCGGTCGCTACCAGGACATTGACGGTTTGCCCGGTACGCGCATTGCGGTACAGCAGCGCAGTCAGCTGCGCCTGGATCTCTTCATGAAAGGCTGGGTGTGGCGACGCGACATTCGGCATGCCCGCATATTAGCTGAACGTGCAGGCGGAACGCCGTCGTCGCCTGCCCCTCTATTTCCAGCCCGCGCGGTCGTAGATTTTCTGCGCCAAGGCGGCGTTCTTCGCCAGCGCCGAGATCGGCAGGGTATCGGCCTTGAAGGCGCCCATCGCGTCGAGGGCCTCGTTCTTCACCTTCACCGTCGGCACGGCGGGCCATTCGTTGTTGCCGTCGGCGAAGTAGCGCTGGGCGTCGTCGGAGGCGAGATATTCGAGGAACCTGACTGCCGCATCCTTGTGCGGCGCGCTCTTCAGCATGCCGCCACCGGAAATGTTGATGTGCGTTCCCGCAGCTTGCTGATCAGGCCAGACGATGCCGATGCTCTCGACGATCTTGCGGTCCTCGGGCTTGGTCGAGCGCATGATGCGTGCCAGGTAGTAGCTGTTGGAAATCGCCACGCCGCACTCGCCGGCGGCCACGGCCTTGATCTGGTCGGTATCGCCGCCTTTCGGGCTGCGGGCGAAGTTGGCGACGACGCCGCGTGTCCATTCCTCGGCTTTCTGTTCGCCCTGGTGGGCGATGATCGAGGCAAGCAGGGAAAGGTTGTACGGGTGCGCACCGGAACGCGAGCAGACCCGCCCCTTGAGTTTCGGTTGCGCCAGGTCGGCGTAGCTCTTCACGTCGTCCGGCTTGACGACAAGCTTGTTGTAAACGATGACACGGGCGCGCGTCGAGAAGGCGAACCAGTCGGTCGAGCGCAGGTGGGAAGGGATGCGCTCATCGAGCACCTTCGATCGCACCGGCGCGAACAGTCCGAGTTCGTCGGCTTTCGCCAGCCGGGCCGCATCGACGGTGATGAAGACGTCCGCCGGGCTTTGCGCCCCTTCGTTGCGGATGCGTTCGAGCAGTTCGTCCTCCTTGGCTTCGATCCGGTTGATCTTGATGCCGGTCTGCTTCGTGAAATTCGCGTAGAGCGCCTCGTCGGTCTGATAGTGACGCGCGGAGTAGAGGTTGAGTACGTTGTCTTCTGCTTGCGCGAGCGGTGCGATCAGCAGGCAGGCGAGAACGGCACGGTTGATCAGTTTGGTTTTCATTGGTTCTCCAGGACGGGGTTGGCCGAGGTCATTATATTAATGAGAATGGTTATCGCATGCAAGCTGCTCACACATGGCCCACCATGGCCATAAGGCATGGTCGCAGGGCTATAATCTGTCCAAATCACGATAAACAGGGGAGCAGGCGTGAGTTTCAAGGCCTTTCTGATCCAGCAGCACGATGGCAAGATCGCCGCCGGCTTCGCCGCGCTGGAAGAACAGCAGCTCGACCCGGGCGAGGTGACCATCGCCGTCGCCTACTCGAGCGTCAACTACAAGGATGCCCTGGCGGCAACCGGTGCTGGCAGGATCATCCGTCGCTTTCCCTGCGTCGGCGGCATCGACCTGGCGGGCAAGGTGGTCAAGAGCGACAGCCCGCACTTCACGCCCGGCGACGAGGTGCTGGCCACCAGCTACGACATCGGCGTGGCGCATCACGGGGGCTATGCCGAAGTCGCCCGCGTTCCCGCCGCCTGGGTGTACAAGCTGCCTGCCGGTCTCGATTTGCGCGCCGCGATGGCGCTGGGCACGGCCGGCTTCACTGCCGGTCTCGCGGTCGCTCGCATGGAACACGACGGCCTCAAGCCGGATAACGGCCCGGTGATCGTCTCGGGGGCGACGGGTGGCGTCGGCAGCATCGCCGTGGAAATTCTCGCCAACGCCGGTTACGAGGTGCATGCCCTGACCGGCAAGGCCGATTCGGTCGATTACCTGAAGCAACTTGGCGCGCAGGCGGTGATCCTGCGTTCCAGCCTCGACCTCGCCAAGATCAGGCCGCTCGACAAGGCGATCTGGGCCGGCGCGGTCGACAACCTCGGTGGCGACGTACTGGCCTGGATGGCCAGCACCATGAAGCAGGCCGGCACCATCGCCAGCATCGGCTTGGCGGCGAGTCATGAATTGAAAACCACCGTGATGCCGTTCATCCTGCGCGGCGTGTCGCTGCTCGGCATCGATTCGGGCTACATCGGCGATCCCTGGCGCGGCGATGTCTGGCGTCGTCTCGGCTGCGACTGGAAACCGGAACGGGTGATCGCCGGAGCGCGCGAGATCGATTTCGCCGATCTGCCCGGCATCTTCGACGATTTCCTGCAAGCGCGTGTCACAGGACGCGTCGTCGTGCGTATCCAGCCTTAAAAGCAATCAACCAGAGGGGAAGCGGACCATGGGCAAGTATGCTGATTTTCACCGTCGTTCGATCGAGGATCGCGATGGTTTCTGGGCCGAGCAGGCGCAACTCGTGGACTGGCAGGCGCCGCCGCGGACGATCTGCGACTACAGCAAGCCGCCGTTCGTCAAGTGGTTCTCCGGCGGCAAGACCAACCTCTGCCATAACGCGGTGGACCGCCATGCGGCGAAGCGTCCGAACGACCGTGCCCTGATCTACGTCTCCACCGAGACCAACGAGGAGAAGATCTACAGCTTCGCCGAGCTCAAGACGGAAGTGATGCGGATGGCGGCGATCATGCAGTCGCTCGGCGTCAAGAAGGGCGACCGGGTGCTGATCTACATGCCGATGATCGCCGAGGCGACTTTCGCGATCCTCGCCTGCGCGCGCATCGGCGCGATCCATTCCGTCGTGTTCGGCGGCTTCGCGTCCGGCTCGCTGGCGACCCGCATCGACGATGCGAAGCCGAAACTCGTGGTTTCCTCCGATGCCGGCATGCGCGGGGGCAAGGCCGTGCCATACAAGCATCTTCTCGACGAGGCGATCAATCTCGCCGTGGCCAAGCCGGAAAAGGTGCTGATGGTCGATCGCGGCATCGACAAGGGGTTCGCCAGGGTCGCCGGTCGCGATGTCGATTACGCGACGCTGCGCGCCCAGCACATGAGTGCCGAGGTGCCCTGCGAGTGGCTGGAATCCTCCGAGCCGTCCTACATCCTCTACACCTCGGGAACCACCGGCAAGCCCAAGGGCGTGCAGCGCGACACCGGCGGTTACGCCGTGGCGCTCGCCGCCTCGATGAAATACATCTACCAGGGCTTCGAAGGCGAAACCTACTTCGCGACTTCTGACATCGGCTGGGTGGTCGGCCACAGCTACATCATCTACGGCCCGCTGATCGCCGGCATGGCGACGGTGATGTACGAAGGCACGCCGATCCGTCCCGACGCCGGCATCTGGTGGCAGATCGTCGAGAAGTACAAGGTCAACGTGATGTTCTCGGCGCCAACCGCGATCCGCGTGCTGAAGAAGCAGGATCCGGCCTTCCTGCACAAGTACGACCTGTCATCGCTCAAGCACCTGTTCCTCGCCGGCGAACCGCTCGACCAGCCGACCCACGAGTGGATCATGGGCGAACTCAAGCTGCCCGTCATCGACAACTACTGGCAGACCGAAACCGGCTGGCCGATGCTGTCGGCCGTGCGCGGCATCGAGGACACCAAGATCAAGTTCGGCACGCCGAGCTTCCCGGTGTTCGGCTACGACCTCAAGATCTTCCGCGAGGACGGCACCGAGTGCGGCCCGAACGAGAAGGGCATCGTCGGCGTGGTGCCGCCGCTGCCGCCCGGCTGCCTGTCCACCGTCTGGGGACAGGACGAACGCTTCGTCAGCACCTATTTCAGCCTGTTCAAGGATCCGCTGGTGTACTCCTCCTTCGACTGGGGCATCAGGGACGAGGAGGGCTACCACTACATCCTCGGCCGCACCGACGACGTGATCAACGTCGCCGGCCACCGTCTCGGCACGCGCGAGATCGAGGAGGCGGTGCAGGCGCATCCCGCGATCGCCGAGGTGGCCGTGGTCGGCGTGAACGACCAGCTCAAAGGCCAGGAGCCGATGGCCTTCGCGGTCGTCAAGGATCAGGCCAGGGTCGCCACGCCGGAGTTGCGCGCCGCGCTGGAGGCCGAAGTCAAGAAGACCGTCGATGGCATCCTCGGCGCGATCGCGCGACCGAAGCACGTGCATTTCGTCACCGGCCTGCCGAAGACGCGTTCGGGCAAGATGCTGCGGCGTTCGATCCAGGCGCTGGCGGAGGGCCGCGACCCCGGCGATCTGACCACCATCGACGATCCATCCACGCTGGAACAGATCAGGGCAGTGCTGAAAGGCTGACGCCGGTCGGTCCGCGTTTCCGGCGAGCGGGATCGCCGGAGTTGCACGGCGATTGCTGCGCTATAATCCGCGGGTTTTTTCAACCTGACGGGCTGATCTTATGCGCAAGAAATTCGTTGCCGGCAACTGGAAGATGCACGGCAGCCTGAAAGGCAATGCCGAGCTGCTGCAGGGCGTGCGCAGCGGCGTCGCCGGCGTGACGGCGGAGGTGGCCGTCTGCGTGCCCTATCCTTATCTTGCTCAAGTCCAAGGACTCCTGTCCGGCAGCAATGTCGCCTGGGGCGCCCAGGACGTTTCCGAGCACGCGCAGGGCGCCTACACCGGCGAAGTGAGCGCCGCGATGCTGAACGACTTCGGCTGCCGTTACGTGATCGTCGGCCACTCCGAGCGTCGTACTTACTACGGCGATACGGATGCGATCGTCGCCGCCAAGTGCGAGGCGGCGCTGAAGGCCGGCTTGGCGCCCATCCTCTGCGTCGGGGAGACGCTCGACGAGCGCGAGAGGAACGTGACCGCCGAAGTCGTCACCCGTCAGATGGATGCCGTGATCGCCCGTTGCGGGATCGCCGCCCTGGCGCAATCGGTGGTGGCCTACGAGCCGGTCTGGGCGATCGGTACCGGGCGCACCGCGACACCGGAACAAGCCCAGGAGGTGCACTCGCTCATTCGGGCGCGTGTCGCGCGTGACGATGCCGCCGTTGCCGCCGGCTTGCGCATTCTCTACGGCGGCAGCATGAAGCCGAACAATGCCAAGGAACTCATGGCGCAGCCCGACATCGACGGTGGCCTGATCGGCGGCGCCGCCCTGGTTGCAGCTGATTTCGCCGCCATCTGCGCGGCAGCCTGAAAGGATCTCTCCACATGAACATCATGTTTTCGGTAACGCTGATCGTGCACATCCTGATCGGTCTTGCGGTGATCGGTCTGGTGCTGCTGCAGCACGGCAAGGGTGCCGACATGGGCGCGGCTTTCGGCAGCGGAGCTTCGGGCAGCCTGTTCGGCGCGACTGGCTCGGCCAACTTCCTGTCACGTGCCACCGCGGTGCTCGCCACGATCTTTTTTCTGACCAGCCTGGGACTCGCTTACATGGCGGGCAATCGACCGGTCGCCGCGGCTGGCAGCGTGATGGACGCGGTCAAGACCGAAAGCAGCATCCCTGCACCCGCGCAGTCCGCGCCCGCGGCCCCGGCCGACTCGAAGGCGCAGGACATTCCGAAGTAAATTAATTCGACTTCCAGCCATAAAATTCTTCGCGGCCTGCATTGATAATGCTATGATGCGCGCCGCTTGCAACGAGTTGTTTAGCAGCAGTACGCCGACGTGGTGAAATTGGTAGACACGCTATCTTGAGGGGGTAGTGGCGAAAGCTGTGCGAGTTCGAGTCTCGCCGTCGGCACCAACAAATCAGGCATTCATTTGCGCGACAAACGCAGGCGAATGAGCGGGGAGGTGGCCAAAAGCCACGGAGTTTGAAGGCTATGCTGGAAAATTATTTTCCGATACTCGTTTTTGTGGTTGTTGCTCTGGTCTTCGGCTGCATGCCCATCCTGCTCGGATGGTTGATCGCTCCAAATCGTCCGGATAGCGAAAAGCTTTCTCCTTTCGAATGCGGCTTCGAGGCCTTCGAGGATGCGCGCATGAAGTTCGATGTGCGCTATTACCTGATCGCGATCATCTTCATCATCTTCGACCTCGAGGTGGCGTTCCTGCTGCCGTGGGCGACGATCTTCAAGGAGATCGTCGGCACGCCCGAGGTGAAGTTCTTCGGTTTCATCGAAATGCTGGTGTTCCTCGCGATCCTGATCGTGGGCTACATCTACGCCTGGGCCAAGGGCGCCCTCGACTGGGAATAAGTCATGAGCATCGAAGGCGTCCTGCAGGAAGGTTTTGTCACCACCACTCTCGACAAGCTGATCAACTGGACGCGCACCGGATCGCTGTGGCCGATGACCTTCGGCCTCGCCTGCTGTGCGGTCGAAATGATCCATGCCGGCTGCTCGCGCTACGACCTCGACCGCTTCGGCGTCGTCTTCCGCCCCAGCCCGCGCCAATCCGACGTCATGATCGTCGCCGGCACGCTGACCAACAAGATGGCGCCTGCCCTGCGCAAGGTCTATGACCAGATGGCCGAGCCGCGCTGGGTGATCTCGATGGGCTCCTGTGCCAACGGCGGTGGCTATTACCACTATTCCTATTCCGTGGTGCGCGGCTGCGATCGCATCGTGCCGGTCGACATCTACGTGCCGGGCTGCCCGCCGACGGCCGAAGCGCTGCTCTACGGCATCATCCAGCTGCAGAACAAGATCACCCGCACCAACACGATTGCCCGACCCTGAGCCATGAGCGCCAAACTCGAAAAGCTGTCGCAGCAACTGGCTGCAATACTCGGTTCTCGCGTGGCGGCGTCGGCCCTGCGGCTGGGCGAGCTGACCATCGAGACGGCGGCCGCCGACTACCGCGAGGTGGCACGCACGCTGCGCGATCATCCCGAGCTGCAATTCACCCAGCTCATCGATCTTTCCGGTATCGATTACTCGACCCATGCCGGCTGGCAGGGCAAACGCTTCGCCGTGGCCTGCCATCTGACCTCGCTGCACCTGAACTGCCGGCTGCGCCTGCGCACCTATGCCGAGGATGACGGCTTCCCGGTGCTGCCGAGCGTTACCGATATCTGGAATTCCGCCAACTGGTACGAGCGCGAGGCCTTCGACATGTTCGGCATCCTGTTCGAGGGCCACGACGACCTGCGCCGCATCCTGACCGACTACGGCTTCGTCGGCCATCCGTTCCGCAAGGACTTCCCCGTTTCGGGCTATGTCGAGATGCGCTACGACCCCGAGAAGCAGCGTGTCGTTTATCAGCCGGTGACGATCGAGCCGCGCGAAGTTACGCCGCGCATCGTCCGGGAGGAGAATTACGGCCGTGGCTGAGATCAAGAACTACACTTTGAACTTCGGTCCGCAGCACCCGGCGGCGCATGGTGTTTTGCGGCTGGTGCTCGAGCTCGACGGCGAGGTCATCGTGCGCGCCGATCCGCATATCGGCCTGCTGCATCGCGGCACCGAGAAGCTGGCCGAGACGCGCACCTGGCTGCAGAACGTTCCCTATCTCGACCGTCTCGATTACGTGTCGATGATGTGCAACGAGCACGCCTACTGCCTGGCGGTCGAGCGGCTGCTCGGCGTCGATGTGCCGTTGCGTGCCCAATACATCCGCGTCATGATGGATGAGGTGACGCGCATCCTCAATCATCTGCTCAACGTCGGCACGCATGCGCTCGACATCGGCGCGATGGCGATGGTGCTGTACACCTTCCGCGAGCGCGAGGATCTGCTCGACGTCTATGAGGCGGTTTCCGGCGCCCGCCTGCATGCGGCCTATTACCGGCCGGGCGGCGTCTATCGCGACCTGCCGGACCGCATGCCGCAGTACCAGGCGTCGAAGTGGAAGAATGCCGCCGATGTCGCCCGCCTCAACGGGCCGCGCCAGGGCTCGCTGCTCGACTTCCTCGAGGACTTCACCGACCGCTTCCCGGCCATCCTCGACGAATACGAGACGCTGCTGACCGACAACCGCATCTGGAAGCAGCGCACCGT
>DDXW01000073.1 GCA_002347285.1 Rhodocyclaceae bacterium UBA2250 | reverse complement strand
GTCGTTGATGCCGTCGCCGATCATGCCGACCCGCCTTTTTCCATGTGGGCCTTCGCTCTTGAGCCGTTCGACCAGTGCGAGCTTGTCGGCCGGCGTGGCGCGGGCGATCACCTCGTCGATGCCGACTTCCTGGGCGACATGGCGCGCGGCGGCCTCGACGTCGCCGGTGCACATGATGGTCTTGAGGCCAAGCTTGTGCAGCAGCGCGATGGCCTCCTTCGCGCCGGCGCGCGGCCGGTCGGCGATCGCCAGGAGCGCCACGCACTTGCCCGACAGCGCGACGAACACCGGCGTCTTGCCGGCCGCGGCGAGACGTGCGGCGTCGGCGGCGAAATGGCTGCTGTCGATGCCGGCCGTCGCCAGCAGATCGACGTTGCCGGCGAGCAGCTTGCGGTTGCCGACCTTCGCCTGCACGCCGCGCCCCGGCAGCGCGGCGAAGTCCTTCGCCGTGCCAGGCTGGATGCCCTGCGCGGCGCAGAACTCGACGATGGCGCGGGCGAGGAAGTGCTCGGAAGAGGCTTCGGCGGCGGCGAGCGCCGCCAGCAGCGGCGGTACATCGGTCTCCGGCACCGGCAGGAAGTCGGTGACGACGGGGCGGCCTTCGGTGATGGTGCCGGTCTTGTCGAAAACCAATGTATCAAGCGTTGCCGCCGTTTCGAGCGCCTCTCCATTCCGGATGTAGATGCCGCGCCGCGCGGCCTGGCCGGTGCCGACCATGATCGCGGNNGGCCAGTCCGAGCGCGCAGGGGCAGGCGATCAGCAGCACCGCGACCGCGTGCGACAGCGAGCGGGCGAGCGGATGGCCGGCCAGCAGCCAGCCGGCGAAGGTGGTCGCCGCGACGGCGCCGACGGCGGGAACGAAGCGCGCCGAGATGCGATCGGCCAGCTTCTGCACCGGCAGCTTGCTGCCCTGCGCGTGATCGACCAGCTGGACGATGCCGGAGAGCACGGTATCGGTACCGATGGCCGTTACCGTCATCGTGAAGCTGCCGTTGCCGTTGAGCGTGCCGCCGACGACCTTGTCGCCTGGGTTCTTCGCTACCGGCAGCGGCTCGCCGGTGAGCAGCGATTCGTCGATGGCGGAGCTGCCCGTCTGTACGACGCCGTCGGTCGGCACCTTGTCGCCGGGGCGCACGCGCAGGAGGTCGCCGAGCCGCACGTCGTCGATGTTCACGGTCTCGTCGCCGTGCGCGGTGATGCGGATCGCCGTGTCGGGCTGCAGCTCGATGAGCTTGCGGATCGCCTCGGAGGCCTTGCCCTTGGCGCGCTCTTCCATGTAGCGGCCGCCGAGCACGAAGGCGAGGATCGCGGCGGCCGACTCGAAGTAGACGTGGTGATCCATGCGAGCCAGGCCGGGAATGCTGTAGAGATAGGCGGCGCCGGCGCCCATTGCGATCAGCGAATCCATGTTGGCCTCGCGCTGCTGCGCGAGCGCCCAGGCCTTCTTGAAGATGCCGCCGCCGGGGCCGAAGATGACGTAGGTGGAGAAGCCGAACTCGAGCAGCCGCAAGGTCGGAGAGCGGTGCATCAGCATGCCTGAGATCATCACCGGCACGCTCGCTAGCGCGGCCTGCCACAGGCGCCGCTTCGCCTCGGCCAGCCGCGCCTTCTCGCGCTCGACCAGCAGGCGGCGCTGCGCGAGGGTGTCCATCGGCCGCGCCTGGTAGCCGAGCTTCTTCACGGTCTCGAACAGCTGGTCCTTGGTGATGCGGCCCTTGACCGTGACGGTTTCGGCGGCGTAGTTGACGGCGGCCGACTCGACGCGCGGGTCGCGCTTGAGCGAGAGTTCGATCAGCGCCGCGCACGAGGCGCAGGTCANNGAAACCCGGCGCTGGCGGGGCGGCTGATCTGGCAGGCGCGGCGGCCAGGTTGCCGATCACCGCATCGACCAGCGCGATCAGGCGATGCTCGGGCAGCGTCTGCGGGTCGTAGTGGATCGTCACCGAGCCGATCGGCGCGACGACACGCACGCTCTCGACCGCCGCGTGCTTGCGCAGCAGGATCTCGAGCAGGTAGCCGCGTTCCTGGTTCTTGACCAGCGGCGGCGCGATCAGGCGGAGGCGCCGCGGCAGGCGGTGGACGACGCGCAGGCGTTCCATCTGCTCAAGTCTTCCGGTAGCGGATCAGCAGGAAGACGAGGTAGAACACCGTCAGCCAGGCGTTGCCGTACTTGACCGGGTCCTTGATCCAGCGATTGACGATCAAGTCCCAGTGCACCTTGATCAGGTAGAAGGCGACGATGTCGTTGAAGAAGTTGGTGACCGCTTTTTCCGTCGTGGCGCTTTCGACGAGCGGCCGGAAGCGTTCCGGCGCGGCGAGGATGAGCTTCTCGCGAATCTCGCCGACCCGTTCGACCAGACTCGACGCCGGCGTGGCGGCGGGCGATGCCGGCGCGGCCGCGGGCGTCTCCGCCTGCGGCAGTTCGGCCAGCAGCGACTTGAGGCGCACGGCGATCGCGGCGTGCGAGGAGGCGCGGGAATCGAAGCGCACCGCAAGCCGCCCTTCGCTGCTGAGCAGCGTGACGCGCTGCACGCCAGGCAGCGCCGCAAGGCTCTGCTCGATCGTCGCGCCGGCGGCCGGATGGCGCAGGGCGGGCGGCAGACGCAAGCGCAGGTAGCCCGCCGTGCGCTCGAGGACTTCGATGGCGCTGGCGTCGGTCACCGGCTCACTCCGTAGCGGGCGTGGCGGGCGCCGCCGCGGCAGCTTCGGTCGACTTCGTCTCGGCGATCAGGTCGTCGAGGTTCTCCTTCTGGTGCAGCACGAAGTCCTTGCCCATGCCGGTGAGCTTGGCGGCGGTCTGCACGATCTCCTTCTCGTACTTGAAGATCAGGTAGCCGGCCGCCACCCCGGCGGCGAGCAGCACCAGCGGATTGCGCAACAGGGCGGTGCCGCCGCCGAGCAGGCCCTTGCCGGCCGCGTAGCCGCCGGCGGCCATCATCGCGCCGCTGGCCATCGGGTGGGACATCATCTGTCCCATGCCGCCCATCATGCTGCCCATCATTTGCGGCGCCTGGCGCGCGCCTTCTTCGATCATGTTCATCATGGCGATCTCCTTGGGTTGACTTCACCGCTATTTTGCACCTGTTGCGGTGCAGCGGGGGGCTCCGCGATGTCGTTGATCATCATGTAGATGCCGCGGCAGCCCTCGCAGCAGAAATGCAGCGTGCGGTCAGGCATCGCGAGGTCGAAGGGCTTGCTGCCGCAGTCGAGGGCGCAGAGATCGCAGGGGATCATTGCAGCAGACCCCGCACCTGGCGCTCGAACATCGCCTCGTCGGCCTCGCCGACGATCTTGCCGCGCACGACGCCGTTGCCGTCGATCAGGTAGGTCGTCGGCAGGCCGACGACGCCGTAGCTCTTCGCGATCTTCGAGCTTTCGTCCAGCGCCGCCGGGTAGCCGACGCCGAGTTTCTGCATGAAGGCTGCCACGGTGCTCCTGTCCTGGCCGGCGTTGACGGCGAGGACCGACAGGGACGGATGGCGCTGCCGCACGATGTCGATGAGCTTCATCTCCGGCTCGCAGAACCTGCACCAGTCGGCCCAGAAGCGCAGCAGCACCGGCTTGCCCGCGTAGGCGGCGGGGAAGTCGACCGGCGTGCCGTCGAGCCGCACCGTCTGGAAGCGCGGCGCGGGATCGCCGACGTTCAGCTTGCGCGGTGGTTCGTCGCCGCAGGCAGCCAGCAGGAGGGCGCAGAGCAGGGGCAGCAGGCGTTTCATTCGAGCAGGATCAGGTTGGAATGCCAGATCATGAAGCTGGCGACAACCGCGAATATACCGAAGCCCGCAGCGGCGATGGCGGCGAGCCGCCGCGTGACCGCCGGCAGTGCGGCGGCCAGGCTCGGCCGGCGGGCGAACAGGCGCAGCACGCCAGCGCTCATGCCGGCGGCAGCGGCGGCGAACAGCGGGATGTAGAGCCAGTAGCCCTGGTAGTCGTAGTCCGGCTTGAGGATGCAGAACGGGCAGTGGTGGTTCGGGTGCTCGTAGATGTAGAGCGAGACGAAGGCGAGGATGCCGGCGATGCTGGCGATGAAGGCGGCGAGCGAACCGAGGCCGGCGGCGTAGCCGCTGAGATTGCCCGGGCGGCGCCAGTGCCAGGTGGCCAGCAGGATCGCGGCGGCGAGCGCGGCGTAGAAGGCCAGCAGCGCCGGCTTGGGCTCGAGTGCGCTCATCTCGCTGGCCAGGGTCGGCGCGTCGGTCGAGAACATGCTGCCGCAGCACGAGGTGATGACGTCGGCCTTGAGGCCGAGGAAGTAGTTCGTCTGCAGCGCCAGGCTCGCCGCGAAGAGCGGGATGCCGGCGAGCAGCAGCGCGTACTTCAGGCGCACCAGCGGATAGTCGCGCGCCTGGTTGTCGAGATGGTTGATCGCCAGCCAGATGGCGGCGAGGAAGAACAGGCCAAGCTGCAGGTAGAGGGCGGGGAAGCCGAACGCGTTGACGTTGAGCGCGCCGACCGCGCACATCGCGCCGACGAACATCACCGACATCTTGTCGGCGTTGAAGACGAACAGCAGCGCGGCGAGGATCTGGACCAGACAGACGAAAGCGACGAGCGTCGAGAACAGGTAGGTAAGGCGTTCGAGCCGCAGCTGCCGCTCGCTGCCGCTCGCGATGTCCCAGTGGCGGATCACCTGCACCGCGAACGGCGCGGCGGCCAGCAGCATGAACAGGCTGAGGCCGGCGGCGAGCAGCAGGGCGATGATGGCGGGCTGGAAGATCATCTGTCGAAACTCGGCGCTGGCGGGGCGGCTACTTTTCGTCCACGATCTTGCCGTCACGCAGGGTGACGACGTGATCCACCACGGCCGATTCGACCACCAGCGGGTCGTGGCTGGTCAGGATGATGGTGCGGCCGCTGCCGGCGAGGCGTTCGAGGATGGCGAGGAATTCCTTCGACAGCTTGGTGTCGAGATTCGCGGTCGGTTCGT
>DDXW01000004.1 GCA_002347285.1 Rhodocyclaceae bacterium UBA2250 | reverse complement strand
ATTAACGTTGGGACACTAGTGAGTTCTTGCCGTTGAACAGCGTGCCGAGCAGGCCGCCCTGTTCGCCGCCGGAACCGCCGCCGCCCTTCGTCACCGGCGCGGCGGCGAAGATGCGCGAGGCGAGCCGCGCGAAGGGGAGGGACTGCAGCCAGACACCGTGCCCGGCCCTTTCAGCACGGCGAAGAACAGGCCCTCGCCGCCGAACAGCGCGGTCTTGATGCCGCCGACGAACTGGATGTCGAAGTCGATGTCCGGCGTGTAGGCGACGACGCAGCCGGTATCGACGCGCAGCAGCTCACCGGGGGCGAGCCGGCGCTCGAGCACCGTGCCGCCGGAATGGCAGAAGGCCAGCCCGTCGCCCTCCAGTTTTTCCATGATGAAGCCTTCGCCGCCGAAGAAGCCGGTGCCGAGGCGCTTCTGGAAGGCGATGCCGAGCGCGACGCCCTTGGCGGCGCAGAGGAAGGCGTCCTTCTGGCAGATCAGCGTGCCGCCGTGCTGCTTGAGGTCGAAGGGATGATCCTGCCGGTGTAGGGCGCGGCGAAGGCGAGCTTCTTCTTGCCGCGGCCCTGGTTGACATAGACGGTGGTGAACAGCGATTCGCCGGTGACGAGGCGCTTGCCGGCGCCGAGCAGCTTGCCGAACACGCCGCTGTGCTTGTCCGAGCCGTCGCCGAAAATGGTGTCCATCTCGATGCCGTCTTCCATGAACATCAGGCTGCCGGCCTCGCCGATCGCGGCCTCGCCGGGATTGAGCTCGATCTCGACGCACTGCATGTCGTCGCCGTGCAACTGGTAGTCGATCACATCCATGGCCATGTTCGCGGTCTCCGCAGGATGAAGAATGGCGTCCAGCTTACCGCAAGCGAATTCCGCGTCGCCGTCATTCCGGATAAAACTATTGGATTATTCAAATAGTTTGTGCTATAAAAATTGCATGAAAAACCTGGCCGCACTTTCCTCGGAATCCGGACTCTCGAAAGAGCGTCTGCGCCAGCTTTGCGTTGCCGGGCGCATCCCCGGCGCCCGTCGCGTGGGCCGGCAGTGGTTCGTCGATGATCACGCAAGAATTCCCGACCGCAAGCCGGGTCGGCCGCGCGCGCAGCCGCGCAAGAGCGAAGCGCTCGGACTCGCTTTTCCGTACGACTGGTCCAACCCGGCCATCGACGATGACGCGCTGATCGCGAACATCCTGTCCAGGGGGATTTTCGAGGACATCTGCCGCGCGTGCGCCCACTACGGCGTCGACCGCGTCGAACGGATTGCCGCGGAACCAATGGCCTCCCCGTATTCGCCCTTGCCGCGCATGTTGCGCAATATCGAACGGGGGTTTGCCTTTGCTCGCGCTCAATAGCCTGCCGCCGCGCACGCGGGCGGTGTTCGATGCGCTGGCGGGCAACCCGCGCATGGGCGGATTCACGCTGATCGGCGGCACGGCGCTGGCGCTGCAGATCGATCACCGGAAAAGCGAGGATCTCGATTTCTGGCTGCCGGCCGGGCGATTGGACAAGAGCGCCCTGGCCGCGATCGTGCGCGATCTCAAGCAACGCGGCTTGCGCGTCGAACCGGCAACCGCGCACGACAGGATCGTCCAGGCCAGAATCAACGGCGTCGATTTGCTGGCCGTCGCCCAGGACTATGCGATCAACGGCTCCAAGGTGACGTTCTTCACCAGGAACGACGACGCCTTCATGCACTTCGACACGTTCGCGCGCCTGACGGACAGCGGCACCGCGTTTCGCATCCTCGGGCAGGAAGGCGTGTTCGCCATGAAGTCCTATGTCATCCACAAACGTGCGCGCTCCCGCGACTTGTTTGACCTCATGACCTTCGTCAAGGCCGGCAAGACCATCGGCGACATCCTGCGCGCGGCCGCGGACGCGGACCCCGCCTGCCTGCCCGAATACGCCAAGTCGGTCCTGACCGGCCTCGTTCCGCTCGACAAGGACGATGAAGGATTCGATACGGTCGGCGTCCAGGTGAGCGTCGATGAGATTTACCGATTCTTTTCCCATGCGATCGATGCGCACGAGCAACGCATCGCGCTGGACATTTACCGCTCGATGGGCAAACCGGAACGAGCGTAGTCCGCCGTCTCGCCCCGGCGGGCGCAAAAGCCATTTGCGCAGGGCGGTTGAAAAATGGCGGGCACTTGCGTACCGTTCACCAAGAAGAGAATTCGACACAGCAGCGAGGTGCATGATGACCAAGATTCCCGAAACATCGGCCGACTACGACCGGACGCGCATCATCGAGCGGCCCGACGGCTTCTACTGGCAGAGCAAGGACACGGCGGAAGAGACCGGTCCCTTCGCCACCCTGCTCGAAGCGGTCAGGGACATGGAATACGGCGACGCGAACCTCGAGGTCGGCGAAACGCTGGAGGAAGCCGAGAGCGAAATCGGCATCGCCGACTGGGTCAATCCGGAAACCGGCGAACTCGCCGAGGAAGCGATCCCGCGCATCGAGGATCTCTGAACCGCCCGCCCGCGCGGCGAGCCCGGTTCGTGTCATCGAAACCATGATTGCGCGGCGGGGCGGCTTGCGGCATAGTGCGCGCCTTTTTTCGCACCGGCCCCACCCATGCTGCCCTCCATCGAATCCCGCATCGCCGAAGAACTCGGCGTGCATCCCAACCAGGTCGCTGCGGCCGTCCAGCTGCTCGACGACGGCGCCACCGTCCCGTTCATCGCGCGCTACCGCAAGGAAGCCACCGGCAACCTCGACGACACGCAGCTGCGCACGCTCGAGGAGCGCCTCGGCTACCTGCGCGAACTCGAGGAGCGCCGCGCCGCGATCCTGCTGTCGATCGAAGAGCAGGGCAAGCTGACTGCGGAACTGCGCGCCGAGGTCGAGGACGCCGAGACCAAGCAGCGCCTCGAAGACCTTTACCTGCCCTACAAGCCGAAGCGCCGCACCAAGGCGCAGATCGCCCGCGAGGCCGGGCTGGAGCCGCTGGCCGACGCGCTGTTCGGCGACCCGACGCTGACGCCCGAGACCGAGGCGGAAAAGTATGTCGATGCGGAGAAGCAGGTGCCCGACGTCAAGGCCGCGCTCGAAGGCGCCAAGCAGATCCTGATGGAGCGCTTCGCCGAGGACGCCGCGCTGCTCGAGAAGCTGCGTGCCTACCTGAACGAAAACGCGCAGCTTGTCTCCACCGTTGTCGAGGGCAAGGAGGAGGCCGGAGCGAAGTTCCGCGACTGGTTCGATTTCCGCGAGCCGCTGAAGAGCGCGCCGTCGCACCGCGTGCTGGCGCTGCTGCGCGGCCGCAACGAGGACGTGCTGCGCCTCGCGATCAAGACCGAGCAGGAACTGCGCGACCCGCCCGAATCCTCGCCCTGCATCGCGATGATCGCTGCTCATGTCGGCATCCGCGATCAGGGGCGACCCGCCGACAAGTGGCTGGCCGAGACCGCGCGCTGGACCTGGCTGGTGAAATTGTCCCTCCACCTCGAAACCGAGCTGATGGGCACGCTGCGCGAGCGCGCCGAGGAGGAGGCGATCCGCGTCTTCGCGAGGAACCTGCACGATCTGTTGCTGGCCGCGCCCGCGGGTCCGAAGACGGTGATCGGCCTCGACCCGGGCATCCGCACCGGCGTCAAGGTCGCCGTCGTCGACGCCACCGGCAAGCTGCTGGAAACGACGACGATCTATCCGCACGAGCCGCGCCGCGACTGGGAGGTGTCGATCGCCGCGCTGCGCCAGCTGGCGCAGAAGCACGGCGCCGATCTGATCGCCATCGGCAACGGCACGGCGAGCCGCGAAACCGACAAGCTGGCCGGCGACCTGATGAAGCGTTACCCGGAACTCAAGCTGACCAGGATCGTCGTTTCCGAAGCCGGCGCCTCGGTGTATTCGGCCTCGGAGCTGGCCGCGCGCGAGTTCCCCGACCTCGACGTGAGCCTGCGCGGCGCGGTCTCCATCGCGCGCCGCCTGCAGGATCCGCTGGCGGAGCTGGTGAAGATCGACCCGAAGAGCATCGGCGTCGGCCAGTACCAGCACGACGTGAATCAGAGCAAGCTCGCCAAGTCGCTCGACGCCGTGGTGGAGGACTGCGTGAACTCGATCGGCGTGGATGTGAACACCGCCTCCGCCGCGCTGCTGGCGCGCATCTCCGGTCTCAACAGCACGCTGGCCGCGAACATCGTCGGCTACCGCGACACGAACGGCGCCTTTCCCTCGCGCGCCGCGCTGCTCAAGGTGCCGCGCCTCGGCGACAAGACCTTCGAGCAGGCCGCCGGCTTCCTGCGCATCAACCACGGCGAGAATCCGCTGGATGCGTCCGCTGTCCATCCGGAAGCCTATCCGGTGGTCGAGCGCATCCTCGCCGACATCAGGAAAGGCGTGAAGGAGATCATCGGCGACAGCCGGCTGGTGAAATCGCTGAAGGCCGAGAAATACACCGACGAACGCTTCGGCCTGCCGACGGTGCAGGACATCCTCAAGGAGCTCGAGAAGCCCGGCCGCGACCCGCGTCCCGAGTTCAAGACCGCATCCTTCAGGGAGGGGATCGAGGACCTCAAGGATCTCGAGCCGGGCATGCAGCTCGAAGGCGTGGTCACCAACGTCACTAACTTCGGCGCCTTCGTCGACATCGGCGTGCATCAGGACGGCCTCGTGCACATTTCCGCGCTCTCCGACCGGTTCGTCAAGGATCCGCATACGGTGGTCAAGGCCGGCGACGTGGTCAAGGTCAGGGTGCTCGAGGTGGACGTTCCGCGCAAGCGCATCGCGCTGACGATGCGCCTCGGCGATGAAGTGCAAAAGGGTGGAAAAGTCGGCGCTGGCGGGGCGGCGGCATCCGGCTCCGCTCGCGATGTCCGCCGTCAGCAGGATCGCCAGCGCCAGCCGGAGCCGGCCGGAGCGATGGCGGCCGCCTTCGCCAAGCTCAAGCGCTAGCCGATTACGTGCGCTTACATTTCGGTCGCTTGACATATTGCTGCCCGAAAGTAGGCTGCTCAGTCTAGTCAAACCGAGGGGCCTCATGACCGCCTGTCCCGTGGATTCGCCAGCCGGCGGCGATTGCCGTGCGCGCCTGCTGCAAGCCGCCTGCGAGGTATTCGCCGCCGAGGGCTATCGCGTCGGCGTAGACCGCATCGCCGCGCAGGCCGGGGTCGCGAAACAGACGCTTTACAACCACTTCCCCAGCAAGGCGGATCTGTTCGCCGAGGTGATTCGCCAGTCGACCGCCGAGTTCATGGTCGCGCTCGGCGAGGATGGCGAGCCGCTGCGCGAGCGCCTGATCCGTTTCGCCGTGCGCTATCGCGAACGGCTGCTCTCGCCGGCCGGCCTCGGGCTGTACCGCATGCTGGTCGCCGAGGCGCCGCGCTTTCCGGATCTGGCCGCGACCTTCTACGAGGCGGGGCCGCGGCACTCGGCCGCGCGCCTGTCGCCGTCGCCGAATACGAAAAGGCGATCCAGCAGGCCTTCCGCGAAGTGGCCGACCTGCTCGCCGCGCAACAGGCGGTGCTGGCGGCGCGGCGCGCCCAGGCGGCGACGGCGGCCGGCCTGTTCAAGGCGCTGGCCGGCGGCTGATCGGCAGCGCTGGCCAGCCTCGCAAAAATCGGCTACAGTCGCCTTTTCTTATAACCATAAAGTGGTGAGGTAATCATGAGCAACAAAGGGCAGATGCTACAAGACCCGTTTCTCAACACGTTGCGCCGCGAGCACATCTCGGTGTCCATCTATCTCGTCAATGGCATCAAGCTGCAGGGCCAGATCGAGTCGTTCGACCAGTATGTCGTGTTGCTCAAGAACACCGTCACCCAGATGGTCTACAAGCACGCCATTTCCACGGTGGTGCCTGCCCGCGCGGTGAGCATCAGCAACGAAGCTCCCGAGTGAAGCCTGCATTGCCGGTCGCATTGGCTGATCTAGCCGATGTTTGAGCGGCCCGCCGCCGGAGAGAACGCCCTCCTGGTCCAGCTGGATTTCGGCGCGGGCGATTTCGACGAGCGTCTCGAGGAATTCCGCCTGCTGGCGACCAGCGCCGGCGCGCAGCCGGTCGCCACGGTGACCGGCAAGCGCGGTCGCCCCGATCCGGCGACCTTCGCCGGCAAGGGCAAGGTGGAGGAGATCGCCGCCGCCGCGGCCTCGGCCGGCGCCGACCTGGTGATGTTCAACCACGAGTTGTCGCCCGGGCAGCAGCGCAACCTCGAAAAGGCCATCGAGCGGCGCGTGATCGACCGCACGGCGCTCATCCTCGACATCTTCGCGCTGCGGGCGCGCAGCCACGAGGGCAAGCTGCAGGTCGAACTCGCCCAGCTCGAACACCTGATGACCCGCCTGGTGCGCGGCTGGACCCACCTCGAACGCCAGAAGGGCGGCATCGGCCTGCGCGGCCCCGGCGAGAAGCAGCTCGAGACCGACCGCCGCCTGCTCGGCAAGCGCGTCGCCGTGCTCAAGGCGCGCCTCAAGGTGCTGGAACGTCAGCGCGCCGTCCGCCGCAAGGGGCGCAGCCGCGGCGAAGTGCTCTCCGTTTCGCTGGTCGGCTACACCAACGCCGGCAAGAGCACGCTGTTCAACGCGCTGACCAAGGCGGGCGCCTATGCCGCCGACCAGTTGTTCGCCACGCTCGACACGACGTCGCGCAAGCTCTACGTCCCGACCTGCGAACTGACCGACGGCCGTTCGGGCTGCCAGGTCGTGCTGTCGGATACCGTCGGCTTCATCCGCGACCTGCCGCACGCGCTGGTCGCCGCCTTCCACGCCACGCTCGAGGAGACGGTGCGCGCCGATCTGCTGCTGCACGTCGTCGACGCCGCCAGCCCCGACCGCGACCAGCAGATGGCGGCCGTCGCCAGGGTGCTCGCCGAGATCGGGGCGGACCAGGTGCCGCAGATCGTCGTCTGGAACAAGGTCGACCTCGTTGGCGAGGGCGGCGCCGTCGGGCCGGGAATCGAGCGGGACGAGTGTGATAACATCGCCCGCGTCCGGGTCAGCGCCAGGACGGGCGCCGGTCTCGACTTGCTGCGGGCGGCGCTGGCGGAAATGTCGCGCAAGCTGGCGGCCCCCATTGAATACGACGTAACCCAACCCCAACTCGATACCCATGATTACCGGCATTTTGATGTCGCTCAATGACCACGGCTGGGGCAACGATCCCGGCGGTGGCAATCGTGGCGGCCCGCGCAACAACAATTCTGGTCCGCCCGACCTCGACGAACTCTGGCGCGATTTCAATCGCCGTCTGTCCGGCATGCTCGGCAAGAAGCGCGGCGGTCCCGGCAATTCCGGCGGCGACGGCGGTGACGGCGGCGGCGACGGGCCGAAACTGCCCGCCTTGACGCCCGGCCAGTTCGGCGGCGGCGTCGGCCTGCTGGTCGGTCTGGCGGTCGCCGTCTGGTTCGCCAGCGGCTTCTACATCGTCGATGCCAGCCAGCGCGGCGTGGTGCTGACGCTCGGCAAGTTCGGCGAAACCACCGAGCCCGGCCTGCGCTGGCGTTTGCCCTGGCCGATCCAGACGCACGAGATCGTCAATCTCACCGGGGTGCGCACCATCGAGATCGGCTATCGCGGTTCCGAGAAGAACAAGGTGCTCAAGGAAGCCCTGATGCTGACCGACGACGAGAACATCGTCAGCGTGCAGTTCGCCGTCCAGTATCTTCTGAAGAGCCCGCAGGACTACATCTTCAAGAACCGTCATCCCGACGATGCCGTGATGCAGGCCGCCGAGACGGCGATCCGCGAGGTGGTCGGCAAGAACCGCATGGACTTCGTGCTCTACGAGGGGCGTGACGTGATCGCCGCGAACACCCAGAAGTCGATGCAGGACATTCTCGACCGCTACGAGACCGGCATCCAGATCCGTTCCGTCACGATGCAGAGCACCCAGCCGCCCGAGCAGGTGCAGGCGGCGTTCGACGACGCGGTCAAGGCCGGCCAGGACCGCGAACGGCAGAAGAACGAGGGCGAGGCCTACGCCAACGACGTGATTCCGCGTGCGCGCGGCACGGCGTCGCGCCTGCTGCAGGAAGCCGATGGCTACCGGGCGCGCCTGATCGCGACCGCCGAAGGCGAGGCGGCGCGCTTCAGCAAGCTCTACGACGAATATGCGAAAGCGCCGGAAGTGACGCGCCAGCGCCTCTATCTCGAAACGATGCAACAGGTATACGCCAACACCAGCAAGGTGATGATCGACAGCAAGGGCGCCGGCAACCTGCTCTATCTGCCGCTCGACAAGCTGATGCAGCAAGCGGGCGCGCTGCCGTCGGCTGCGCCGGAATCCGCCACGGCCGAACGTTCGTCCGCGCCGGCCTCCGCCCAGGAAAATCGCGACGTGCGCACGCGCGGACAACTCACGCGCGAGCGGGGAGAACGCTGATGCAACGCCTGCCATTCGTCATCGCGATCGCGTTCGCGGCCTTTGTCGCCGCCGGTGCGATGCTGTTCACCGTCGATCAGCGCCAGTACGCCATCGTCTTCCAGCTCGGCGAAATCAAGGAAGTGATCAAGGAACCCGGTCTCAACTTCAAATGGCCGCTGATCCAGAACGTCCGTTATTTCGACCGACGCATCCTCACCATGGATTCGGTCGAGCCGGAGCGTTTCCTGACGGCCGAGAAGAAGCCGGTGCTGGTCGATTCCTTCGTCAAGTGGCGCATCGCCGACGTCAATCAGTTCTACATCTCCGTCGGCGGCGACGAGCTGCTGGCGCGCACGCGGCTTTCCCAGACCGTCAATTCCGGCCTGCGCGAGGAGTTCGGCAAGCGCACCGTGCATGACGTGGTTTCGGGCGAACGCGACAAGATCATGGCCGACGTGCAGAAGAAGGCCGATGCCGACGCGCGCGCGATCGGCGTCGAGATCGTCGACGTCCGTTTGAAGCGCGTCGATCTGCCGCCCGAGGTGTCCGAATCGGTCTATCGCCGCATGGAGACCGAGCGCAAGCGCGTCGCCAACGAACTGCGTTCGCAGGGCGCCGCCGAGGCCGAGAGGATCCGTGCCGATGCCGACAAGCAGCGCGAGGTGATCGTCGCCGAGGCCTATCGCGATGCACAGAAGATCAAGGGCGAGGGCGACGCCAAGGCCGCCGCGACCTACGGCAAGGCCTTCGGCGAAAATCCCGAGTTCTATGCCTTCTATCGCAGCCTCGAAGCCTATCGCCAGAGCTTCACCAACAAGGGCGATCTGCTGGTGGTCGATCCGAGCGCCGATTTCTTCAAGTATCTGAAGAGCGGCGGCCGGGGGGGCAGCGGCGGCAAGTAACCCGCCGTACCGTTCATGTCCACGCTGCTGCTGGCATTCGGCCTCATGCTGGTGATCGAGGGCCTGCTCCCCTTCGTCGCGCCGCGCGTCTGGCGCGAAACCTTCCGTCGCGTCACCGAGTTGGCCGACGGCCAGTTGCGCTTCATGGGGCTGACCTCGATCATCATCGGCCTGGCGCTGATCCTGCTGCTCGGATAAGCCCATGCATGCCTGGCTGCTGCCCGAAGCGATCGAAGACCTGCTGCCGGCCGAGGCCGCCCAGGTCGAATTCCTGCGCCGCCGCCTGCTCGACGAGTTCGTCGTGCATGGCTATCAGCTGGTGGCGCCGCCGCTGCTCGAGTTCGCCGATGCGCTGCTGGCTGGCAACGACGCCGACCTGAACCTGCGCACCTTCAAGCTGGTCGATCAGTTGTCGGGCCGCACGCTGGCGCTGCGCGCCGACATCACGCCGCAGGTGTCGCGCATCGACGCCCACCTGCTCAACCGTGCTGGCGTGACGCGCCTGTGCTACTGCGGCAGCGTGCTGCACGCGCGGCCCGCCGACCTGCTCGCCTCGCGCGAGCCGCTGCAGATCGGCGCCGAACTCTACGGCCATGCCGGTCTGGAAGCCGATCATGAAGTGATCCGCCTGCTGGCGCGCGCGCTGCAGCTCGCCGACCTGCCGGCCAGCCGCATCGACCTCGGCCATGTCGGCATCTTCCGCGCGCTGACCGCGGGCGCCGCCCTGCCGTCCAGCCTCGATCAGCAGCTCTTCGACGCGCTGCAGGCGAAGGATGTCCCGACCTTGCGCGAGTTGACCGCCGGACTGGCGGAGCCGCTGCGCGAGGGCCTGCTGGCCCTGCCCGACCTCTATGGCGGCGCCGAGGTGCTGGCCGGCGCGGCGGCCTGCCTGCCCGCCCTGCCGGAAATCACGCAGGCGCTCGGCGAGCTGCAGCGGCTCGCCGACGAACTGGCGGATCTGCCGCTTTCCTTCGATCTGGCCGATCTGCGCGGCTATCACTATCATAGCGGCGTGGTTTTTGCCGCCTACTGTGCCGCCAGCCCGGCGGCGGTCGCGCTGGGCGGCCGCTACGACTCGATCGGGGCGCGCTTCGGCCGTGTTCGTTCGGCCACCGGCTTCTCGCTCGACCTGCGCACGCTGGCGCGCCTCTCCCGGCCGCGTCCCGCGGCGGGGGCGATTCTGGCGCCGTGGCCGGGGGAAGCGGCGCTGCATGCCGAGATCGCGCGGCTGCGCGCCGGCGGCGAGATCGTCATCGTCGCGCTGCCCGGCCATGGCGGCAACTGGCGCGAGGCCGGCTGCGACCGCCAGTTGGCGAGGCGCGGCGACCAATGGATTGTTGAACCTTTAAAGGAAGATTGAGATGGCCAAGAACGTAGTCGTGATCGGCACGCAATGGGGCGACGAAGGCAAGGGCAAGATCGTCGACTGGCTCACCGATCATGCGCAGGCCGTGGTGCGCTATCAGGGCGGCCACAACGCCGGCCATACGCTGGTGATCGGTGGCCACAAGACGGTGCTGCACCTGGTGCCCTCCGGCATCCTGCGCGAGGGCGTGACCTGCTACATCGGCAACGGCGTGGTGCTGTCGCCCGAGGCGCTGGTCAAGGAGCTCGACGAACTCAAGGCGGCCGGCGTCGACGCCGACGCGCGCCTGCGCATCTCCGAGGCCTGTCCGCTGATCCTGCCCTACCACCAGGCGCTCGACGTCGCGCGCGAGGCCGCCAAGGGTGCCAAGAAGATCGGCACCACCGGCCGCGGCATCGGTCCGGCCTACGAGGACAAGGTGGCGCGGCGCGGCCTGCGCGTGCAGGACCTGCTGCGGCCGAAGCGTTTCGCCGAGAAGCTCGGCGAGGTGCTCGACTATCACAACTTCGTGCTGAAGAACTACCTTGGCGCCGATCCCGTCGGCTTCCAGCAGGTACTCGACGGCGCGATGGCGCTGGCGCCGCGCCTGACGAAGATGATCGCCGACGTGCCGCGCTCGCTTTACGAGGCGCACAAGGGCGGATCCAACATCCTGTTCGAGGGCGCGCAGGGTACGCTGCTCGACATCGACCACGGCACCTATCCCTTCGTGACCAGCTCAACCACGCTGTCCGGCGGCGCCTGCTCCGGCGGCGGCGTCGGTCCGCGCGCCATCCAGTCCGTCATCGGCATCGTCAAGGCCTATACCACCCGGGTGGGCGAAGGGCCCTTCCCGACGGAATTGCATGACGAAATGGGGGAAACCCTGCGCCGCATCGGACACGAGTTCGGCGCCACCACCGGGCGGCCGCGCCGCACCGGCTGGTTCGACGCCGTGGCCCTGCGCGAAGCCGTACAGGTCAGCGGCATGACCGGACTGGCCGTAACCAAGATGGATGTTCTCAACGACCTCGATACCATCTTCATCTGCACCGCCTATACGCATAAAGGCCAGCTGATCGAGGAGTTTCCGCAGGATCCCGAGGTGCTACAGGAATGCAAGCCGGTCTATGAGCAAGTGGACGGCTGGAAAACCGATCTCGGCGCAGCCACCTCCCTTGAGGAACTGCCGGCCAAGGCCCGGGCCTATCTGGCCAAGCTGGAGGAGGTCACGGGCTGCCCGGTGGTGCTGGTATCC
>DDXW01000044.1 GCA_002347285.1 Rhodocyclaceae bacterium UBA2250 | reverse complement strand
GAGCATCCGGTCACCGAGATGATCACCGGCCTCGACCTCGTCGAGTGGCAGTTGCGCATCGCCGCCGGCGAATCGCTGCCGCTGGCGCAGGAACAGCTGGCGCTGCGCGGCCATGCGCTCGAGGCGCGCATCTACGCCGAGGACGCCGACAAAGGCTTCCTGCCCGCCACCGGCCGGCTGACCCACCTCGCGCCGCCGGCCGAGACGCTCAACGTGCGCGTCGACACCGGCGTCGAGCAGGGCGACGAGATCACGCCGCACTACGATCCGATGATCGCCAAGCTGATCGTCTGGGACGAGAGCCGCGAACGCGCGCTGGCCCGCATGCTGCAGGCGCTGGCCGACTACCGCATCGTCGGCGTGACCAGCAACGTCGGCTTTCTGTCGCGGCTCGTCGCCTGCCCGTCGTTCGCCCGCGCCGACCTCGATACCGGGCTGATCGAGCGCGAGCGCGACTTCCTGTTTCCCGCCGCCCATTCGGACAATGGCGCTGCGCCGCCGCGCGAGGCGTGGCTGCTCGCGGCGCTCGCCGAACTGCTGCGCGACCGCAACTACGGCGCGGCGCATGCCGCGGCGAGCAGCGACCCGCATTCGCCGTGGCACTTGCGCGACGGCTGGCGCGTCAACGGGGCGGCGCGGCGCAGCATCGTGCTGCGCGCCGGCGGCGTGGAAAAGCGCGTCGCCGCCTCGTATCGCGGCGCTGATTTCACGCTCGCAGTGGATGGCCAGGCGTCGCCCGCCGACGGCGTGCTGGGCGCCGACGGCACGCTGCGCGCCGATCTCGACGGCCGGCGCCTGACGGTCGCGCTGGTCGCCGTCGCCGAGAAGCGCCACCTCTTCTTCGACGGCATGACCTTCGTCTTTTCCGCCGTCGACCCGCTCTATCACGCGGGCGAGGGCGGCGGCGCCGAAGGCGGGCTGACCGCGCCGATGCCGGGCAAGGTGATCGCACTATTGGCCGAGCGCGGAGCGAAGGTCGAGAAGGGGGCTCCGCTGGTCGTGCTCGAGGCGATGAAGATGGAGCACACGCTGGTGGCGCCCGCCGCCGGCGTCGTCAAGGCGTTCCGCTATGAGGTTGGCGAGCAGGTCGCCGATGGGGCAGAATTGGCGGAGTTCGAACCCGCGCCCTGATCGCCGATGTCCCTGCCAAAGAAAGTCCGCCTCGTCGAGGTCGGCCCGCGCGACGGCCTGCAGAACGAGATGCAGCCCGTCCCGGCCGCCACGAAAATCGAATTGATCGACCGGCTCGCCGCCTGCGGCCTGACGGCGATCGAGGCGGCCGCCTTCGTCTCGCCGAAGTGGGTGCCGCAGATGGCCGATGCGGCCGAGGTCATGCAGGGCATCGACAGACGCACCGGGGTTTCCTACCCCGTGCTGGTGCCGAACGAGCAGGGGCTCGAGGCCGCGCTCGCCGCCGGCGCGAGCGAGATCGCGGTGTTCGCCGCCGCCTCCGAGGCCTTCTCGCAGAAGAACATCAACTGCTCGGTGCGGGAATCGCTCGAGCGCTTCAAGCCGGTGCTGGCGCGTGCGAAGGGTGCCGAGGCAAATGGTATTCGGGTGCGCGGCTACGTCTCCTGCGTGCTCGGCTGCCCCTACCAGGGCGAGGTGACGCCCGCCGCGGTGGCCGACGTCGCCTGGGCGCTGTTCGAGATGGGCTGCCACGAAATCTCGCTCGGCGACACCGTCGGCCTCGGCACGCCCGAGAAGGCCAAGGCGATGATCGAGGCCGTGGCGCGCCGCGTGCCGATCAAGAAGCTCGCCGGCCACTACCATGACACCTGGGGCATGGCGATCGCCAACATCTACGCCTCGCTGCAGATGGGCGTGAACGTCTTCGACGCCTCGGTCGGCGGCCTCGGCGGCTGCCCCTATGCCCAGGGCGCCTCGGGCAACGTCGCCACCGAGGACGTCGTCTGGCTGCTGCAGGGGCTCGGCATCGACTGCGGCGTGAACCTCGACGCGCTCGTCGACACCGCGGCGTGGATCTCCGGCCAACTCGGCCGTGCGCCGACTTCGAAAGTCGCGCAGGCGCTGCTGGCCAGGCGTGGCGACTGAGTACGCGGCATGACGGAGGCGATCGAGGACCTGTATCCCTGCGCCGGCATCTGCCTGCCCGACGCGGACGAAGCCTATTGCATCGGCTGCGGCCGGCCCTGGGGGTCGCCGGTACCCGCCGCGCCCAAGCCGGCCGCCGCCCCGCCGGCGCCGAGTTTGCCCGAGTCCGATGGCCAGGCCGCCGAAACTGCCTGAGCGCATCCGCGTCATCGAGCGCGGCTGGCTGTCGTCCAACAACATCCTGCTGTTCGACGGCGACGACGCAGCCACGCTGATCGACAGCGGCTACGTCGGCCATGCGGCCGGCACCGTCGAACTCGTGAACTCGGCGCTGGCGGGGCGGCGGCTGGCGAGACTCATCAACACCCACTCCCACTCCGACCACATCGGCGGCAACGCGGCCCTGCAGCGCGCCTTCGGCTGCCGCATCCTGATCCCCGCCGGCATCGAACGGCACATCCACGACTGGGACGAGGACGCGC
Organism: Rhodocyclaceae bacterium UBA2250; assembly: GCA_002347285.1. Taxonomy (GTDB): domain Bacteria; phylum Pseudomonadota; class Gammaproteobacteria; order Burkholderiales; family Rhodocyclaceae; genus Sulfuricystis. The sequence goes on along the minus strand of DDXW01000044.1, from coordinate 48,593 downwards.
TGCTGCTCGCTCCCGCCGCGCAGCGCGGTGAGCGCTTCCGCCACGACGGCGTGGTGCATGCCGGCGACCGCCTCGTCATGGGCGGGCTGGACTGGCAGGCGCACGCCGCGCCCGGCCACGACATGGACGCGCTGGTCTTCCACTGCCCCGCCGCGCGGCTGCTCGTTTCCGGCGACGCGCTCTGGGAGGACGGCTTCGGCATCGTCTTCGGCGAGCTGCTCGGCGAGCCCGGTGCGCTGTCGGCCACGCGCGCGACGCTCGACATGCTTTCACGGCTGCCGGCCGACGCCGTGATCCCCGGCCACGGCCGGCCCTTCGCCGACGTCGACGCGGCGCTCGAGCGCGCCTACCGGCGGCTCGCCGCCTTCGAGGCCGATCCGGCGCGCGTGGCGAAGAACGCGATCAAGGCCTGCTTCATCTTCAACCTGCTCGACCTGCAGGGGCTGCCGCGCGCGCGGCTCGAAAGCCATCTCGCCGCCGTGCCCTTCTTCCGCGACATCGGCGCGCACCGGCTCGGCATGGACGTCCCGGCGCTCGCCGCCTGGCTGCTGGCCGAACTCACCAAGGCCGGCGCGCTCGAGGAGGTCGACGGCCGGTTGCTGCCGACGATGGCGGCCTGACGGGCGCGGCTACATCGCCTGGTACAGATAGGAACCCAGGCGCAGGTCGGCCGAGAAGATGTGCTCGGTCAGCCAGCGCTCGAGAAACTCGATGTGCTCGTCGGAGATCGTCTTGACCGACTGCAGGATCTTCTGCTGCAACTCCTTCGCCGCCTGGATCAGCTCCCGGTGTTCCGCCTTGTGCTCCTCCATGCTCGGATAGCGATGCTTCAGCATCAGCCGTTCCTCGTGGCTGAAGTGCCAGACGGTGCAGTTGATCAGTTCCTCCAGGATCGCCGCCAGGTACTCCGGTGGCTCCCGATCCTGGACGGCATGATTGAGTGTATTGAAGATGCTCACCAGCTTGCGGTGGTCCTCGTCGATCTCCTCGACGCCGACGCTGAGCACGTCGCTCCAAACGATATCCTTCATGGTTCCCCTTCTCCCTGAACGACGAATTCCGCGGGCGCACCCGCCGATGCGGCAACTCTACTGGAAAAATGCCATGCGCAGCAGCCGCCCCGCCGGCACCGAGTTTTGCGCGTATCCGTCACAGCACCCAGTCGTGGCCGCAGCGGCGTCGGACCGGACGCGGTGATCGCGAACTTCGCGTAGGCCTGGCAGGCCGGGCAGACCGCACGCTCGCCGAGGCGCTCGGCGATCTCCAGCATCGCGCGGTAGCGCCGCCAGGAGTAATAGGCCATGACGATGCCGGCGACCGTCAGCGCCAGCCCGAACAGGCGCGCGCCCGGGCCGGCATGGCCGGAAACCTCGACCCCGCACGCGGCGCAGATGATGCCGAGAAAGCAGCTCACCAGCCAGGCATGGCATTCGAGCAGTTGCCGCTCGTACCAGTGGCGGAAGCCGTGCGTGCGGATTTTGTCGAGAGAGGCCATGGCGCCTGCCGCGCAACGCGAAGCGGACAGCCTACGCCAAAGCGTGGCGGGTGACGAACAAGCAGAGCTTGTTTGGCTACGCTGCTTCCAACTCTTCGACTTCCCTCCGCAGCGGGTAAGGGCGGATCAGGACTTCCGCCGGCAGTTTCAGTCCTTCCGCGAGACGGCGGATCATTTCCAGCGTCAGGGGGCGGATACGGTTCAGGATGTCCGATACCCGGCCGCGCGGGCCGATGTAGGGTTCCAGATCCTTGCGCGTGAGTTCGCGCGATTCCATGACGTGGCAGAGGAAGTCGATGGGATCGGGGTCGGTGATCGGGGTGTGTTGCCGCTCGTATTGCTCGATCAGCAGGGTCAGCACGTCGAGCCGGTCGGCTTCCGCCGACTTGGCGGGTGCATCCCACAGGCGCTCGGCTTCCGCCAGCGCGGACTGGTAATCCTTCCGGGTGCGAATCGGCTTCAGTTCCATGTCCGTCTCCTTCAAACCGTTTCCACGTCGATCCTGTCGTATTGGCGATGCGTGCCGACGAAGCGGACGAACATCAGCCCGCGGTCGTAGCGCATCGCCACCACCAAGCGGTAATCATTGCCCTTGATGTTGAACACCACGCGGTTGTTTGCCGTGAAGCTGGCATTGCGGTATGCGTCCTTGATGTCCGCCGGACTCTTCCAGACAGCGCGGCTTGCCAAGGCATACCAAGCCCGCAACGGGGTTTCGGCGTCGTGGTGTCGCTCCCAGAATGCCCGCAGAGCGGATAGCGCAATGACTCGCATGGCGTACACTAGCACGCTACCAATATGGTAGCAACAAAAAACCAGACATCCTCGGCACGAACTTCGCCGCCCCGCCAGCGCCGAGTTTCAGAGTTTCTCGATGCCGGGCAGGAAGACTTCGGTGACGAGCAGCGGGCGGCCGAGGCGGCAGAAGCGCGAACGGCGCGCCCAGAGCGTCGGCAGCGGCGCGGCGAGGGCGGCGCTGGCATGACGGTGCAGCGGGTGCCGCGGCGTGATGCGCGCGGTATGCAGCGGCTCGCGCGTGATGTGCGGGTCGGCGAACAGCGCGGCGCCGAGCGGCTTGCTGCCGATGGCGCGCGCCATGTGCCAGGCGCCGGTGAGGTCGCGCGGCGCGAGCACGCTGTGGGCGAACACCACCGGCACGCCGTCGGCGAGCAGCAGCACCTCGCGCGTCCAGGCCAGCCGGCCGGCCGGCAGGACGATCTGGCCGCGCTCGTCGGCGAAGGGCAGGGTGAGCGTCTCGCCGAGCACGCGCACGCGGAAGAGTTCGCAGCGCGCGACGATGCGCGCGGTGAGCGAGCCGGGATCGGCCAGCCAGGGGTGCAGGTAAGCGGGCGCGCCGGCCAGGGCGGGGTGCGGTTTCCAGCGGAAGTCCTGGCGGTGCATCGTGGCGCGGCGCGGCGTTAGGCAGGGGCGCCGATGCTACCATAGCGCGCGTCGCACTCATCCCGTCTCGCCATGCAGCTTGCGCTCATCAGCGGTCTTTCCGGTTCGGGCAAATCCATCGCGCTCAACGTGCTGGAGGACGCCGGCTACTACTGCGTCGACAACCTGCCGGCGCCGCTGCTCGGCGAACTGCTCGCCCACCTGCGCGGCGCCGGGCATGCGCGTATCGCCGTGGCGGCCGACATGCGCGGCGGCGCCTCGATCGCGGCCCTGCCGCAGCAGCTGCAGCAGCTCCAGTCCGCCGGCGTCGCGGTGCGCTTCATCTTTCTCGACGCGCGCGACGAGGTGCTGATCCAGCGCTTCTCGGAAACGCGCCGCCGCCACCCGATGGCCGACGGCGACAGCACGCTCGCCGAGGCGATCGCCCGCGAGCGCGAGGCGCTGGACACCCTGCTCAACCTCGGCCACCGCATCGACACCAGCAATCTCAAGCCCAACGCGCTGCGCGCGATGATCAAGGACTTCATCGCTGCGGACGGCGAAGCAGAGGGCCTGACGCTGCTGTTCGAGTCCTTCGGCTTCAAGCATGGCCTGCCGCTCGACGCCGACCTCGTCTTCGACGTGCGCTGCCTGCCGAATCCGTTCTACGACCCCGAGCTGCGGCCGCTGACCGGACGCGACGCGGCGGTGATCGCCTTCCTCGATGCGCAACCGGAAGTGCGTCGGATGCTCGACGACATCCGCCGCTATCTGGCCGACTGGCTGCCGGCCTACGTGCGCGACAACCGTTCCTACCTTACCGTCGCGCTCGGCTGCACCGGCGGCCAGCACCGCTCGGTCTGGTTCGCCGAGAACCTGGCGGCCAGCTTCAAGGACAAGGCGCGCGTGCTGGTGCGGCATCGCGCGCTCGCGGCGTGACGGACTGGCTGCGCCTGCTGCGCCCCGGCGACTGGGCCACCATGCTGCTCGGCGCGGCGGCGGTCGCCGTCTCCTTTCCGCTGCTGTGGGCCGGCGGCCGGGCCGAGCGCGCGGTGATCCGGCTCGACGGCCGCATCGTGGCCGAATTTCCGCTCGCCGCGCCGCGCCGCTTCGCCGTGCAGGGGCCGCTCGGCGAGACCGTGATCGAGATCGCGCCCGGCCGCGCGCGCGTGCTCGCCGATCCGGGGCCGCGGCAGTACTGCGTCCAGCAGGGCTGGCTGACCCGTCCCAACGCGATCGCGATCTGCGCCCCCAACCACGTCAGTCTTTCGCTTTCCGGGCGCGACCCAAGCCATGACAGCCTCAACTATTGAACTCCGGGTTACCCCGGCCGACCGCCGCATCGCGCGCTACGCGGCGGCGGCGATCGCGCTCGGCGTCGCCGAGGCGGCGCTGCCTTCACCATTGCCCGGCGTGAAACCGGGTTTGGCCAATATCGTCGTGCTGATCGTGCTGTGGCGCCACGGCTGGCGCGACGCCGCCTGGGTGGCCCTGCTGCGCGTCTTCGCCGGCAGCCTGCTGCTCGGCCAGTTCCTCGCGCCCGGCTTCTTCCTCGCGCTCGCCGGCGCGCTGGCGAGCCTCGCGGCGCTGGCCGGCGTGGCGAGGCTGCCGCGGCGCTGGTTCGGGCCGGTGACGGCGAGCGTGCTGGCGGCCTTCGCGCATATCGCCGGGCAGTTGTTGCTGGCGCGACTGTGGCTGGTGCCGCACGACGGCGTGTTCTATCTCGCGCCGGTCTTCGGCCTGTCGGCGCTGGTTTTCGGTATCGTGAACGGCCTGATCGCCGCACGCCTCCTGAAGGAATCCACGTGAGCAAAACCATCGCCGTCGCCTGGACCGGCGCTTCCGGTCTGCCCTACGGCCTGCGCCTGGTCGACCGCCTGCTGGCGGCCGGCTGCCGGGTCTGGCTCGTCTATTCGCAAGCCGCGCAGATCGTCGCCAAGCAGGAAACCGATCTGGTGCTGCCCGCGCAGCCGCGCGAGGCGCAGCGCCTGCTGGCGGAGCGCTTCGCTGACCGGGAAGGCCGTCTCACGGTGTTCGGCCGCGACGACTGGAACGCCCCGCCGGCCTCGGGCTCGAACCCGCCCGATGCCTGCGTGATCTGCCCGTGCACGATGGGCACGCTCGCCGAGGTGGCCGCCGGCACGGCGAAGGATCTGATCACGCGCGCGGCCGATGTCGCCCTCAAGGAAGGCAAGCCGCTGATCCTGGTGCCGCGCGAGACGCCGTTCTCGGCGATCCACCTCGAAAACATGCTGAAACTTTCCCGCGCCGGCGCGGTGATCCTGCCGCCGAGTCCCGGCTTCTACCACCGGCCGACCGAGATCGGCGGACTGGTCGATTTCGTCGTCGCACGCATCCTCGACCGGCTGGGCGTGCCCCACGCCCTGATGCCGCGCTGGGGCGGAGAGCGCGAGCCGGCATGACGGAATTGCCGCTGTTCCTGCTCGAGACCGTGCTGCATTCCGGCGGCCGCCTCGCCTTGCGCGTGTTCGAACCGCGCTACATGGACATGGTGAAGGAATGCCTGCGCACCAACACGCCGTTCGGCGTCTGCCTGCTCGCCCAGGGTGCGGAGGTGGCGACGCCGGCCGGCGTCGCCGCCGTGCCGCACCCGGTCGGCACGCTGGCGACGATCGCCGAGTGGGACATGCCGCAACTGGGCATCCTCGAGATCGTCGCGCATGGTGGCCAGCGTTTCCGCATCCGCACGCATCGCACGCTGCCGAACCGGCTGGCCGTTGCGGAAGTCGATCCGCTGCCCGATCCGCCGGTCACACCGATCCCGGGCGACTACGCACGCCTCGTGCCGATGCTGCGGGCGCTGCTCGCGGCGCTCGAAGAGGCGCCGCCGCAGCCGCACCGTTTCTACGATGCCGCCTGGGTGGCCGACCGCTGGGCGGAGATGCTGCCGCTGCCGCTGGCGCGGCGGCAGGAAATCCTCGAGCTCGACGACGGTGTCGCGCGGCTCGATGCGATCTACCGCTTCCTCGAAGAGGACGGCGGGAACAGCGGGAGTTAGCCGACCACCCGGTCGGCGATGTCGACGCGCACCACGGGGCGCTCGAGCATGGTGGCGACCGCGTCGGCGAATTGCTGCGTCCACTCGCCGCCGGCGGCGAAGCGCTTCTCGCCGCCGTACTTGGCGATGCCGAGGATCTTGTCGAGCAGCAGCACCTTGCCCATCGGGTTGGAGGGCTCGCATTCGAGCGCCTCCCACTGGAGATCCAGCCAGCGGTTGGCTTCCTCGCGCGACGGCCCGGCGTGGGCGACGAGCTCGTATTCGCGGCTGCGATCGAAAACGACATGGACGATGCTGGACATATGGGCTCCCCCCTGGGCATGGAAGCCGAATTCTGCAGGCGGCGGGCGGGGAAGACAATCGCCGCGGCGACAATTTGACAGCCGGAGCCGCCGCGGCTAAATTGCCGGCCCTTCGGTCATTAGCAGCTTCGTCATGCCTGCAGCCGCCACCAAGGTTTCCCGCCGCCGCCGCAAGGAAGCCCGTCCCGGCGAACTGACCGCCGCGGCGCTCACGCTCTTCGTCGAGAAGGGCTATGCCGCCACGCGACTCGCGGACGTCGCCGCGCTGGCCGAGGGCGAACAGCTGGTTGCCGGCTTCGCGGGGTCGTCGGATGCGCTGCTGCGGGCGGTGGCCGAGAGGCTGTGGCACCTGATCGGCTCGCAGCGCATCGGCGGCATCCCCAAGCTGGTGTTCGCCGAGGCGCACAACTTCCCCGAGATCGCGCGCTTCTATCACGAGGAGGTGATCCGGCGCGGCACGGCGCTGGTGCGCAGCGTGATCGAACGCGGCGTCGCGCGCGGCGAGTTCCGCGCCGTCGATGTCGAGGCGGCCCTGCACCTGGTCATCGCGCCGGTGCTGATGCGCATGGTCTGGCGCCATTCCATGGATATCTGCTCCGCGGCGGGAGTCACGGACGAGCGCTATTTCGCCGAATACCACGAGTTGATGCTGCGCGGCCTGCGCGCCGCGCCTGCGGAAGGAAGGATCGAGTGATGAAACAATTGAACCGACTGCTGCCACTGCTGGCCGCCTCCCTTCTCGCCGCCTGCGGCGACAAGGCGCCGCCGCCGGACGCGATCGATCACGGCCCGCGCATCGTCAAGGCCGTCAAACTCGGCGCCGGCGAGGCGGCGAACGAGCAGCGCTACAGCGGCGAGGTGCGCGCCCGCCATGAGACGCAGCTGGCGTTCCGCGTCGGCGGCAAACTGGTCGAGCGGCGCGTCGATGCCGGTGCCCGCGTGAAGGCGGGGCAGGCGCTGGCGCGGCTCGATCCGGCCGACCAGCAGCTCGCCGTCGCCCAGGCCGAGGCGAACCGCGCGCTGGCGGCCGCCGAGCTGCAGCGCACGCGCGAACTGCGGCGGAAGAATTTCATCAGCCAGGCGGCGCTCGACGCCAAGGAAACCGCGGCGCAGGTGGCCGAGTCGCAACTGCGGCTGGCGCGCAACCAGGCCGGCTATACGACGCTGGCGGCCGACGCGGCCGGGGTGATCGCCGCCGTGCTGGCCGAGCCGGGCCAGGTCGTGGCGGCCGGCCAGCCGGTGTTCCGCCTGGCGCGCGACGGCGAGCGCGAGGTGGCGATCGCGCTGCCCGAGTCGCGCGTCGCCGGCTTGCGCATCGGCGCTGCGGCGACGGTCGAGTTGTGGTCCGGCCAACGGTTCGCCGGCCGGCTGCGCGAACTGGCGCCGGCGGCCGACGCGGCCACACGCACCTTCGCGGCGCGCGTGGCGATTCCCGACGCGCCCGCCGACCTGCCGCTCGGCCTGACGGCGAGCGTGCGCTTCGCGCAGCCGGCGGCCGACGCGCTGGTCGTCCCGCTCGCCGCGCTCGTGCAGAAGGGCGGGCAGGCGAGCGTCTGGGTGGTCGGCGCGGACAACCGGCTGGCGCAGCGGCCGGTCGACATCGCCTCGTACGGCGATGCCGGCGCCCTCGTCAGGAGCGGGCTGCGGCCCGGCGAGACCATCGTCGCGGCCGGGGCCTTCAAGCTCGTCGAGGGCGAAACGGTGCGCATCGCGGCGGACCTTTCGCGATGAGCGGCCGCCTCAACTTGTCCGCCTGGGCGCTCCAGCACCAGTCGATGGTGCTCTACCTGATCATCGTGCTGACGGTGGCGGGTGCGTTCTCCTTCTTCCATCTCGGCCGCGCCGAGGACCCGGACTTCACCTTCAAGGTCATGGTGGTGCGCACGCTCTGGCCCGGCGCGACCGCGCACGAGGTCGAGCAGGAACTGACCGAGCGCATCGAGAAGAAATTGCAGGAGACCCCCTACATCGACATGCTGCGTTCGGCGTCGCGCGCCGGCGAGTCGCTGGTGTTTCTCACCCTCAAGGACTACACGCCGAAGGCCGAGGTACCGGAATCCTGGCGCCAGGTGCGCAAGAAGCTCGACGACATCCGCGGCCAGCTGCCGGCCGGCGTGCAGGGGCCCTACCCGAACGACGAGTTCGGCGACGTCTATGTGAACATCTACGCGCTGACCGGCGACGGCTACGACATGGGCCAGCTGCGCCAGGAGGCGACCCGCATGGCGCGCACGCTGCGCGCGCTGCCGGACGTGAAGAAGGTCGACCTGCTCGGCGTGCAGGACGAGAAGGTCTACGTCGAGGTCGCGCCGGCGCGGCTCGCAGCGCTCGGGGTGACGCCGGCGCAGGTGGCCGAGGCGCTCGCCAGGCAGAATGCCGTGGCGCCGGCGGGCTTCGTCGAGACCGCCTCGGACCGCGTGCGGCTGCGCGTCACCGGGCCGTTCGATTCGGTCGAGCAAATCCGCCATGCGGACCTGGCGGTCGGCGGGCGGCACTTCCGCCTCGGCGACATCGCGACGGTGCGGCGCGGCTTCGCCGAGCCGCCGGATCCGCGCATGCGCTTCGGCGGCAAGGATGCCGTCGGGATTGCCGTGGTGATGGCCAAGGGCGGCAACGTCATGGATCTCGGCGACAACCTGCAGGCCGGGATCGAACGCCTGGCCGCCGCCTTGCCGGTCGGCATGGAGGTGGCGACGGTGGCCGACCAGCCGAACATCGTCAGGACCTCGCTCAAGCTGTTCCTGCAGAGCCTGGCCGAGGCGCTGGCCATCGTGCTGGCGGTGAGCTTCTTCTCGCTCGGCTTCCGCACCGGCCTGGTGGTGGCGCTGTCGATCCCGCTGGTGCTGGCGCTGACCTTCCTGCTGATGAAGGTCTTCGGCATCGACCTCCATCGCATTTCATTGGGTGCGCTGATCATCGCGCTCGGCCTGCTGGTCGACGACGCGATCATCGCCGCCGAGATGATGGTGGTGAAGATCGAGCAGGGCTGGGAGAAATTCAGCGCCGCCACCTTCGCCTACACCTCGACCGCCTTCCCGATGCTGACCGGCACGCTGATCACCGCGGCGGGCTTCACGCCGGTGGGTTTCGCCAGGTCGGGCGCCGGCGAGTACGCCGGGGCGATCTTCTCGGTGACCGTGATCGCGCTGCTCACCTCGTGGCTCGTCGCCGTCGTGTTTACGCCCTATCTCGGCTACCGGCTGCTCGACGAGCAGGCGCTGCGCAAGTTCGGCGCCGAACACCACGGCGACATCTACGACACGCCGTTCTACAACCGCTTCCGGGCGCTGGTGGTGTGGTGCCTGCGCCATCGCTGGACGACCATCGCCGTCACGCTGCTCGCCTTCGCGCTCGGGCTGCTCGCCTTCGGCACCGGGGTGCAGAAGCAGTTCTTTCCGCCGTCGAACCGCCCCGAGCTGCTGGTCGACCTCTGGCTGCCGCAGGGCGCCTCGCTCAAGGCGACCGAGACCGAGGTCCGGCGCGTCGAGGCGCTGCTGCGGCAGAAGGAAATGGCCGCGCGCATCGCCAGCCACGCCTCCTACATCGGCAACGGCGCGCCGCGTTTCTATCTGCCGCTCGACCAGCAGCTGTTCAACGACAATTTCGGCCAGCTGGTGATCGTCACCCAGGGCTTCGACGAGCGCGAGGAAGTGCGGCGCCGCCTGCTGGCCGCCTTCGATGCGCCCGATGGCTCCTGGAGCCACCTGCGCACGCGCGTGCAGCGGCTCGAAAACGGCCCGCCGGTCGGCTTTCCGGTGGTGTTCCGCGTCCGGGGCGAGGACATCGACACCGTGCGCGGCATCGCCCACGAGGTGGCGGCGGTGATGCGCGCCAATCCCAACGTGCGCGATGCGCATCTGGACTGGAACGAGAAGGCCAAGAGCGTGCGCGTCGCGCTCGACCAGGACCGTGCGCGGCAGCTCGGCGTGTCCAGCCAGGACGTCGCGCAGGCGCTGCAGGCGCACGAAGTGGGCGCGACCCTGACGCAGTATCGCGAAGGCGACCAGCTGATCGACGTGGTCTGGCGCGCGCCGGGCGAGGCGGGCGACCGCGGCAGGCTCGACCGGCTCGCCGACCTGCCCGTCCCGGCCGCCGGGAAATGGGTGCCGCTCGCCCAGGTGGCGAAGCTCGAGCCGGTGCTCGAGGACGGGATCATCTGGCGCCGCGACCGGCTGCCGACGATCCAGGTGCGCGCCGACCTGGAGAACAACACCGTCACCGGCCCGACCGCGACGCTGCAGATCGATCCGCAGCTCGCAGAGATCCGCGGCCGGCTGCCGCCGGGCTACAGCGTCGACATCGGCGGCACGATCGAGGAGTCGGCCAAGAACGAGCAGGCGCTCAAGGCGGTGATGCCGCTGATGGTCGTCGCCGTGATCACCCTGCTGATGATGCAGCTGCAGAGCATGCGGCGCACCGTGATGGTGCTGCTCACCGCGCCGCTCGGACTGATCGGCGTGGCGCTGGCGCTGATGGCCTTCGGCAAGCCCTTCGGCTTTGTCGCCAACTTGGGCGTCATCGCGCTGATGGGCATGATCCTGCGCAACTCGGTGATCCTCGTCGATCAGATCGAGCAGGACGAGGCGGCCGGCAAGAGCACGTGGGAGGCGATCATCGGCTCGGCGGTGCGGCGCTTCCGGCCGATCATGCTGACGGCCGCCGCCGCGGTGCTGGCGATGATTCCGCTGTCGCGCCAGATCTTCTGGGGGCCGATGGCGGTCGCGATCATGGGCGGGCTGATCGTCGCGACGGTGCTGACCCTGCTGTTCCTGCCCGCGCTGTACGCCGCGTGGTACCGGGTCAGGGAGCCGGCGTAAAATGCATTCGCTTGCCATTCGCCCTTTCGTCCCCATCTGGAACGCCGTGCCATGAACTACGAACTCGCCCGCCACCACATGATCCAGCAGCAGCTGCGCACGTCCGAGGTGCTGTCGTCGCAGGTCGTCGACCTCCTGTATGCCGACCGCCGCGAGCACTACGTGCCGGCGGCCTACCGCGCGCTCGCCTTTGCCGACATTGCCATCCCGCTCGGTCACGGCGCTCAGATGCTCACCCCGAAGCTCGAGGCGCGCCTCCTGCAGGCGGCCGCCCTCAAGCATGGCGACCGGGTGCTGCAGATCGGCACCGGTTCCGGCCATCTCGCGGCGCTGCTGGCCGAGCAGGCCGGGCACGTCTGGTCCGTCGAGATCGTTCCGGAGCTCGCCGAGCAGGCGCGCGCCAACCTGCACGACGACGGCGTGACCAACGTCACGGTCGAGGTCGGCGACGGCCTGGCCGGCCTGCCCACGCATGCGCCCTACGACTGCATCGTGATTTCAGGCGGCGTCGCGACGATTCCCGCCGCGCTGCAGGCGCAGCTGAAGGTCGGCGGCCGCCTGCTGGCCTTCGTCGCCCCTGTCGACCGGGCGCCGCTCATGACGCTGCGCCAGGTCACCCGCCAGGGCGAGGATGCGTACGCCGGCGTCGACCTGCTCGAAACGGCGGTGCCCTGCCTGCAGGGCGCCGCTCCGGGCCCGGCCTTCAGGTTCTGACGCCGCGCGCGATGAAGCAGCTCAGCGCCACGCAGCTCAAGGAATGGCTCGACGCCGCCGCCGCCGGCGAGCGCGCGCCGCCGGTGCTGCTCGACGTGCGCGAGCCTTGGGAGTTCGATGTGGTGCGGATTCCCGGCGCCAAGCTGGTGCCGATGCGCGCGATTCCGGCGCGCTATCCCGAATTGCGGCGCGACGCCGAGACCGTGGTGATCTGTCATCACGGCGCGCGCAGCTACCAGGTCGCGATGTTCCTCGAACACCAAGGCTTCGACAACGTCATCAATCTCTACGGCGGCATGGCCGCCTGGTCGCGCGACGTCGATCCGAGCGCCCCCACCTACTGACCCATTTTCCCGGAGTTGCGCATGAAGCTGCCCCTGTCGATCCTCGTTTCCCTGGCCTGCGCCGGCGCGGCGCAGGCCGCCGACCTGCTGCAGGTCTACCGCGATGCCGTGGGCTTCGATGCGCAATACGCCGCGGCGCGGGCGCAGCGCGACGCCGGGCTGGAGAAGCTGCCGCAAGGTCGCGCCGGGCTGCTGCCGACCGTCGGCCTGACCGCCAACACCATCTGGAACGACCTCGAGGCCAAGGCGCGCACGCCGGGCGCGACGACGCGCAGCGCCGAGTACAACACCAACGGCTGGAGCGTCTCGCTCTCGCAGCCGCTGTTCCGCTGGCAGAACTGGGTCGGCTACCGGCAGGCCGAACTGACCGCCGCCCTGGCCGAACTGCAGCTCGGCCAGGCCGGCCAGGACCTGATCCTGCGCGTCACGCAAGCCTACTTCGACGTGCTGCTGGCGCAGGAGACCTTGGCCACCGCCCAGGCGCAGAAAGTCGCCATCGCCGAACAGCTCGAATCGGCCAAGCGCAACTTCGAAGTCGGCACCGCCACCATCACCGACACCCACGAAGCGCAGGCGCGCTACGACCTGGCGGCCGCCACCGAGATCGCCGCCGAGAACGACCTCGCCGTCAAGCGCCAGACCCTGCGCACCCTGACCGGCAAGGAACCCGAAGCGCTCAAGGGCCTCAAGCCCGGCGTGCAGATCGGCCAGCCCCAGCCGGCCGACCTCGGCAAATGGGTCGAAGCGGCCGAAACCGGCAACCTCGCCGTGCAGCTCGCCCAGACCGGCCTCGAAGTCGCCGGCCGGGAAATCGAGCGCCAGCGCGCCGGCCACTACCCGACCCTCGACCTGGTCGCCACCCACGGCAAGAACGGCAGCGGCTACAGCTCGACCACCGGCAGCGGCAGCGACAGCCAGAGCAGCACCATCGGCCTGCAGCTGGCGCTGCCGATCTATGCGGGCGGCACCGTCATGTCGAAGGAACGCGAGGCGGTGGCGCTCAACGAGAAGGCGCGCGCCGACCTCGACAACGCGCGCCGCCAGGCGACGCTGGGCGCCCGCCAGGCCTATCTCGGCGTGAATGCCGGGCTGGCGCAGGTCAGGGCGCTCGAGGCCGGCGTCGCCTCGTCGCAGCTCGCCGTCGAATCGAACAAGCTCGGCTACGAGGTCGGCGTGCGCATCAACATCGACGTGCTCAACGCCCAGAGCCAATTGTTCGACACGAAACAGAAGCTCGCCAAGGCGCGCCTCGACACGCTGATCGCCCAACTGAAGCTGAAGTCCGCCGCCGGCACGCTGAGCGAGGACGACCTCGCGGCGATCAACGCGCTGCTGCAGTAAAGCGTTTCATCAGCGCCAGCGTGCGCGCCGTCGCGCCGCGGTGCTGCGCGGCGAAGGCGCGCCCGGCTTCCGCCATGACCGCGCGGCGCGGCGCATCCGCCAACAGCGCCAATGCTTCGCTTACCAGCGCCACCGCGTCGCCGAACTGACGCGCCGCGCCGGCCGCCAGGGCGTCGCGCGCCGCTTCGGCGAAATTGAAGGTCGAGGGGCCGATCAGCACGGGCACGCCGACGGCGCAGGGCTCGATCAGGTTCTGGCTGCCGTAGTCGAGCAGGCTGCCGCCGACGCAGGAAACATCCGATGCCGCGTAATAGGCGAACAGTTCGCCCATGCTGTCGCCGAGCCAGACCTGGGTGTCCGCCGCGACTGGCGCGCCGTCGGAGCGGCGTTGCAGTTTCAACCCGCGCGCTTCGACGAGTTGCGCGACCTCGGCGAAGCGCTGTGGATGGCGCGGGACGATGACGAGCAGGGGTGCGGGCGCCGCCTCGCCAGCGCCGAGTTTTGCGTTCCAGGCGTCGAGGATCAACGTCTCCTCGCCCTCGCGCGTGCTCGCGCAGAGGAACACCGGCCGCATGCCGATGCGGGCGCGGAAGGTTTGGCCGAGTTCCAGCTGTGCGGCCGGCGGCTCGATGTCGAATTTCATGTTGCCGAATACGGCGACGTCGTGCGCCCCGAGTGCGCGCAGCCGGCTGGCGTCGTCCGCGCCGATCGCGGCGACGGCCGCCAGCCCCCGGAGCGCCGCGCGCGTGAGCCGCGGGAAGCGTGCGTAGCGGCGCGCCGACTTTGCCGACAGCCGCGCATTGACCAGCAGCAGCGGCACGCCTTGCGCGCGGCAGGCCGCGATCAGGTTCGGCCACAGTTCGGTTTCCATGACGAGTCCGATCGCAGGCCGGAAATGGCGCAGAAAGCGCCGCATCGCCCACGGCGTGTCGTAGGGCAGATAGACGCGCGTGACCTCGCCACCGAACAGCGATTTCGACGTCGCGCGTCCGGTCGGCGTCATGTGGGTGAGCAGGATGCGGTGGTCCGGGTAGCGCGCCTTCAGCGCCGCGATCAGCGGCTGGGCGGCGCGCGTCTCGCCGACCGAGACGGCGTGGATCCAGATCAGCGGGCCGGGCGGCCGCAACCTGAAGCTGCCGAAGCGCTCGCCCCAGTGGCGCAGGTATTCCGGCTGGCGGCGCGCGCGCCACAGCAGGTGCAAGGCAGCCCAGGGCAGCAGGGCGTGGATCGCGAGGGTGTAGAGCAGGCGGGCCGCCATGAACGCTAGCCGAGCAGTTCCAGCGCGGCCGCCACGACCGCGCCGGCGGCGGGCGGCGCGCCGGCGCCGCCGAGATTGCGGTGCGGCGCGACGCCCAGCACGCCGGTCAGCGCGGGATCGGAGGCGCAATAGAGCGCGAGCGTCGGCCGCCCGAGCGCGGCCGCCAGGTGCACGAGGCCGGTATCGACGCCGACGACGAGCTTCGCCCCGGCCGTGAGGCCGGCCAGTTCCTCCAGGTTCATCGGTGGAGCGGCGACGGCGCGGCCGAGCGACTGCGCCAGCCGCGCGGCGCGCTCGCGTTCCGCCGCGCTGCCGCCGGGCAGCACGCAGCGCAGCCCGGCGGCGATCAGCGCGGCGCCGAGCGCCCGCCAGTTCTCCTCCGGCCATTCCTTGTCGGTCCGGCTCGTGGCGGTGAGCAATACCGCGTAGTCGCCGGCGGGAAGCCAGTCGGCGGCGAACGGATCGGCGGCGATGCCATAGTCGAGCGGCAGGTCGTCGAGCGCGTAGCCGAGCGCGGCGGCGGCGAGCCGGCGGTTGCGCTCGACCGCGTGCAGTTTTTTCTGGATGCTGAAGCGGCGGTCGTAGAAGCGCGTCGCGAGCGGCTCGCGCGCAGAGTCCGCGGCATAGCCGAGCTTCGGTCCATGCGCCTGCGCCGCGAGCAGCGCGCTTTTGACGAGACCCTGGGTGTCGAGCACCGCATCGTAAGACTCGGCTCTGGTAGGGCGGCGAACTGAGCGGCGGAACGCGGCGATTTCCCGCCAGGTCGCGGGCGAAAGCGGCGCCGTGCGCCAGCGCCGCACGGCGACCGGAATCACTCGGCGCACCATCGGATGCAGGCGCGGGATTTCGGCGAAGCCTTCCTCCACCACCCAGTCGATCCGCGCATCCGGCAGGCGGCGCCGGATGTCGCTGGCGACCGGCAGGTTGTGGATGACATCGCCGAGCGAGGAGGTCTTGACGAGCAGGATGCGCATGGCCGGCGGATTATAAGTGGCCGCCTGTATACTTCGGTTTTTTGACGGAAACAGATCAGTGGCATTGACCATACTCGGGTTGTCGGGCGCGGTGTCGCACGACCCCTCCGCGGCGCTCTACATCGACGGCAGGCTGGTGGCGGCCGCCGAAGAGGAGCGCTTCATCCGCGACAAGCACGCCAAGGGCCGCATGCCGCTCGAGGCGGCGAAGTTTTGCCTCGACTTCGCCGGCATCAAGCCGTCCGATGTCGATGCGGTGGCGATCCCGTTCGCGCCGATCGGCATCTTCGAGAAGGCGCGCTGGCACTATGCCAGGCGTTACTGGTACGCACCCGACCGCGGCATCGATGCCATCCTGAACGGCAACCGCCGTTACCGGCGCTACCGGAAGCGCATCGAGGGTTGCCTGCAGGAACTGGGCTTCGACCTGGGCAAGGTCGAGATCGTGCCGGTCGAGCACCACCTGACCCACGCCTCCAGCGCCTACCACTGCTCCGGCTTCCAGGAGAAGACCGCGATCCTCGGCATCGACGGCAAGGGCGAATATGCCACCACCTTCTTCGGCGTCGGCGAGAACGGCCGCATCACCAAGATCAAGGAGTTCTTCGACCCCGACTCGCTCGGCGGGCTCTACGGCGCGCTCACCGAATACCTCGGCTTCGAGATGCTCGACGGCGAATACAAGGTGATGGGCATGGCGCCCTACGGCGACCCGTCGCGCTACGACTTCTCGCGCCTCGCCAAGTTCGAGAACGGCGAGCTGATCGTCAATACCGACTACGTCAACGTCATCGGCCTGCGGCGCTACAAGGAAAACGGCAAGGGCTTCTACTTCTCGCCGAAGCTGGTCGCGTGGCTCGGCCCGAAGCGCGAGGGCGACATCGCCGACGATCCCTATATCCATTACGCCGCGAGCATGCAGGCGCTGTTCGAGGACCTCGCGCTGCAGATGATGGACTACTACCTCGGCGACATCATTCGCGAAACCGGCAAGCTCGTCTTCGCCGGCGGCGGCGCGCTCAACGTCAAGCTCAACCAGAAAATCATCGCCCGGCCGGAGGTCAAGGAGCTGTTCGTCCAGCCCGCCTCGGGCGATGCCGGCACCGCGATCGGCGCGGCCTCCTACGTCTCGGTGCAACGCGGCGTGCCGGTCGAGAAGATGGAGCATGTCTATCTCGGACCGCGCTACAGCAACGAGCAGGTGATCGCCGCCTGCGAGGCTCACCCCGACAAGCCGCAGTGGCGGAAGATCGAGAACGGCGAGGTCGAGGTGCCGCGCCGGATCGCCCGGATCCTCGCTGACGGCAACCCGGTCGCCTGGTTCCAGGGCCGCATGGAGTTCGGCCCGCGCGCCCTCGGCGGCCGCTCGATCCTCGGCTGCCCGAGCGTGAAGGGGGTGGCCGACCGCATCAACGCGCAGATCAAGTTCCGCGAGCGCTGGCGGCCCTTCTGCCCGTCGATGCTCGACCGCGTCGGGCCGCAGATGCTGCAGTCGAACCACCCGGCGCCCTTCATGACCTTCACTTTCGAGGTGGCGGAGGAATGGAAGGCGCGCGTCCCGGAAGTCGTGCATGAGGACGGCACGGCGCGCGCCCAGGTGCTCAAGCGCGAGTTCAACCCGCGCTACTACGACCTGATGGTCGAGCTGGAAAAACTCACCGGCAACGGCGTGGTCCTCAACACCTCGCTCAACCGCCGCGGCGAGCCGATGATCTGCTCGCCGACGGATGCGCTCAACATGTTCTTCGGATCGGACCTGCAGTACCTGATCATGGAGGATATTCTGGTCATCAAGGATGACTCCTGAGCCGACAGCGGTGCAATGAACTTCAATAACCGCGCATTGCTCGAAGCTGTCACTCCGGGAAGGGTGGTCTTTCTCGGCAGCTTGGTCTTGTCGTTCATTGCCGTTCAGCAAAGCGTCATCAATCGCGATGGCATCCTTTATGTCGAATCGGCCAGGGCGTTTCTCGACCAGGGCTGGTCCGCCGCCCAGCAGAAATTCAATTGGCCCTTGCTGCCTATCTTGATGGCACTGCTGGCCAAGGTGACGGGGCTGGAACCGGAAACCGCCGGCCAGATCCTGAACGCACTGTTCATGGCGGGTTGCTGTACCTTGCTGCTGTCCTGTTCCACGCGGATCTTTCCGCCCGCCGTCTGGCCGACCTGCCTCGTCATCCTGTCCTTGCCGGCCTTCAACAGCTATCGCAATGAATTGCTGCGCGAGTATGGGGCATGGTTCTTCATCATGCTGTCGTTCTGGCTGGCGTTGCGCTGGACCGTTAAGCCGGATTGGCGCGCGGCGCTGTGGGTGCAGCTTGCCTTGCTTGTTGCGGCGCTGTTCCGCCCGGAAGCCCTGTCCCTTTTCGTGGCGTTGTGGGGATGGCAATTCTTTTCGGCGCCCCAAGAGCGGCGCTGGCGGACTCTGTTCATGCTCGCGACGCTGCCGCTGCTGGGCCTGCTTGCGCTGCTTGTGCTGACCGTGACCGGCGGGACGTTGCCTGGCAGACTGCTTGGCGACATGAGCCGTTTCAGACTGACCGGCTTCGATGCAAAGACGGCCGCGCTGGCCCCCAGCCTGATCGATTATGCGCGGGACAATGCCGGGACCATCCTTTTCTTCGGTTCCCTGGCCATCGTTCCTCTCAAGTTCTTCGGCAAATTGGGCTTGCTCTCCGTGCCGCTGGCCTATGCGTTCGCCACGGAAAAGACATCCGCATTGCTCAGCCGCTCGGCGTTGTTTGCATGGGGGTTTCTCACCTATTCTCTGGTGCTGTGCGTATTTGTTCTCGACCTGCAGTTTCTGGCCGGGCGCTATATCGCGCCCTTGCTGGTCTTTGCTGCACCCATCACGGGATATGGATTGCATAAGCTGATCGAGCGCTTCCCGCGCTGGAAATACCCGATGGTTGCCACCTGTCTCGCCATCATGGCAGCCAACGCGATTTCCACCGGTCCCGGAAAGCAGCACTACGTGGAGGCAGGCGAGTGGCTGGCCAAGAATGCCGCCGATCTCGACCGCGTATATATCGGCGAGGCCAGGGTGGCCTATTACGCCGGCAAGCGCTTTTCCGGCAAGCGCTTTCAACCGTTCGAACCGGAACGCATGGCAACCGAGGTGGCGGAACACCGCTACGACCTGATCGTTCTTTCGCTCTCGCGCAAGAATCGCGATATCGAAGAGTGGCTGCGCCGCAACCAGCTCGAGCAAGTCCAGCGCTTCACCAACAAAGCCGGAGACGCTATCGTCGTTGCCGTTCCTGCGGCAATTCCAAGCAACCATTGATTGCGGTCCGCAGCCGATCAAAGGCGCTTTCGATCGAATATCCTGTCTCGGCGCGCTGGCGTCCCGCATGCCCCAGACGCTGACGGAGAGCCTGGTCGTTGGCCAGCAACGCAATCCGCTCTGCCCATTCCCGGGGGGATGCTACGAGAAAGCCGGTTTCGCCCTCGCGCACAATTTCCGCATTGGCTCCGCAATCGGAGGAGACGACCGGCAGACCGGCGGCCATGTACTGCAGCACCTTGAGCGCGCACTTGCCGCGGCTCCAGTCGTCGTCGCGCATCGGCGCGATGCCGATGTGGGCGCTGGCGAGCTCTTGGGCCTCGCTCTCAGCCTGCCAGGGCACGGCAACGGTCGGTATTCCGCAGCCAGGCAGATCGAAGTCGGCGATGATCTTGAGGCGCAAGTTGGGTATCGTCTTGGCGGCTGCGGCGAGCCAGGGAAGGGCGTCGACGAGATACTTTTTCGTCGAACTGCTGCCGATCCAGACCAGATCAATCGTCTCGGTCGGTTTTGCGGCAGTCACCTGATACTTGGTGGTCTCGAGCGCAGTGGGGACGATCGTCACCGCGGGATTGAAACGGGCGGCGCGCTGCGCGAGGAAGGCGTTGCCGGCGCAGATGTGGTCGCAGCAGCGGGCCATGGCGGCGAAGCGCGCCATGCGGGTGGCCGAAGGGCTGCCGTCGGTGTTGCAGAAGATGGCATCGTCGAAATCGAAGACCAGCTTCTTCGCCGCCCGGCGCAGCAGCCACAGCAGCAGGCGCGGAAAGGTCTTGCGCAGGACGATGACGATGTCGGCCCGCCGCGCGGCGCGCAGCATGTTCGCTACTGCGCCCGGCCCGCCGGACGCGGTGACATGCATCGGCTCGAATCCGGCGGCATGCCAGCGCGGGAAGAACTGCAGGGCACGATAGCGCGTGGAAGAGGAATCCTCGCCCTTGGAAAGTATCAAAAGTTTACTCATCGGCAGATCCGTATGCCGGGCCGCCGGCGGCCTCAAGGTCGCAGGCGGCAATGAAGGCGACTATGTCGTCGGCGAGCAGCAGCGGCATGTAACGGCGGATACGCTCATCCTCCCAGTTCCACCAGGCAATTTCCTGTAGTCGGGCTGCCTGTTCATCCGGGAAACGTAGGCGGACCGGCCGCGCCGGGTTGCCGGCGACGATGGTGTAGGGCGGCACATCCCGGGTTACCACTGCGCGCAGGCCGATAACGGCCCCATCCCCAATGGTGACGCCGGATGTAATCACCGCCTCGGTACCTATCCAGACATCGTTACCGATTCGGACATCACCGCGTGTCCTAGGATGCCCGGAAATCTGTCCGGCTACTTCTGGCCACAACTTGGGAAATGGAAAGGTGGTGACCCAGTCGGTCCGGTGCTCGCCACCGAGAAAAATTTTCACACCGGCGGCCAGCGAACAGAAGGCACCGATTTCTAGCGCCGCTCCTTCCTTCCACGAGCGCACCGTCAGGTCGCCGTACGAAGCCCGGCCAATTCGGTATTCGGGAAAGCGCTGCTGCAAGCTGAGCTTGCGCTCGTTACGCAAATGCTTGCGCAGCCGGCTCAGCCAGCCCATTAGCGCTGGCCGTCCAGCGGCTTGACGAAGCAGGCGTGCACGATGTCACCGCGGCAGCTGCGCTGGGCCAACCAAACATAGGCCCGGGCTAGCAAGCGGCGCCAGCGGATGTATTTGGACGGTCGGCCGTGGTTTTCCAAGATATAGTCGAGGCTGTTCAGCAGGATCTTCGGGCTGGTACTTAGGCGCAGCGATTCGCAATGCAGGCCGTAATCGGCCGCCAGGCGCTGCAGGTTGCCCGAATGGTAGAGGTAGAGATGGCGCGGGATCTCATTGGCGAACCAGTTGACGCTCAGCCACGCCCGGCCCAGTGCCTGACTGTTCGGCGTCTCCATGATCAGTCGCCCACCAGGCTTAAGAACGCGCACCAGTTCGCGCATAAAGGGCCGCGGCTCGGGAATGTGCTCTATGACGTGGCGCACGGTGATCACGTCGAAACTCTCCGCTGTTAGTGCTGCTGAGACCACGTCGCCGTGATGCACCGGCAAATCGGCCTTGCGGCAGACACGCACGCCGTCTGCGCTTAATTCCACACCTTGCACGTTCCAGCCGAGCACCCGCATGCTTCGCAGGAAGCGCCCGTTGCCACAGCCGACGTCAAGCAGGCGACCGCCGGGTACCCAGTGCGGCGTGGTTTCAGGCAGTGCGCCCAAGGCACCCAATGCAATCAGAGGTCCGCCGTCCAGATGGGCATAACCGAGGCGGGCGCGCAGGATGGCCCGTTTCCAGATACCCGACTTGACCGGCTTGTCGTCATCCTCGTAGATATCGTAGGTCGGCGGGTAGAACCCAGCAATGGTCTTTGCATCCGGCATGGGGTGCATGAAGATCAGGCCGCAACCGGTGCAGCGGTAGTAGTCGAAGGGCTGATGCAGATCGAACATCAGGTCGCGGCCGCTGAAGTCGTAACGCGCCGGGGCTGCGCAGATGGGGCAAGACGGGTCGCGGTCTGCAGTATCCAAGTCAGGATCGTCCATGAAGAGTGCTCAAGAATCCCGGAGCGGCGGCGAGCCACTGCCGGTCGCGCGGGTCGCGCTGCAGATGCTGCAGGTTGCGTCGCCGCTGATGGACGCGGAGGGGGCGGCTGCCGACACGCATGTCGGCGATGTCGATCAGGCCGAGCTCGCCCGAAGGCGTCAGCACGATGTTGCCGAGATGCAGCGAACGGAAGTAGATGCCGGAGGAGTGCAGGCGGGCGATGAAATCGTCGAGACGGACGCGCAAGTCCGGCGACTCCTCCCCGGCGGCGATGATTTCGCGCAGGGTGCGGCCGGCGAGCGGGTGGTACAGCACCGCGTCGCGCTTGACCGCCGGGATACGATAGACGGCGACGAGCTCCGGGCAGGGGATGCCGCGCTGGCGCAGTGCGACGGCATTGTCGGCGAAACGCTGCGCGTAGGGATACCAGGCGGCCGAAGAAATCAGCCGCTTGCGGCGGAACAGCTTCAGATAGTCGCCGTTCGCCAGGCGCAGCACCTTGTCGCCATGGAGGTCGCGCTCCAGCACCTGCGCGCCGGCGCACAGGGCGAGATAGGCATCGTGTGTGAGTGTCTGCAAGAGGGCCGGCTCCCGGTGAACAGGCCGCATTCTAGCCCGCGGCGCCGAGCGCGCCCATGCTAGTATTGGCCGTCGCTTCCGCCGTGCGGCCCATCCATGCCTGCTCCCGACTCGCACGCCCATTCCAGCCTGAGCATCTATTTCCGCCTGCTGCGCTACGTCAGGCCCTACCTCGGCCTGTTCGCCACCAGCATCCTCGGCTACGTGCTGTTCGCCTCGGCGCAGCCCCTGCTGGCGGCGGTGCTCAAGTATTTCGTCGATGGCCTGATCGATCCAGAGCGCGCGGTGTTCGCCGGCCTGCCGCTGTTCGCGGGCCTGCAGTTGATGCATGCCGTGCCGCTGATGATCGTGCTGATCGCCGTCTGGCAGGGCATCGGTTCCTATCTCGGCAATTACTTCCTGGCGCGCGTGTCGATGGGCGTGGTGCATGACTTGCGCGTCGCGCTGTTCGACAGCCTGCTGACGCTGCCCGAGCGCTACTTCGACACGCACAACTCCGGCCACCTGATCTCGCGCATCACCTTCAACGTCACGATGGTGACCGGCGCCGCCACCGACGCGATCAAGGTGGTGATCCGCGAGGGTCTCACCGTCATTTTCCTGTTCGCCTATCTGCTGTGGGCGAACTGGAAGCTGACGCTGGTGATGGTGGCGATCGTGCCGGTGATCGGCGTGCTCGTCGTGAGTGCCAGCCGCAAGTTCCGCAAGCAGGCGAAGAAGATCCAGGTGGCGATGGGCGACGTCACGCACGTCGCTTCCGAGACCATCCACGGCCACCGCGTGGTGCGCAGTTTCGGCGGCGAATCCTACGAGCGAGGCCGCTTCTTCGCGGCCAGCCTCAACAATATGCAGAAGCAGCTGCGCATGATCCGCACCGGCGCGATCTACACGCCGCTGCTGCAGTGGCTGGTGTACAGCGCGATGGGGGTGCTGTTCTTCCTGGTGCTGTGGCTGCGCGGCGAGGCCTCGCCGGGCGATCTGGTCGCCTACATCACCGCCGCCGGCCTGCTGCCCAAGCCGATCCGCCAGCTCTCCGAAGTCAGCGCGACGATCCAGAAGGGCGTCGCCGCCGCAGACAGCATCTTCCAGCAGCTCGACGAAGCCCCGGAAACGGATGCCGGCAGCATGGAGCGGGAACGGATCGGCGGACGCATCGAGGTGCGCGACCTGTCCTTCAGTTATCCGGGCAGCGGCAAGCGCGTGCTCGACGGCGTCAGCTTCACCGTCGAGCCGGGCCGGATGGTCGCGCTGGTGGGGCGCTCCGGCAGCGGCAAGACGACGCTCGCCAACCTGATCCCGCGCTTCTACCACCATGCCGAGGGGCAGATCCTGCTCGACGGCGTCGATGTCGAGGACTACGCGCTGCGCAACCTGCGGCGCCACGTCGCGGTGGTTTCCCAGCAGGTCACCCTGTTCAACGACACGGTGGCCAACAACATCGCCTACGGCGAGCTGGCCGAAGCGTCGCGTGCCGAGATCGAGCGGGCGGCCGACGCGGCGTTCGCCAGCGACTTCATCGCGCAGCTGCCGCAGGGCTTCGATACCCTGGTCGGCGAGAACGGCGTGCTGCTCTCCGGCGGCCAGCGTCAGCGCCTCGCCATCGCGCGCGCTCTGCTCAAAAACGCGCCGATCCTGATCCTCGACGAGGCGACCTCGGCGCTCGACACCGAGTCGGAACGCCACATCCAGGCCGCCCTCGAGCGCGTGATGCAGGGCCGCACGACGCTGGTGATCGCGCACCGCCTGTCGACGATCGAGCGCGCGGACCTGATACTGGTGATGGATGCCGGCCGCATCGTCGAGCAGGGCACCCACGCCGAGCTGCTCGCCCGCGGCGGCCATTACGCGCGACTGCACGCGCTGCAGTTCGACGCAGCGGCCGCCGAGCCGGCCTGATCAGGCCGGCGGCAATGCGGCGTCGATGGCGTCGCGCAGCGCACAGCCTTCCGGCCAGTTGCGCAGCAACCGGGCCCGGTCGCGGCGCCAGGCGCGCGCGAAGCCTGCCGTGCCGCGATGCGCGCGCATCGCATCGAGATCGACGAGGCTGATTTCCCCGTCATGCCAGAGCAGGTTGGTGGCCTTGAGATCGCCGTGGCTGATGCGCGCGGCGGCCAGTTGCGCGAACAGCCGGCCGAGCGCCGCCACGACGTCGGCGGGCGGCGTGTCGAGTCGGTGCGCCAGCAGGTCGACCAGATTGGTGCCCGGGCAGTGTTCGGTGATCAGCCAGGCCTTGCCGCGCAGCGGACCGAGACGTCGTTCGACCAGCGCCAGCGGCCGCGGTGTCGCGATGCCGAGGAAGCGCAGGCGATGCCCTGCCAGCCACGAATGCCACGCGCGGCTGGGCCGCCAGCAGCGCGACAGCGCGTGACCGGCGCTCTTGATGTTGTAGCGCTTGATCACCAGTTGGCGGCCGGTCGCCTCGATGCGCGCCAGCGTTGCCGTCCGGCCGCGCTTGAGCGGTGTGCCGGCTTCCAGCCAACGGTCCGGATCGGCGATGAGGGGGGTGAGGGAATCCGCTTCCTCGCGCACCACGGCGACGAAACGGTGGGCGCTGCGCGTCACCGCGAAGAGGCTGCAATCGCGCAGGCATTTGTTGAGGTAGTCGTCGAGACGGCGGCGGCATGCGTGCTCCGTCGCCATGGCCAGTTGCGTCGCGTCGATGGCGAGCGCGGGATGCGCCTGCCGGTAGGCGGCGAGCAGCGGGGCGGGGTCGGTCTGCGGCGGCAGCTGGGCGAGCAGCAGGGCGAGGTTGTCGCGGGCGGCCGCGGCGGAGATGCCACTGCGGACCGCATCGCCGTCGACGACGAGCAACTCGTCGCCCCATTGCAGGAAATTGCCGAGATGGGCGTCGTCGTGCGCAAGTCCTGCCGCGTGCATGCGGCCTAGCAGCGCGAACAGCGGCGCCAGCCGATCGGCCATCGTCAGTTCTCGTGCCTTCGGGAGAAACTCGGTCAGCAGGTAGTATCCGCCGTCGGGCAGGGCGCCTGCCTCCAGCAGGCGTGGCGTGGGGATGCCGGCCGTCGCCAGCGCCGCGAGCCCCTGCCGCTCACGCTGTTGGTGGCGGGCGCTGTTGCTGGCGGCGATGAACAGCTTGGCGAGCACGGGTTGGCCGTCGAGCGTGGCCTGGCCGGTGAGGCGCTTGCCCGAGAGGACGCGCAGCCAGCGTGCGACCTCGAGCTGGCGGCCATCGTCGAGCGCGATCCGGCAGTGAGCGGGCGGCGTGCGGCCCGCGGCGCGCAGTGCTTCCACGGTCATGAGTGGCGCGCTCATTCGCGTCCCTCGAAGAATCGGACGATCTTGCGGATGCGCCGCTTGTCGGCCGCCTCGAGCTTCCGCTTCTGCGCGTAGTCGAGATAGAAGCGCAGCCGCTGCGTGCGCGACAAGTGGTGCCTCGCGACCTTGTCCAAGCAGGCGAGATCCTTGGCGATGCGGAACTCGAGGAAGGGCGGCCGCCAGAACCGGCCGCTCGGGCAATCGATCAGGTAGAGCTTGCCGGCGGCATCCACCAATAGATTGCGCCACTTGAAGTCGCCGTGCGCGAAGCGATGCGCATGCAGGCGTCGTGCGATGTCGGCCAGCTGCAGGGAAACGCCGCTTACCCAGGACCGACTTTTCAAGCGCGGATCGCCGCTGCGCGCGAGTTGTGCCAGATCGGCGGTGTCGGGGATTTCGGCCGTGACGAGCGCGCCGCGCAGGAAACGACCGGCCTTGCGCTCCAGACCATAGGCGACCAGCGGCGCGGTGGGGATGCCCCAGACGGCGAAATGCTGCAGGTTTTGCCATTCCGAGCGGACGCGCGGCGTGGCGAACAGGCGGCGCAGCGGCTTCTTGCCGAGCCCGGCATAGCGCTTGACGTAGTAGCCCCGTCCACCAATCTCGACCCTCAGGGTGCGGGTCAGCGAATCCAGCGCGACCACTTGGCCGTCGATGGCGAACACCGCGTCGAGATCGGCGAAGGCTTGGCGGGCGGCGGCGTCCGCAGCGGAAACGACGTGCCAGCTCATGGCGCGGTCCCGGGCGCGGCCCTGGGTGCGTATTTGCGCCGGTAGCGGGCCTCGAGGCGGAGCGACTCCGCTTCGAGCCAGGCGAGCAGGGGTTGTTCCCGGTTCAGCACTTCGCGCAGCGGCCGGTTGAAGTAGGTGCGCAGGAAGCGCAAACGGTCGCGCGCCGTCAGGCCGACCTCCAGCGCGGAGAAGTGCAGCGCCGCGAGATCCTTGTTGCGCCAGCGGCGCGGCGTCCGCTGCCGCACCTGGGCGCGGTGCAGATCGATCAGCGAGAGCTGCGGCGCCCGCGGGTCGACCGGCAGGCGCAGCAGGAAGTGGCAGAGGTAGCAGTCGCGATGGTTCACGCCGCCGCGATGCATGCGGCGCATCATCGTCGCGACGCGCTCGATCAGCGCGCGCTTCAAAGTCGGCGCTGGCGGGGCGGCGCGCCACTCTTGGCAGTAGTCCTCGAGACTGACCGTCGGCGCCAGCTCTTCGGTGACGAGGAAGGACTGTCGCCGGGCCGGCTTGCTGCCGCGCTCGCCAAAGCCGACGGCATGCATCGTGCCGACGCCCAGCGCCGTCAGGCGGCGGATCGCGCGCCATTCGTTGCCGGCGCCCAGCACCGGCAGACGGCCCGAGAGCAGGTTCTTGAGGATCTCGCCCCAGCCGACACCGCGGTGAAGCTTGACGAAGTAGCCGTGCCCGGCGATCTCGGTGCGCAGCGTGCGGCGTCCTTCCAGTGCGCGGAACACCTGCCCTTCGAGGGCCTCCGCCGCGGCGAAGGGATCCTGTCCGGCCCACAGCGTGCGCAGCGGTTCCTCGAGATAGACCGTCGCCTTCATGCCGCCGTCCGCAGGATGATGTCGGCCGCCCGCTCGGGCAGGCTGTAGATGTCGGCGCGCGCGGCGAAGGCCAGGCCGTTGGCGCTCCAGCGCCTTCGGGCCGCGTCGTCGGCCAGCATGGCGGCGAGCGCATCGTCCAATGCGCGCTGCGCGAAGGGCAGCGCGATCACGCGGCCCGCGTCCGCCTCCTCGATGTAATGCGCGTAGCCGCAGGCCGCCGTGGTCAGCACCGGCAGGCCGGCGACCACCGCCTCGAGCAGCACCGTGCCGGTGTTCTCGTTGTAGGCGGGATGGACCAGCAGGTCGGCGCCGAGCAGGAAGCGCGGGATGTCGTCGCGCCCCTTGAGGATCGTGACGCGGTCGGCCAGGCCGAGCGAGACGATCTGCCGCTGGAAGGGGCGCGGCTCGTCCTGGCCGATGGCGATCAGCCGCGTGCGTGCCTTGAGTTCCGCGGGCAGGGCGGTGAGCGCGAGCAGGCTGCGGTCCAGCCCCTTGGTCTTGAAGCCGGAGCCGATCTGCACCAGCAGCAGGTCGTCGTCCGCCAGGGCGAACTCGCGGCGAAAATCGGCGCGGATCTGCGCCGCGTTCGGCGGCGCGCGCCGGTCCGGGGCGATGCCGGGCGGCAGCAGGTGGAAGCGCGCCGGCGGCGTGCCGTAGTGCTGCTCGAACAGCGGCTGCTGCAGAGCGGAGATCATCAGGATCTCGGTGCGGCTGTCGGGCGCGAACACGGCGCGCTCGAAGGCGGCGAAATGGCGATAGCGCCCGGTGATCCGATAGAGCGGGCCGCGCAAGGTGCGCGCCTTGTCCTCGTAGCAGGGGTCGGCGGAGTAATAGACGTCGAGGCCTGGCATCTTGTTGAAGCCGATCACCCGGTCGGCTGGCCGCTGCGCGAGGTCGCGCCGCACCCAGGCGACGAACCTTTCGTAGCGGCGGGGGTTGGTCAGGGCGCGTGCCGGCACTGTCACGACCTCGAAGCCGGCCGGTACCTCGCCCTGCCAGGAGAGCGTGTAGACGCGGATCGCGTGGCCGCGCGCCTGGCAGGCGAGGGCGATGCGCAGGAAGTCGCGCTGCAGCCCGCCGTAGGGGAAATACTTGAAAAGTGAGAATGCCAGATGCATTCCGCGTCGACTACCCGGCCTTGTGGATGAGGTGCCGGGGAGGCTTCTGCAGGCGATTCTTCCGGACCGAGCGCCGCTCGATGTCCCGCCACAGCCATTTCGCGTAGGGGGTCAGGCGTTCGATGCCCAGGTAGTGCTTGAAGAAGCGCAGGCGATCGGTGCGCCCCCAGTGCATGGATTGGCGCAGCAGGGAATACAAGTCCCGTCGTGCCGAGAGCGTCTGGAGGGGCCGCCAGCGCGACTTCTCGAGATCGATGACGCGCGCCTCGACCTTGCCTTCGGACAGCATGCGTGTGAAGACATGTTTCGGGAAGAAGCAGTTGTGCTGGATGCCGTGTCGGTGCATTGTGCGCAGCAGGTTGCCGACGGCGCGAAGGTATTCCTGGCGCTCGGCCAGTGCCGGGGCACCGTGCTCGAGCCATCCCCTGACACGGTCTTCCATCGAGACGAAACCAGAAAGCTCGGCGGTAACGAGAATGGCCCGCTGGTCCTTCCCGTCCTGCCGCATGGCGAAGAAGACCGGTTCGAGCGACGGAATCCCGCAGGCGCGGTAGTGCATGATCTTGCGGAACTCGCGCAGGAAGGTCGGGACGCCCCGTAGCGGGTGGCGCCAGGAGAGCGTGCCGTGGTTTTCCTGGCGCTTGAGAAAGAAACCTTGCTTGCCGCCGTCCGGCAATTCGAGCTCGAAGCGCGACACCCCGCTCCACCCGCCGCGGCGCCGGTTCGGCGCCTCGAACCACGGGGCTTCGAGGCGCCAGAGCGCGTCGAACCCGGCCAGGCCATGGCGGGCAAGGAGCGGCTGCCAGTGCGGGTTGATGTAGTCCTTCATCGACTACCCATGCGTCAGTTCTTGGTCGGGCGGACGACGTAGGCGCGCCATTTGTCCCAGTACTTGAGGAAGTCGGCGTGGCCGACGACTTCCAGGCCGGCGGCGGCGAACTCGGCTTCGATCTCCTCTTGCCGGAGCAGGAAGCGATCGCGCGGACCGCTGGTTCCGCGCAGTCGTGCCTTGCGCTCCTGCTTGCGCCGGTGGCGCCAAGCACGGAAATTGCCATCCACCCAGAGCGAAACGATCACCGTGCCCGAACTGATGCGGGCGAACTCCTTGAGGATCCGGATGCGGTCCTCGCTTTTCTGGATGTGATGCAGCAGGCGGATGCAGAACACGCACTCGACGAAGTCGTCGGGCAGCCCGGTCGAGAAGGCCGAGCACTGGAAGGCTTGCGCGATGCGCGCCACCGCTTCTGGTGGGCGCAACTGCAAACCGGTATCGATCATCGCCTGGCTGTTGTCGGCCGCATAGATCTTGCGATCGGGCTGTTCGCAGAGCAGCGCCCAGAAGCGGCCGGTACCGCAGGGCAGATCGAGGACGGACTTGGGGTTGCCGGCAATCCGCAGAGCCTTTCGAGCCATGCCGATTTCCCGCCAGGTCGACAGGCGCCGCCAAAAGCCGGAGCCGTGTTTGTCGAAATACTCGCGGGCGTGCTCCGGATCGTATTTTTCTGCGAACTCGTAATGCGGGGACTGGTCAGGATTGGACATGGCGGAAAGAAAGTCGGTTCTGCGGGGGCGGCGCCGCAGCGGTCAGGAAAAGCAGGCTTGCTGCCAGCGCCAGGCATCGGCGCACATCTGCTCGATGCCGCGCTTTGCCTGCCAGCCGAACAGCCGCCTGGCGAGCGTCGGGTCGGCCCAGCATTGGGCGATATCCCCCGGACGGCGTGGGGCCATATTATAGGGAACCGGCCGGCCGCTTGCTTTCTCGAAGGCGCGCACCATTTCCAGCACCGAATGGCCGCGGCCGGTGCCGAGGTTGACGGTCACCATCCCGCCCTGCCGGTCGAGGCAGTCGAGTGCGGCGACGTGCCCCTCGGCGAGGTCCATGACATGGATGTAGTCCCGCACGCCGGTGCCGTCGGCCGTGGGCCAGTCCCCGCCCCAGACGTTGACGGCCGGGCGCAGGCCGGCGGCGACCTGGGCGACGTAGGGCATCAGGTTGTTGGGCGTGCCGCGCGGACTCTCGCCGATCAGCCCGGATTCGTGGGCGCCGACCGGGTTGAAGTAGCGCAGCCGGGCGATGCGCCAATCCGGTTCGGCGGCATGCAGGTCGGCGAGGATGTCCTCGACGACCAGTTTGCTGCGGCCGTAGGGGTTGGTCGCGCAGCGCGGAAAGTCCTCGCGGATCGGCAGGCTGGCCGGGTCGCCGTAGACGGTCGCCGAGGAGGAGAACACCAGCGTCCGCACCTGTGCGCGGCGCATCGCGGCCAGCAGCTGCAATGAACCGCCGACGTTGTTGTCGTAGTACTCGAGCGGCTTCGCCACCGATTCGCCGACCGCCTTGAGGCCGGCGAAATGCAGCACTGCCCGCACCGGCTGGCTGGCGAACAGGCGGTCGAGCAATGCCGCATCGCGGGTGTCGCCGGCGATGAAGCCGGGCCGCCGGCCGCAGATCTTTTCCAGCCGGTCGAGTACGCCTGCATCGCTGTTGCTGAGGTTGTCGAGGACGAGAACCTCGTGGCCGGTCCGCAGCAGCGCGACGCAGGTGTGCGAGCCGATGTAGCCGGTACCGCCGGTGACGAGAATCATGGCGCAATGATACAGGCTAGCGCTGCGGCGGACTGGTCAGCCGCTGTGCGAGCGTGCGGTAGAACGGCGGGCAGAAGGCGCGGGAAATCGCCGAGGCGAGCAGCGAAACGAGCATCAGGTCGATGATGACGCCGTAGCCGCTGACCATTTCCATGACGATGACGAAGGCGGTGATCGGCGCCTGCGTTACGGCGGCGAGGAAGCCGGCCGTGCACAAGACGAGCACCGTTCCGGTGGCGATCTGGTCGGCCAGCAGCGTGGCGATGTTGTTGCCAATCCCCGCACCGATCGCGAGCGTGGGGGCGAAGATGCCGCCGGGCACGCCGCTGGCATAGGAGAGCAGCGTGGCGAAGAACTTGTCGATGCCGAAGTGCCAGGGTAATTGGGCGTCGTTCTCGAACAGGTTGCGCGTCTCGACGTAGCCGGTGCCGAAGCTGCTGAAATCGGCAATGAGGCCGATCACGGCGATGAGCAGGCCGCAGACGGCCGCATAGGCGACCGGATGCGCGTTGCGGAACGCGGAGAAGAAGGGGCCGTTGCGGTCCGTCGCCAGCAACATCAGCCGTGCGAAGGCGCCGCCGGCCAGTCCGCAGGCGACGGCGACCAGCAGCACCCAGACGATCTGCAGGTGGCTCTTGAGGCCGGTATAGCTGACCCAGCCGAAGTAGGTGGTGTTGCCGAGCAGCGCCTGCGAAACGACGCCGGCGAGCACGATGGCGACGATCAGCAGGCCGCTCATCCGCTGCTCGAGGCCGCGGTTGAGCTCCTCGATCGCGAACATGATGCCGGCCAGCGGCGTGTTGAAGGCGGCGGCGATGCCGGCCGCGCCACCGGCGGCGATCAGGTGGCGGCGCTGGATGTTGAGGCGGCGCGGCAGAAGGCCGTGCAGGCTGTTCATCACTGCCGCGCCGATCTGCACCGTCGGGCCCTCGCGGCCGGAGGAGAAGCCGGCGAACAGTGCGGCGGCGCCGAGCACGAGCTTGCCGGTCACGATACGGAGCGACAGCAGCGGACGCCAGCCGGACGGCGGATGCCTGTCGACATGGATCTCGGCGATCGCCTGCGGGATGCCGCTGCCCTCGGCGCCGGGAAACCAGCGGCGCGTCGCCCAGACCACCGCCGCACCCCCGACGGGACAGATCAGCAGCGGCCACCACCAGGCCCGTTCGGCGATGTCGCGGAAGGCCTGCACGGCCAGTTCGGCCAGCTCGGCGAACAGCACGGCGAGCAGGCCGACGCCGACCGCCCCGGCCCAGATCAGCAGCCGGCCCTGCCAGAACAGCAGGCGGGCATTCAGACGCCGCCGCGGTGCTGCCGGTACGGCGACGGGATCAGGTGCGGTGATAGACCTCGCCTCCCTGCCTGACGAACTCGACGGATTTCTCCTGCATGCCTTTCTCGGCATATTCGCGCACGTCCTGCGTGATCTTCATCGAGCAGAAGTGCGGTCCGCACATCGAGCAGAAGTGGGCGAGCTTGGCGCCCTGCTGCGGCAGCGTCTCGTCGTGGAACTCGCGCGCCTTGTCCGGATCCAGGCCGAGGTTGAACTGGTCTTCCCAGCGGAACTCGAAGCGCGCCTTGGAGAGCGCGTTGTCGCGCGCCTGTGCGCCCGGATGGCCCTTGGCGAGGTCGGCGGCGTGCGCGGCGATCTTGTAGGCCATGATGCCGTCCTTGACGTCGTTCTTGTCCGGCAGGCCCAAATGCTCCTTCGGCGTCACGTAGCAGAGCATCGCGGTGCCGTACCAGCCGATCAGTGCCGCGCCGATCGCGCTGGTGATGTGGTCGTAGCCCGGCGCGATGTCGGTGGTCAGCGGCCCGAGGGTGTAGAAGGGCGCTTCCTTGCACCACTTGAGCTGCAGCTCCATGTTCTCCTTGATCATGTGCATCGGCACATGGCCCGGTCCTTCGATCATCACCTGCACGTCGTGCTGCCAGGCGATGTCGGTCAGTTCGCCGAGCGTCTTCAGCTCGCCGAGCTGCGCCTCGTCGTTGGCGTCGTAGAGCGAGCCGGGACGCAGCCCGTCGCCGAGGCTGAAGGCGACGTCGTAGGCCTTCATGATCTCGCAGATCTCCTCGAAGTGCGTGTAGAGGAAGTTCTCCTGGTGGTGGGCGAGACACCACTTGGCGAGGATCGAGCCGCCGCGGCTGACGATGCCGGTCATGCGCTTCGCGGTCATCGGAATGTAGCGCAGCAGCACGCCGGCGTGGATGGTGAAGTAGTCGACGCCCTGCTCGGCCTGCTCGATCAGCGTGTCGCGGAACAGTTCCCAGGTCAGGTCCTCGGCCTTGCCGTCGACCTTCTCGAGCGCCTGGTAGATCGGCACGGTGCCGATCGGCACCGGCGAGTTGCGCACGATCCATTCGCGCGTCTCGTGGATGTTCTTGCCGGTGGACAGGTCCATCACCGTGTCGCCGCCCCAGCGGATCGCCCAGGTCATCTTGTCGACCTCTTCCTGGATCGAGGAGACGATCGGCGAATTGCCGATGTTGCAGTTGATCTTGGTGAGGAAGTTGCGGCCGATGATCATCGGCTCGGCTTCCGGGTGGTTGATGTTGGCCGGGATGATGGCGCGGCCGCGCGCGATCTCGTCGCGCACGAACTCGGGCGTGATCACCGCCGGGATGGCGGCGCCGAAACTCTGGCCGGGATGCTGGGTTTTCAGCAAATCGGAGAGTCCATCGAGCTTCTGGTTTTCGCGGATCGCCACGAACTCCATTTCCGGGGTGACGATGCCGCGCCGGGCGTAGTGCATCTGGGTGACGTTCATGCCGGCCTTGGCGCGGCGCGGCTGGCGCGCGTGGTCGAGACGCAGTTCGGCCAGTTCCGGGTCGGCCAGGCGCTCCCGGCCATAGCGGGAGGATTGCTCGGGCAGGCGCTCGGTGTCGCCGCGTTCCTCGATCCAGGCCTCGCGCAGGGCGGGCAGGCCGCGGCGCAGGTCGATCTGCGCCGCCGGGTCGGTGTACGGGCCGGAACAGTCGTAGACGGTGATCGGCGGATTCTTCTCGCCGCCCATGCCGGTCGGCGTGTCGGACTGGACGATTTCGCGCATCGGCACGCGGATGTCCGGTCGCGAGCCGGCCACGTAGATCTTGCGCGAGTTGGGCAGGGGCTTGATCGCCGCGCCATCGACCTGGGCCTGGGCGGCGACGAATGTTTCGTGGGCGTTCATCTGATGCACTCCGTTGGTCAATCGCTGAAACTACTGGAATCGGCAGGGGAAAGCAACCGCGCCGGGAAAAAGGCTATAAAGAACATGAGAAATCTGCCGTAACCGGATAAGGACAAATAAGAAGGAATCCCTATGCCTGCAAGAATCCCCGTGGCGGTTCCCGTCGCCCTTGCGCTGTTGCTGGCCGCTCCGGCATGGGCCGCGCCCAAATCCGACGCCGTTTCGGCCAAATCGCCAGCGGATTGGCAAATCGTCGCGGCCGAAGCCGGGCGCAGCGTCGAACTCGACAAAAGGCGCATCGACCGCCTCAAGGGCGGCAAGACCGCCGCATGGACGCGCCTGACGCTTGACCACGCGGTGCTGGATTTCGAAAACCAGCTGCGCTACACCGCGGTGCAGGCGCTGAATCACTACGACTGCGCCAGGAACACGTTCGCCACGCAGCAGCGGGTATTCCTGCACTCCGGCCAGGAAATGAAGCGGGAGAAAGTCAGCGGTCCGCAGCTCGCGGTCAAGCCGGGCAGCCTCGACGCCAGGCTGCTCGAGGAGATCTGCCAGCCTCGCACCGCGGACGAAAGGCGGCAGGCGGCGGCGCAGGCCGCCACGGCGCAGGAGAGCCGTCCGCGGGCGATGCATGCCGAGATGGTCAGCGCCGCCGATGCGGTACAGCCGCATGGCGCGAAGAAGGTCGCCGACACCCCGGCGGCGCCCAAGGCAGCCGCGGCGCCGGCCGCCGCCGAGAAGCAGGCCGACAAGACCCGCATGTTCGAGCGTCCGCTGATCGACAAGTCGAAGGCGGAAGATCCCTTCAAGGGAGCAACGCCTGCGCCGTCCCCGGCCGCCAAGCCGGCCGCCCCCCCTGCCCCGGCTAGCCGTCCCGCCCCGAAGCTGGCGGTTCCCGTCCTGCCGCCGCAGGTGCAGGAACTGACCCGCCAGCAGCGCGAACTGATGCTGGCGACCTCCGGTCCGCGCAAGGCGGCGCCGCCGAAGAAGGAAAAGCCCGCCGAGCCGCCGGCCCCCGATTATTCCCATGTGCATTGGGGCTACGCCGGCCCCGGCGCACCGGAGAACTGGGCCAAGCTCAAGGGTGAATACGCGACCTGCGGCGCTGGCCGGCGCCAGTCGCCGATCGACATCCGCGGCGGCATCCGCGTCGATCTCGAGCCGATCCGCTTCGACTACAAGCCCACGCAGTTCCGCATCACCGACAACGGCCACACGGTGCAGGTCGATGTCGCCGACGGCAACGCCATCACCGTCATGGGCCGCACCTATGCGCTCACGCAGTTCCACTTCCATCGCCCGGCCGAAGAGCGCGTGAACGGCAAGACCTACGACATGGTCGCCCACCTCGTGCACAAGGATTTCGACGGCCGGCTCGCCGTGATCGCCGTGCTGATGGATCGCGGCACGGAGCATCCGCTGATCCAGACGCTCTGGAACCACATGCCGCTCGAGGTGGGGATGGACGTCAGTCCGCCCGGCGTGGCGATCGATCTCATGCAGCTGCTGCCGGAGAAGCGCGAGTACTACACCTACATGGGATCGCTGACGACGCCGCCCTGCACCGAGAACGTGCTGTGGATGGTGTTCAAGGAACCGATCCGGTTGTCTTCCGAGCAGATCGGCATCTTCGCGCGGCTCTATCCCCACAACGCCCGGCCGATCCAGCCGGCGCACGACCGCCTGATCAAGGAATCGCGCTGAAGGCCCGCTCCAGCAGGCCGCGGATTGGCGCCGGCAACGCGGCCCGGTCGAGTTCCGCCCGGGCGAGCCATTGCAGCCGCGGTTCGGCGGCTTGCGCCGCGCCGAGCACGGCGCAGATCAGCGGCCGGACCTCCAGCCGGAAGTGCGTGAAGCCGTGCGTGAAACTCGGCGCTGGCGAGGCGGCGCCGATGCGCAGTCCCAGCCGCTGTTCGCAATATGCAACGGGCTCGGCGTCCGCGGGCAGTTCCGGCAGCGACAACAGGCCGCCCCAGATGCCGGCGGGCGGCCGGCGTTCGAGCAGCACCCGGCCGTCCGCGTGCAGCACCAGCAGCGTGGCGCTGCGCTCGGGCAGCGTCTTGCCGGGGCGCGGCGTCGGCAAGGCGGCGACGCGGTCCTCCCGCAGCGCGACGCACAGGTCGGCGACCGGGCAGCCATTGTTCCCTTGGCAGCGCGGCCGGGCGCGCGTGCAGATCGTCGCACCCATGTCCATCTGCGCCTGGATGTAGGCGGCGACCCCTCGCTCGGGCAGCAGTTCATCGGCCTGTTGCCAGAGCCGTTTCTCGACGCCGGCCGCGCCGGGGAAACCTTCGATGCCGAGCGCGCGGCAGAGCAGGCGCTTGACGTTGCCGTCGAGGATCGGCGCCCGCGCCCCGAAGCAGAACACCGCGATCGCGTTGGCCGTCGACCGGCCGATGCCGGGCAGCGCGGCGATGCGCTCCGGATCGTGCGGAAACGTGCCGCCGTGCCCGGCCAGCAGGATCTGCGCGCAGCGGTGCAGGTTGCGCGCCCGGGCGTAGTAGCCGAGCCCGCTCCATAGCGCCATCACTTCATCGACCGATGCGGCGGCAAGCGATGCGAGCGTCGGAAAGCGCTCGAGGAAGCGCGCGTAGTAGGGAATCACCGCGGCGACCTGCGTCTGCTGCAGCATGATCTCGGAGAGCCAGACGCGGTAGGGGTCGTCCGTCCGTTGCCAGGGCAGGTCGTGTCGGCCGTGCCGGCGCTGCCAGTCGATCAGGCGCTCTGCGAATTCACGAGGGGCGGACATGGATCGGTGAGTGGAGCGGGCGAAGGGAGTCGAACTTCAAACCCATCAAAATTCAGATGCTGCCCAACACGCTGATTTACCGACGATATATTGAGCATCCAAATCGACACGGCACAGTGATCGTACCACGCTTCGGATCAGTTGCCCCTTGGTTGTTGATCGGAGCCTGATTGTTCTTCTTGATGAGCAGGGGTGGTGAAGTTACCGTTCCTGCGCTTCAGGCAAAAATCACGGAGACGGCTCCTCCGCCTTGCCGCTTTTTTGCTCTGGGACGGACGACGATTTCGACGTCCATGCCCAGTTTGGTAAGAAATCCGACCAGACGCTCCTGAGAGTAACCCTTGAAATGTCCGCGCAGGAGAGCGGATACCTTTGGTTGATCGATTCCCAGTAGTTCAGCAGCCTGAACCTGGGTCAGTTTCCGGGCCTGGATAATGCGACCGATCTGGGCAACGATGCGTGCCTTGGCGAGCATTTCCCCCGCATCGGCGAACCCGAGGTCGGCATACACGTTTCCCGTACTGACTTCGTAGTCAATATCTTTGGTGGTCTTGCGTGCCATGTTCATTCTCCTTCCGCGAGTCTTCGCGCGTCGTCCAGTCGCTTGCGGATCAGATCCATATCCGGCTTGGGTGTTTCGCTGCCCTTGGTTGATTTCTTCTTGAAGCAATGCAGGACAAACACGGCTTCGGTAAAGCGCACTGTATAAACAGCACGGTAGGTGTCTGTCGCGTAATCCTCGACGACCTCAAGCACACCGGCCGAGCCGAATCCTTTCATTACCTTGGTGCTTGGATGCCGCGTACCGATTTGAGCAAGGTGTAGCGCAAAGCCGAACTCTCGCTGCACCGCTTTCGGCATGGCGAGCAGGTCCTTCCGAGAGCTGCCAATCCAGAACAGTGGTTTCTCGTCTGCGTTCATTGTTGCTAAATGTATGCCATTACTGGCATATTGTCCAGAAGGCTTGTTGCTGCCTTCAAGTTGGTTCCCTCTCGCCGAGACATCGCCTGCCCCTCGGGGCTGAAACTAAAAATGGGCCGCTCCACTCTGAAACCTGCCGGAGGGCCTACGGAAGCATCTCGGCCTGAACTGCCATGCAATTTGTTTGGCCGGGAGGCAGCTTTACGAAGATCGGAAGACATTGGCGCCTAGGATGTGGTTGTAGCCAAACTCAGTCTGGCTTTTACTACAACACCCCAAGGACGTGCCCATTGATCAAGCCTTCATATTCCCATCATAGAGTTCCTGTATCTCGATCAAACGCAGGCTCTGTCGTTCGTTCGGAAGCCTCCTCGGAATTGCCGAGGCCACATCAAGCAGCAGTAGGTCGGATGGCCGTATAGCCATGCCCCTGCTGGCGGCGACGTTCGACGTAATCCAGAAAGCCCAACGCCAGGACCGTCGGATGCAGGGCAACCTGGCGGATTGAGGACTTGTTCTTCAGGCGGCGATGCTTGACGTTGATGTCGAGCACCCAGGTCTTTCCGACTGGCTTCACATCGTCCAACGCCGCAGGTAAATCTCGGCTTCGCTGTTGGCCGGTACGGTGATGCCGGCGTGGGTCAGGAAGGTTCTGGCGTCGGCGACTTCGCGGCGCGTGTCATGGGTGCGCAAGCGGGTTTCGAGATCGGATCTGGCGGTGCCGATCCAATCGAGTTCGGCATCCACCTGGTCGGGAGCAGCGACCGGGGGTTGCGAGGCCAAGCCGTGCTCGAATTCGTTGAGCGATTCACGGACGTAGGCGTGCAGCAGGGCTTCGATCTGCGCTGGGGTGAGTGTTGGCGTCATGGCGTATTCCCGTTCCGCCCGTGCCTGGAACGCCGCCGTGCGCGCGGCGAGTGAAGCTCCGCGGTGCAAAGCCTCTCGCCGATAGGCAGTCCCAAGTCCGAGCCTGAGTTCTCGACGATTCAAGAGAGTAACGATCGAACGGGAAAAACTCCAGCGAAAATACCAGATCGCATTCCGGCGATAGAGGTATTGGGGTTTGGTGAGACCCCTCGATGCAGGTGCTGACATTGGCATACTCCGGCCGGACTTCGGCACAGT
This sequence comes from Rhodocyclaceae bacterium UBA2250, assembly GCA_002347285.1. Taxonomy (GTDB): domain Bacteria; phylum Pseudomonadota; class Gammaproteobacteria; order Burkholderiales; family Rhodocyclaceae; genus Sulfuricystis. The sequence continues at coordinate 10,032 of DDXW01000044.1, read as the reverse complement.
AGATGGCACAAAAGTCGGCACAGCACCTGAATTGTTCACCTATCATGTTGATTTCAAGGATAGGTGGAGCGGGCGATGGGAACATCATCGTGTTCCCAACTCGTTGATTGATAACGAGTTTTCCGCACTCGGCGAACCGAGATGGACATAATTATGGACTGAAAAACCACGCTTGGTCAACGCGCGCTCCGAGCAAGTCCAGTGCGAGCCATGGACAGCCAGCAGTAGCCAATGTACCCGAGCGCTCAACGTCACGAGGCCGGTTCATCTCCCTTTGGCAGGAACTCCTCGCGGGCGCGCTGCAGAAACCGCTTCATGGGCTCAGAGGGTTCGGCGCTGCGGCGCAGCAGGTAGGTGGACAGCATGGGCGGCGTGCCGGCCAAGGGGCGAACGGTTATGTCGGGGCGGTTCAGGGTCTGCACCTGCGAGGCAATGGCGAAACCTAGGCCATAACCGGCACCGACCAGAGTCAGCATCACGCCTAGGCTCGTCACCTGATCTACCAGCTTGAGCGGCTTGGACGCACCTTGAAGCACCGCCTGGATCTGGTGGTGGCAGCCCGATCCCGCGTCCGGATGGCACAGTACCAACGGAAACTTCAAGGCTTCATCCAATGGCACTTCCGCGTGCGCCAACAAGGGGTGGCGCACGGGCACGATCACCGACAGAGGATCGGTCCACACGGGCTCGGCGACAAGGCCTTCGCTCACCGCGTCCGACAGCGCAAAACCGATGTCCAGCAGATCGTTGTGCAGGCCCTTGAGCTGCTGCGCGAAAGGCAGCTCGAAGACGCGAATCTCCAGTTCGGGCTCTTCCTCGCGGCTGCGCGCCAGCAAGGTGGCAATGTGGGGCTGCGCCAAGCTGTCGCAGATGGCGATGCGCAGATAACCCTGATAGCCCTGCGCCGCCGCCTTTGCGGCACTCACCGCCTGCTCCACGGTGGCCAGCACGCGCCGGCACTCACCGAGGAACACTTGACCGGCCCAGGTCAGTCGCGTCTGGTGCGCGCTGCGGTCGAACAACTGCACGCCGAGCGTGGCTTCGAGATTTCGCATTGCGCGCGACACAGGCGATTGTTCTACGCCAAGGCGCTCGGCCGCTCGCGCGAAATGCAGTTCTTCCGCGACCGCAACGAAATAGCGCAGTAGTCTGAGTTCCAATGCGGCCTCCTGTTTGCCTCGTTCCTGGCCTGCGTCCACCTCATGCGGATTGCGCCTCGCTTTCTCCTTCGATGATTGGCAAGAGGTTCCGGCGTTGCATGCTTGCCTATTCGGATAGGCAGATCGCATCCGAAAATTACGGAGGTTGAGGCGGAACGCTACCTGGCCGAAGACCTGAGAACCTCAATCACCGCGACGCTGCACTACCGCCTGATCCACAGGTTCAGTTCAATCAATTCCCGGGTTGCAGCTCCACACGCACCTCGCGCGATTTGCCGGCCCGTTCCACTGACAAGACCACCACATCGCCGACCTTCCTGTCGTCTAGCCGCGCGAGCAGCTTGGCCACATCGTCCGTCGCCTTGCCATCAACATCGATGATGCGGTCGCCCGGCACGATGCCTTGCGGCGTGACTTCGACACCCGCGAGGCCGGCCTTGTGCGCTGCCGAACCAGGGGTAACACGCAACACGAACACGCCCTTGCTTCCGGTCAGTGCAAGCAGACGCTGATTGAGCTGTTCGTCCACCTCAATGCCCAGCGCCGGACGGATGTACTTACCGGTCTTGATGAGTTGCGGGACTACGCGCATGACGGTGTCCACCGGCACGGCGAAACCAATCCCGGCCGAGGCGCCGGAGGGGCTATAGATCGCCGTGTTGATGCCGATGAGCCTTCCTGCCGAATCGAGCAGCGGCCCACCGGAGTTGCCAGGGTTGATGGCGGCGTCGGTCTGGATCAGGTGATCGATGGCCGGGCCGCCCGCTTCTCCGGGTAACGAGCGGTCGAGCGCGGAGACGATGCCGGTGGTGAGCGTCCAGTCCAGGCCGAAGGGGTTGCCGATAGCGAACACCTTCTGACCCACCTTGAGGTCGGCACTGGTGCCGACCGGCACGGCCGGCGGGCGCTTGAAACCGACGCCAATCTTGAGCACGGCGATGTCGTGCGCTGGGCTCGTCCCCACCAGCGCGGCCTGGTAGTCGCGGCCATCGGCGAGTTTGACCGTGGCTTCAGAAGCACCCTGGATGACGTGGAAGTTGGTGACGACGTGGCCGGCATCGTCCCAGATAAAGCCCGAACCGGTGCCGCGCGGCATGGAAAAGACATTGCGAGTCCAGACGTCGCGCACCAGCTGCGCGGTGGTGATGTAGACCACCGAAGCGCGCGATTCTTCGAACAGTTCGATGGTGGCTTTCTCGTCCGCCGCCAGATCGCCACGCGCCGTCACGGTGCGATCTGCCGCCTCGCGCGGACTGAACCAGGCCTCGATGGCGGGCAGGAACTGCCACAGCAGCATGAGCGTGGCAATACAGGCGGTGATGAAGAGCCAGCGCCGGATGAAGGGGTCCGGTGCGGGGCGTGGGTACGGGTCGGGGTAGGCCATGAGAAGTCTCCTGTTGATAGGCAATCAGCGCCACAGCCCGCTCGGGTGCCAGCGCGGCGGGCGCGGCGTCACAGCGGATTCCGGCAAGAAATGGGGCGCGTGGAATGGCAACGCTGATGCTGGCCCAGGCGCCAACGTCAGCAGGCGTGCGATACGCTCTTGCGTTGCCGGATGCGTGCGCAAGCAGGAGGGCTCGGGATTGCCCCATCCCGGCCACAGCCAGGCACGCCAGGAGCGGCTGACCCGCTCGATTTTCGCCAGCGCGGACGCCAGCCCCTGCGGGTCGCCCGTCAGTTCCGCCGCGAGGCGGTCAGCGTCGAACTCACGCACGCGAGACAAGCCGAGCTGTGCGAGCAGGGCCAGCTGGGGCGATGCGGCCAATAACAATAGACCAGGCCAATAGACCTCCGCCGCGCCAACCAGCAGCGCGGGCAGGTTGAGCAGGATCGCGATTTGTCCCATGAGGGCCAGCAGGCTCGTGAGGCGACTGACGGAATCCGCCAGCCTCATGACGCGCAGATCCTCATTGGTGATGTGCGCGATCTCGTGCGCGAGCACACCCGCCAGCTCGCGTGGGCTCAGGCTGCGCAGCAGGCCATCGGTGAGGGCGATCGATGCCTCCTGCTTCGATCCGGTGGCGAAGGCGTTGACGACGGCACTGGGCACATAGTGCGGCACCGGCGTGGCGGGCAAACCGGCACGGGCGGGCAGCTCGCGCAACAGGGCCCACATCTCGTGGGCTTCTTGCGGGTGCAAGGCCCGTACGCGGTACAGGCGCAAGCTCAGCGCCGACGCGGCTACCGGTTCCAGCAGCAACGCACCTGCAACGGCAAACAGCGCGAGCCACAGGCCGCCTTCCCCAAACGGCAGTCTCCCTGCTGCGGCTGCGATCCCGACCAGGGTCAGGACCAACAGCCCGGTCTGCAGGCGGTTGAGCCAGCGGTGTTGCAACAGCGCCGTGCGCGGATCACTGGGATGATGACGGGTCATGCTCAGAGGTCTCGGCGGCGCGGTCGCCGCGCTTGCGCAGCAGCCAGTAGGTCGCACCCAGAGCCAGCGTGGCGCCTGCCAGCGCGGCTATCTTTGCGGGGCTCGCCTCGGGGTCAAGGATCACGAACTTGCGCGCCAGCGCGATCAGACCGATGAGGATCACGGTCTTGACCTGGATGATGCTGTCCCGACGCAGCGCCACGCGCACAATGGAATGCTTGAACTCCATCGCGATCAAGAGCGTCATGATCATGCCGAACACACTCTGGAATACCTTGTGATCCAGGGGATTGAAGGCATCGAGGACCAGCAGCGTGAAGACGATGGCGATGAGCTGGAACAGCGACACCACGATGATGACGGCAATTACCGCCGACAGAACGAGGGCGACGACCTGCTCGAAGCGCTCGTATAAACTCATGATGGCCCATTGGTCACGGAAGACCTGAAATGGATTGCGGCCTGTTGACTTCATGCAGATGGACTCCCTGCGACATTGCCGCTGTCGAGACGGCGGCGCATCGCACTGATGTTTCGTTCGACGAGCTTGGCCGACATGCCAAGCGACGACATCACTTGTTCCGCCAGCCCAAGGCCTGCGGCAAAGGATTGCTGGTACACACGCACGTTGGGCATGGCGCGAAATGCATCGGCCGCGGTCGTACTTCTGCATGACACCCACAAGGTCAGCGCCGGACGGCGCTCGGCAATCGCCTGGGCGATGCGCAGCACTTGCTGGGCATGGGCGAACGTGAGCACCACCAGACGCGCTTGCGCCAACCCGGCAGCCAGCAGGGTATCGGGCCGACTCGCATCGCCATGGAACACCGGCACGCCGGCGGCACGCTCGGCCTCTACCTTCTGCTCGTCTGCTTCCAGCAGCAGATGCGCCACGCCGGCGTGGCGAAGAATCTCACTGACGGTCAGGCCAAGCTCGCCCGCGCCGCAGATGATGACGTGGTCTCGAAATCGCGCTGTCTGCGCGGTGATCTCAACTTCTTCAGCCTGGGGTGGCTGAATGACGCCGCCGGTGCGGCTCAAGAACCGGGCAAGTACATCGTGATGGCGGATCAGCAGCGGTGCCAAGGCCATGCTGAGCACCAGCGCGACCAGCATGGGTTGTACGACGGTCGCGGGAATCAGATGCTGCTGCAAGACCATGCCCAACAACAGCAGGGCGAACTCGCCGCCATGCCCCAACGCTATGCCCGTGCGCCAGGCATCGAGGGCGGACAGGCGCGTCGCCCGCAAGGCCAGGGTGTTGAGCCCGATCTTGACCGGTACCAGCACTGCCAGCCACGCGAACACCGCCAGTGGTGCCGAAAGAATCTGCGCTCCGTCCAACTGCAGGCCGATGGTCACGAAGAACACCCCCGACAACACATCGCGAAACGGTTTGAGGTGGCTTTCCATGTGGTGACGGAAGTCGCTCTCGCCCAGCACCATGCCGGCCAAAAACGCACCCAGGGCGGCGGATACGCCGACCGCGTGTGCAGCAGCGGCGGCAGCCACCACCACGCACAAGGAAACCAGCACGAAGGATTCTTCGTGGCCCTGCCGCGCCACCCAGCCCAGCAGGCCATGCAACAGACGACGGGAGGCGAGGGCCGCTGCCGCGAACAACATCAGCACGCCCAACACTTCGAGCAGCACGCTCTCGATCTTCGGCGACTCGCCGCGCGCCCAGATCGCCAGCAGGGCCAGCAGGGGCACGCTGGCCAGGTCCTGAAAGACCAGCACGCCGATGGCGCTGCGGCCGTGGCGGGTGGTGAGCTCGCCTTGGTCGGCCAGCTGTCGGCTGACCAGCGCCGTGGACGACATGGCCGCCGCAGTGCTGAGCAACGCAGCGCGCTGAACTGGCTGTCCCAGCCACATCAACATCAAGGTCAGTGGCGTGGCGACAGCGATCATCTGCAAGCTGCCGGCCGCCAATACGGTTTTACGGGAAAGCCAGAAGTGCCCGAGGGAGAACTCCAGCCCAACCATGAACAGCAGCAGGGCCACGCCCAGCTCGGACAGAAAATCAAGCGCTTCTCCCGGCGCGACTACACCGCTGACCGACGGGCCCAGCAAGGCGCCGACGGCGAGGTAACCCAGCAAGGCGGGTACTCTGAACGCCGCCGTCGCCACATCCGCGAGGCTGCATGCCGCCAGCAGGATCAGGGTGGCGCCGAGCAAGTCCTGCATCGGTCAGCGCCCCACCTGTGCAGATGCCCAGCGCACGATGTCCTGCGCGCCCAAGGCGCCAGCCTGACGCCCGATCTCCCGCCCACCCTGGAACAGGGCGAGCGTCGGAATGCTGCGGATGCCGAACTGCGCGGCCAGGTGGGGTTCTGCCTCGGTATTGACCTTGGCCAGCCTGACCCTGGGTTCGAGCTGGCGCGCCGCTTGCTGGAACTGCGGGGCCATCATCTTGCACGGCCCGCACCAAGGTGCCCAGAAATCGACCAACAGTGGCAGGTCGCTGCGCTCCACGTGGCGCGAGAACGTCGCCGTGGTCAACTCGATGGGCTCGCCCGTGAACAAGGGCTGCTGGCAGCGGCCGCAGTTGGGATGTTCCGATAGCTTCGCAGTCGGTACGCGGTTGATGGACTGGCAATGCGGGCAGACAAGGTGAAGATCATTCTTCATGGTTCGCCTCCTTGGACCACAGTGAGGCTGCCTCGCTTCGGGTCACAGACAATGCCGACCAATCAACGCCTTGGAGCCAATCGTTCCCGTTTTTGCTTACTCCGGCCTCTTCCAGATGAGCAGCGATGAATGCTTCGGCCTGCATGAGCCACCTTCGGACAGCATCTTCCTTACTAGGAATCAGCAGGATTTCAGAGACGCTGCTGGCATTCAGCCCGTCCACACGGATAAGCAGAAAAATGCGCCGCCACAAACGCGGCATGTCCTTCAGCAGGTCGAATGCAAAAGCGAACTCGCTCGACCGATCAATCAGCTCCTCCTGTTCCGCGATCGTTGCGACATCGGGATGCTGACTGCCAGCGAAGATATCGGCCAGCTTGAGTGTGTCATCGGGCTGATAAAATTCGAAGATTTCCTCTTCCACCATGGCCTCGGCGACGTCCTGGGCATCCGGTTCGACCGGCGCGTCCAGAGAAACGAATTCGCCAAATTGCCGGCTGCTTGCCACTTCGTTATCCAGGACGGCGAACAGATGCTTCAAAAGACCGGTGTAAGCCTCTTTTTCCCCCGGCACGGATTGCCATTCCACCTCAGCTCGGACAATCGCTTCATCCACCACGTCGCGCAGCGTCGGATAATCGCGCGGTAAATCGCCGACGGCCCGCAGATAAGCCAGCTCACGCCTTGCGACAGCCTCAAGTTTCGACAGTAGAGGCATTCGGGTCTCTTTGGCCTCATGGGCGGCTGACGCGGGTTTTGCAGCAATTCGCACCTTGAGCTCGCGCAAGCGCTCGCGTCGTGCTTTGCGCTTGATTTGATCCTGAGCATGCAGTCGGTCAAAATGCTTCTTGGCCTGACGGAACAACGACTGTGCGAGCATCTGCGCGAGGGGCGTCAGCTCGTCATGTGATGCAGTAACGCTGACAATCTTTTTGCCGGGCAGGTGCATATAGCCACTGGCCAGAAATTGCCGCTTGATCTTGTCGCGATCAAGGACGATTTGAAGTTGCGCTGAATCTTTAGTGTGTTTGTCGAGCAATGGCTTGAGGGCGTGCTCGATCACATTTCCCAAAGCTCTCTGCCAAGGTTCATGAAACTCTTTGTCGATAGCTCGATAGCTATATTGCATCTGCATGTATGACTCCTTCGATGTCATTTCTATGGAGGTATGAATCGAGGATGCTCATATCCATAGAATTTAGTTTGACCCGCTCTTATCCCTGGCGCGTTTTGCGAAGACGCCAACTCAAGAACAAAAGCGTGACACCATAGACTGCCGCATAGAAGCCCAACAGCCAGCCTGCGGCCAGGAATGACTCGACCGGACGGGAAAAAAATATCCACAAGACGATAGCGCCAAGGACAATCGAGAGCAGTCCACTGAAGGCAAGCCAGATTTCACCCTTGATTTCTTGACGCAGCCGAACGGCGGCGGATATCTCCAGCACACCGGTGAAAATCGCCCAGAACCCCACGCTAGCCCATAAAAAAGAAGCCATGACCATCGTGGCGACCCAAGGAGCAACCAGGACGACGACGCCGGTAAGTATGCCGACAATGCCGCTGAACAGCAGCCAGCCCCAGCGCTCTTTTTTCTGGATATGGCGCACCGCTGCAACCAAGTTGAAAGCGCCATTGACCAAGGAAAATGCGCCGAACACTAAGGTCATGGCCAACAGAGCCGATTGTGGCATCCAGAACGCAAGGGCTGCGAAAATCAATGCCAAGACACCGCGCAACGCAAAAATCCACCAATTTTCGGTCAATGAACACAGTGTTTTGGTGGGCTCATCCGCACTGGAATCGGTGATGGTGTCTGTATTCATGCTATATCTCCTAAAGATCTAATGGGGTGAAAAAGCAAACACTCCTGAGCCAAGAGAGGGGCGCGACGCGCCCCTCTTACGCCCTATCCAGCGGTTTCAGAACAACTTGGACAGCTTTGCCTTGATTTCATCGAGCCAGCCTTTTCCGCCGCCTCCCCCAGCCGTCTTTTGCTTGACTTTCTTGAGTTCAGCATACAGGGGCTCAAAGTCCTTCTTCTTTCCATAGCCCAGCAGTTCTGCCATTTCCAACTGCTGCCGCGCTTCGTTCAATAATGTCTCCAGGCGCTCATTGGACGCTTCGCTCCGCTGACCATCTTCTACCAAGGTCTCGGCGCGCTTCAGGAGCAGCTTCGCACGCAGGACGGGCAGCGGAAGCACGCTGCGCTCCTCGACCAGCGTGCTGAGCGCTGACTGCAGCGCGGCTTTGGCTTCTTCGATCTTGCCCTGATCGATCAGCGGCACGACTGCCTTCACGGCTGCGGGATAGGACGCCAGAGGGATGTTGGTGACCGCGATCACGATTTCACTGGCCAGCAAAGCCAGCACGTGACGTGCCTGTTGCACCTCGCCATGTTTGAGGGCATCCAGCGCCTCGTCGGTCATCGCCTCAATGGTTTCCGTGTTGGCGAACAAGTCGTGCACGATGGTGCGCACATCAACGGGGGCCAGGGCGAGCGTGGGTTCGCGCGCGACGATCAGCTCCAGCTTTCCCGTCACTTCGGCCAGCGTTGCCAATGCGCGTGCAGTGTCCTTGCCGTCAAGTGCGGCCAGCGCGGATTTGGTCATCGACAAGGCCGAGACTGCCTCATCGAGGACTTGTTTACGTTTGTCTGCCGCCTGCGAGTCCGTTTCTTTCTGAACCTCAGGCTGTACCTCCGTGACGACTTCAGGCTTGGACTCTGGACTGACAGGAAGGCTGCTTACCGCGGCCTGTTCGTTTATTCCTTCGTTCGTCGCATTGGGATTCGGTGTTTGCTCATTCATGGTGATATGCCTCGTATGAGATAGTGAAAATAGGCGAATCTATTGGGGCTGACTGCGAACATCGCGAGACTGACCGACAGAGCAGTCAGCCCCTTCATCACCTCAAAACAGCTTTTGGATGCGCGTCTTCAACTCGTCGAACCATCCCTTGCCGCTTTTGCCACCAGCCGACTTTTGCTCAATGGACTTCACCTGATCGAAGATGGGTTTGAAGTCCGCCTTCTTGCCATAACCCAGGATCTGCGCCATCTCGATCTCCGTGCGCACGGACGACAGCAAGGTGCTGAGCTCCTCGTTCTGCTTGGCATCGCGCCTGTCGGTCTCGGCCAGCTTTTCAGCTTTTGCCATCGCGGCTTCGGCCCGTAGCACGGGCAGAGGAAAGGCGACCGAGGTCACCACCAGCGTGTTCAGTGCTCGGGCGAGTTCCGCCTTGGCGTCGTCGATCTTGCCGCTGTCGATGAGCCGTGCGGCCGACTTGATCGCTGCCGGGTACGTTGCCATCGGCAGGTTGTCGGTTTCGATCACGATTTCGCTGGCCAGATTGGCGACGATGGGCCGGGCCTTTTGCAGCTCGCCATCACCCAAGAACTCCCGAGACAACTTGACCGCCTTCTTCACCGATTCCACGTTGGCGTGGATATCGTGGGTGATGACGCGTACATCGACCGGCGCCAAAGCAAGTTTGGCGTCGCGTGCCAATACCAGTTCCAGCTTTCCGCTGGCCAGTTCCAGCGCAGCGAGCGCCTCCTTGGTCTTCTTTGCATCAAGGAGTGTCAAAGCCTCCTGGGTCTTGGTGAGCGCCGTGATGGCGTCCTGAGTGAGCTCAGCACGCTTTTTTTCGGCTTCCCGGGCGGCCTTGTCATCTACCTGTGGCTGCGCCGCCTTGGATGCGGCAGAGGGTGCTGCAGCACCTGGGCTAGAACCTGCCGCCGATTGGGCCTGAGCCGGTCCGCTCAGTCCGACGACGACCGCCAGGGCAAGTGCGGAGAAGGTTGATTGGGGCTGTTTGATATTCATGATCTTGGGCTCCTAACACTAGTGTCCCAACGTTAATCGA
>DDXW01000006.1 GCA_002347285.1 Rhodocyclaceae bacterium UBA2250 | reverse complement strand
CCCTTCTCGTGGCCGAACAGTTCCGACTCGAGGAGGTCGCGCGGGATCGCCGCCGTGTTGATCGCGACGAAGGGGCCGTCCTTTCTCGGGCTGTGGCGGTGCAGCGCGCGCGCGACGAGCTCCTTGCCGGTGCCGGATTCGCCGTTGATCAGCACGGTCGCGTGCGACTGGGACAGACGGCCGATGGCACGGAACACCTCCTGCATCGCCGGTGCCTGGCCGAGAATCTCGGGCGCGACGGCCTCGGCCGGCGACGCACCAATCTGGGGCGCACCCTGCTCCAGCGCGCGGCGCACGAGCGCCACGGCCTGATCGACGTCGAAGGGCTTGGGCAGGTATTCGAAAGCGCCGCCCTGGAAGGCCGCCACCGCCGAATCGAGGTCGGAATAGGCGGTCATGATGATGACCGGCAGATCGGGATGCTCCTGCTTGACCCGGCGCAGCAGGTCGAGGCCGCTCGTGCCGGGCATGCGGATGTCGGAAACCAGCACCCGCGGCAGCTTGCCGGCCGCCAGCGCCGCGAGCGCCTCGTCGGCCGTGCCGAAGCTGGCGCACTCGATGCCTTCGCGGCCGAGCGCCTTTTCCAGCACCCAGCGGATCGAGCGGTCGTCGTCGATGATCCAGACGCTATTCATGATTTTTCTCCGTTCGCCGCGTTGGCCAGCGGCAGGCGCAAGGTGAAGCAGGTGCGGCCGGGCGCCGACTCGGCCTCGATGCTGCCTTGGTGCTGCTGGATGAATGTCTGCGCCAGCGCCAGCCCGAGACCGGTGCCGCCTTCGCGGCCCGACACCAGCGGGTAGAAGATGCGGTCGCGGATGTCGGGCGGGATGCCGGGGCCGTTGTCGATGATCTGCAATTCCAGTGCCAGCCGATAGCGCTTCTTCGCCAGGGTCACCTGGCGCAGCGCGCGGGTGCGCGTGACGATCTCGCCTTCGCCCTGCATCGCCTGCGCGGCGTTGCGCTCGATGTTGAGGATCGCCTGGATCAATTGCTCCCGGTCGCCGGTGATCTCCGGCAGCGAGGTGTCGTAGTCGCGCTTGACGCGCACGCCCGGAAATTCGGCGTGGATCAGACGGCGCACGCGCTCGAGGATCTCGTGGAGGTTGATCTGCGCCGGCTGCATCGCGCGGTGCGACGAGAGCAGGCGATGCATCAGGTCCTGCAGCCGGTCGGCCTCGTGGATGATGACCGCGGTGTATTCCTTGAGCGCCGGGGCGTTCTCCATGCCGGCCAGCTCGCGGTCGAGCAGCTGCGCCGAGCCGCGGATGCCGCCGAGCGGGTTCTTGATCTCGTGGGCGAGGTTGCGGATCAGCTCGCGATTGGCCTGCTGCTGCACGGCCTCGCGTTCCTCGCGGGCCGCCTTGAGCTGCTGGTCGATCGGCCGGAACTCGAGCAGCAGGCTCGCCTGCGGGGTGTCGATCGGCGTGACGGTGCAGTCGAGATGAAGCGGCTCGGCATGCTGCTCGCCGGCCTCGCGCGCGACGACGATGTCGTGGCCGGTATAGCTCCAGTTGTTGGCCAGCGCATTTTCGAGCGCGGCGACCAGTGCCGGGGGGGTGCCGAGCAACTGGGCCAGCGGCTTGCCCAGGCAGGCGCGCTGGCTGACGGCGAACAGGTTTTCGGCGGCGGGGTTGCAGTGGCGGATGCGCAGTTGGGCATCCAGCAGGATCACCGCCGACGACAGCAGATCGAGGCCGGCGAAAGCGGGATTTTCTTCGGGGAGCAGCACCTGGGCATTCATGGCGGGATTCATGGCGAGAACCTTCGCAAGAAGCGCGCCAGCGCGGAAGCTACTTGAGATTGGCGAGTTCCCTGCGCAAGGATTCGATGTTGCGCTGATGGAGTTGCACCTTGTCGCGATAGCCCTGGATGCGCGCCTCGCGCTTGCCGCCCTGGATGCCGCCGCCGGCGATGCGCTCCTCGGGCAGGATCAGGTTCTCCTGCTCGGCCAGTTCCTTCTTCGCTTCCTCGAGATTCTTCTGCTCGTTGGCCAGTTCCCTTTCCAGGATGGCGCGCCGGTCGCTGTCGCGCGCCTTCTGCTGATCGCCATTGACGCGCGGGAAGTCGCCCGGCGTCGCCTGCTTCGGCTTCTGCGCCGGCGGGGCGAACGTCGACACGGGCTTGTCCTGCGCGATGACCTCGCAGTTCGTCAGGCCGCCCTTGTTGTTCGTATAGATCGTGCGGCCGTCCGGCCCCTTGCACTTGTACAAGGTGCTGGTCTGCGCCGCGGCGCCGACGCAGGCGCTGGCCAGCATGAGCAGGATGAATTTCTTCATGGCATCGCCAGTGTATGCGAAAGGCGTCGGGAAAAAAAGGACGGGGCATCGCCCCGTCCTTTTCGCGCATGAGCCGCAGGGCGGCTTACAGCGAGTAGTACATCTCGTACTCGACCGGGTGGGTGGTCATGCGGAATTTCTGCACCTCTTCCATCTTCAGCTCGATGAAGGCGTCGATGAACTCATTGCTGAAGACGCCGCCGCGGGTGAGGAACTCGCGGTCCTTGTCGAGATACTCGAGCGCCTGGTCGAGCGACGAACAGACGGTCGGGATCTTGGCGTCCTCTTCCGGCGGCAGGTCGTAGAGGTTCTTGTCGGCGGGCTCGCCCGGGTGGATCTTGTTCTGCACGCCGTCGAGGCCGGCCATCATCAGGGCCGAGAAGCACAGGTAGGGGTTCGAGGTCGGATCCGGGAAGCGGGTCTCGATGCGGCGGGCCTTGTCGCTGTGCACGAACGGGATGCGGATCGAGGCCGAGCGGTTGCGCGCCGAGTAGGCCAGCTTGACCGGGGCTTCGAAGCCGGGCACCAGGCGCTTGTAGCTGTTGGTGCCGGGGTTGGTGATCGCGTTGAGCGCACGGGCGTGCTTGATGATGCCGCCGATGTAGTACAGCGCGAACTCGCTCAAACCGGCATAGCCGTTGCCGGCGAACAGGTTCTTGCCGTCCTTCCAGATCGACTGGTGCACGTGCATGCCGGAGCCGTTGTCGCCGACGATCGGCTTGGGCATGAAGGTCGCGGTCTTGCCGTAGGAGTGCGCGACGTTATGCACGATGTACTTGAGAATCTGCGTCCAGTCGGCGCGCTTCACCAGAGTGCTGAAGACGGTGCCGATCTCGCACTGGCCGGCGGTGGCCACTTCGTGGTGATGCACCTCGACCGGCACGCCGCAGTCCTCCAGCGCCAGCACCATCGCGGCGCGGATGTCGTTGAGGCTGTCGACCGGCGGCACCGGGAAATAGCCGCCCTTGACCATCGGCCGGTGGCCGATGTTGCCGCCCTCGAACTTCTCGGCGGTCGCCCAGGCGGCCTCTTCCGAGAACACCTTGCAGTAGGAGCCGGACATGTCGACTTTCCACTCGACGCTGTCGAAGATGAAGAACTCGGGCTCGGGACCGAAGTAGGCGGTATCGCCGATGCCGGAGGACTTCAGATACGCCTCGGCGCGCTTGGCGATGGAGCGCGGGTCGCGGTCGTAACCCTTGCCGTCGGCCGGCTCGACCACGTCGCAGGACAGGATCAGCGTGGTCTCGTCCATGAAGGGATCGATGTAGGCGGTCGCGGGATCGGGCATCAGCTGCATGTCGGACGCCTGGATGCCCTTCCAGCCGGCGATCGACGAACCGTCGAAGGCATGGCCGTCCTCGAACTTCTCGAGGCCGAAGGCGGAAACCGGCACGCCGACGTGCTGTTCCTTGCCACGGATATCGGTGAAGCGGAAGTCGACAAACTTGACTTCCTTCTCCTGGATCATCTTGATTACATCTTGGGGCGTCATGAGAGCTACTCCTGGTCAGTGATCTGAAAAAAATGCCGAAAAAACGTGGAAGGGTTTAGCAGTAAGCATGCCAAGAGGCACGATTCGACAGGGGATTGTGCCACAAGGCATATTCGGAGAAGGGGAGAAAGATTTCAGGCCTCCAAGTGCACCACTTCGGTGCATGCTAACCAGAGTGCGCCCCATCATGGTGCCCTGATGTGCCGGATGCCCCGTCGTTCTCGACATCGAGGTGGACGAGCACGTCCAGCACTTCCGGATGGGCGGCGATGGCACGCCGGCGGGCCGCCTCGCCGATTTCATGCCCGGCGGCGACCGTGATGCCGCCATCGACCTGCAGATGAACGTCGACGAGCACGCGGTGCGCCATGCGGCGGGTGCGCAGATCATGCAGATCGATCACGCCGGGGGTGTCGGCCAGCGTAGCGCGGATCGCGGCGACCTCCTGCTCGGACAACCCGGTATCGACGAGTTCGCGCAACGCCTCCCAGGCGAACTCGAGGCCCAACTTGAGGATCATGAAGCCGACCAGCACGGCGGCGAGCAGGTCGAGGAAACGCCAGCCGAGCAGGCTGCCGCCGATGCCGACGGCGACGACCAGCGCCGAGGCGGCGTCGGCGCGCGTGTGCCAGGCATTGGCCATCATCACCGCCGAATGCAGGCGCGCGGCGACGGCCTTGAGGTAGTGGAACAGGCCCTCCTTCGCCGCCAGGGTCGCGAGCGCGACCCACAGCGCCAGCATCTCGACCGGCGGCACCTCCTCCATGTGCTGCAGCTGCTGTCCCGCCGCGAGCAGGATGCCGCCGCCGACCAGCGCGAGCGAGATGCCGAGCACCAGCGTCGCGGCCGTCTCGATGCGCGCATGGCCGTAGGGGTGCGCCGCATCGGCCGGATGCGCGCCCTGGTGGTTGGCCCACAGCACGAGGAAGTCGGACAGCAGGTCGGAGAACGAGTGCAGGCCGTGGGCGATCAGCGACTGCGAATGGGCGACCCAGCCGACGATGAGCTGGGCGACGGTGAGCAGGAAGTTCACCGCCACGCTCGCCCAGGTGGCGCGCTGGGCGACGGCGAGCCGCTCGGGGGTGCGCAACTCGGCGCTCAGGTCGGCCGGGGATGGGTGCTGGTGGGAATGGTGGTCGGGCACTTGCCGTATACTCCTTGCCCCGCATTGTATCGCCCTGCCCTGCCGACCATGCAGACCGCCGCCATCCAGTTCGACGCCTTCAACGCCCTGTCCGACCAGGCGGCGCAGGCCCGCATCGAAGCCGCCCGCGCGCAACTCGGCCGGCGCGCCGTGCTGCTGTGTCACCACTACCAGCGCGCCGACGTCTATCGTTTCGCCGACATCACCGGCGACTCGCTCAAGCTCTCGCGGCTGGCGTCGCAGTCGGACGCCGAATTCATCGTCTTCTGCGGCGTGCATTTCATGGCCGAGGTCGCCGACATCCTCTCGCGCCCCGAGCAGATCGCGATCCTGCCCGACCTCGCCGCCGGCTGCTCGATGGCCGACATGGCCAACCGCGCCAAGGTCGAGCGCTGCTGGCGCGAACTGGCCACCGTGCTGGATCCCGACGCGGCGGTCACGCCGGTCACCTACATCAACTCGTCCGCCGATCTCAAGGCATTCTGCGGCGAGCACGGCGGCATCGTGTGCACCTCGTCGAACGCGCCGAAGATCCTCGAGTGGTCGTTCGCGCGGCGCGAGAAGGTGCTGTTCTTTCCCGACCAGCATCTCGGCCGCTGGAGCGGGCACAAGATGGGCATCCCGCTCGACCGGATGGTCGTCTGGAATCCCGACCTGCCGATGGGCGGCCTGACGCCCGAACGGATCCGTGACGCGAAGATCATCCTCTGGCACGGCTACTGCAATGTGCATCAGATGTTCCAGCCGACGCAGATCGACAAGTTCCGCGCCCAGTATCCCGGCGGCAAGGTGATCTCCCATCCGGAATGCGGCTTCGATGTCTGCGCCAAGTCGGACGCCGTCGGCTCGACCGAAACGATCATCCGCGTCGTCAAGGAATCGGCGCCGGGCACGCGCTGGCTGGTCGGCACCGAGCTCAACCTCGTCTCGCGCCTCGCCGACGAGGTGAAGGACGAGGGCAAGGTCGTGCAGTTCATGGCCGGCACGGTCTGCATGTGCTCGACGATGCAGCGCATCGATCCGCAGCACCTGGCATGGACGCTCGAGAATCTCGCCACCGGCAACGTGGTGAATCAGATCAAGGTGCCGGAACACGAAGCGCGACTCGCCAAGGTAGCTCTTCAAAGGATGCTCGACGCATCCTGAGGCAAAACTCGGCGCCGGCGGGGCGGCGCCGAAGTCCGGAATTACTGCGGCGCCATGCTCTCCGGCATGCGCACCGCGACCACCTGCCCCTGCGCGGTGATCTTGCCATTCGCCGTCACGGTGATGTCGACCACCACCTTCTTCTCCTTGACCTCGACCGGCACACCGCGCAGTTCGAGTTCGACGCCCATGGGCGTCGGCGCGAGGAAGTCCACCTTGAGCGAGCCGGTGACGAAGCGCAGCGCCGGCGCCGACCCCGGCGCCCGGCCGGCGGCGCGGTAGGCCGCGACGGCGGCCGTGCCGGTGCCGTGGCAATCCACCAGCGAAGCGATCAGCCCGCCATAGACGAAGCCGGGGATCGCCGTGTGCTCGGGCCGCGGGGTGTAGCGCGCGACGGTCGTCGCGCCGTCCCCGCCGTCCCGAAATGTCTTGAGCTGGTGGCCCAGCGGGTTGTTCCTGCCGCAGCCGTAGCAATGGCTCAGTTCATCCGGGTAATAATCCTGAATCGCCTGGTCGGTCATCCTCGGGCTCCTCCGTCTTTTTCCGCATCTTACCCGCCGTCTATACTGCGGCCATGCTTTCGATCGCCACCTGGAACATCCACAAGGGCTTCTCGCAGTTCAACCGCCGCATGGTGGTGCATGAGCTGCGCGAACGCCTGCGCGAGCTCGGCGCCGACATCGTCTTCCTGCAGGAAGTGCAGGGCCAGCACGAGCGCCACGCCGCGCGGCACCAGGACTGGCCGCCCGAGCCGCAGCACGAGTTCCTCGCCGCAGACTTCTGGTCCAACCACGCCTACGGCCGCAACATGGTCTACGACCACGGCCACCACGGCAACGCCATCCTCACGCACTACCCGATCCTGTCGTCGCACAACCAGGACGTGACGCGCCTGCGCTTCGAGAAGCGCGGCCTGCTCCACTGCACGGTCGCCGTGCCGGGCATGGCGCTGCCGCTTCACTGCGTCTGCGCGCACCTCTCGCTGTTCGGCCGCTCGCGCCGCCACCAGTACGACGCGCTGGCGAGCTTCCTCGAGACGAACGTCCCGCGCGAGGCGCCGCTGATCATCGCCGGCGACTTCAACGACTGGCGCGGCCGCGCCTGCGAACTGCTGGCGCCGCGCCTCGACCTGACCGAGGTCTTCGCCTGCGCCGGCGAGACGGCGCGCCCGTCGCGCAGCTATCCCGCGGCGCTGCCGCTGTTCCGCCTCGACCGCATCTACGTGCGCGGCCTCAGGACCGAGGACTGCACCGTGCATCGCGGCCCACCCTGGTCATCCATCTCCGATCACGCCGCGCTGTCGGCCCGCTTCTCCTTCGCCGCCGCCGCATGAGCGCCGAGTTTCTGCCCGGCAACCGCATCGAGCTGCTCGAAAGCGGCGCACAGTACTTTCCCGCCCTGCAAGCGGCGATCGCGGCGGCGCAATGCGAGATCCGCCTCGAGACCTACATCTTCGCGGCCGACGCGACCGGGCGCGCCATCGCCGCCGCGCTCGCCGCCGCGGCGCGGCGCGGCGTCGCGGTGCGCGTGCTGGTCGACGGCTTCGGCGCCCGCGGCTTTGCCGAAGGGCTCGGCCGCGAACTCGTCGCGGCGGGCGTCGAGCTCGAGGTCTACCGCCCCGAGATCGCGCCGCTGCGGCTGCGGCGTCACCGGCTGCGCCGCCTGCACCGCAAGCTCGCGGTGATCGACGGCCGCGTCGCCTTCGTCGGCGGCATCAACATCGTCGATGACGAAGACACCCCGGGCCTCGGGCCACGCTACGACTACGCGGTGCGCGTCACCGGGCCGCTGGTGGCGCGCATCCACGCGGACGCGCGCCGGCTCTGGCGGCTGGTCGGCTGGGCCCGCCTGCGGCGGCGCCCGCCGCCGGCGCCGATCACGCCCTGCGCCGAGGATCTGCCCGCCGGCCACATGGCGGCCGCCTTCCTGATCCGCGACAACCTGCGGCATCGCCGCGACATCGAAGAGGCCTATCTCGACGCCATCGCCGCGGCCAAGGACGAGGTGCTGATCGCCAGCGCCTATTTTCTGCCGGGGCGGCGCTTCCACCATGCGCTGCGCGAAGCGGCGGCGCGCGGGGTTACCGTCACGATCCTGCTGCAGGGACAGGTCGAGTATGCGCTGCTGCACTACGCGACGCAGGCGCTCTACCGGAACCTGATCGCCGACGGCATCCGCATCCATGAGTATCAGGCCGGCTTCCTGCATGCGAAGGTGGCGGCGGTCGACGGCCTGTGGGCGACGGTCGGCTCCTCGAACATCGATCCCTTCAGCCTGCTGCTCGCCCGCGAGGCGAACGTCGCGGTGCTGGATGCCGGCTTCGCCGGGGAGCTGCGCGCGAGCCTGACCGAGGCGATCGCCTCGAAGGCCCTGCTCGTCGGCGCGGCCGACCTGCAGCGCACCGGCTTGCTGGCGCGCACCCTGCGCTGGGCGGCCTACGGCCTGGTGCGGCTGATGCTCGGCCTCACCCGCTACGGCGGCAGCGACTACCGCGAGTGAACGGCGGGGAAACCGCCTAGGCCATCGCCGCAAGGGCGGCGGCGAGATCGGCGTTGTCGTTCTTCGGCGCGGGGGGACGAATGGCGGACCGCTCCCGGCCGCTATGCTTGCCCATGGCGATCTCCCGCTGCTTCTGCGCCGACCATTGGCACAAGGGCTGGGCGGCGAGAAAGGCGGTGAACTGGTCCCAGTCTTCGATCACTGCGCGGGGCATGTCCTGCTCCTCGATTCCGACAGTTGCATTCTGCTCCTGTTTCGGGCCAGCGGCACCGACTTTTGTCATCCGAACAGGCGCGCATGCTCGATTTTCGGGCAGCGGTCCATCACCACGTCGAGGCCGGCCGCCGACGCGGCTTCCGCCGCTGCCTGGTTGACCACGCCGAGCTGCAGCCACAGCGACTGCGCGCCGATGGCGATCGCGTCGGCGGCGATCGGCGGCACGTCGGCCGCATTGCGGAAGACGTCGACCATGTCCACCCTGACCGGGATGTCGCGCAGGCTCGCGTAGCAGGTCAGGCCGAGGATCTCGCGCTGGCCGGGATTGACGGGAATCACCGTGTAGCCGCGCGCCAGCAGGTAGCGCGCCACGTGATGGCTCGGGCGATCCTCCTTCGGCGACAGGCCGACCATGGCGACGACCTTGTGGTTCTCGAGAATGCGGCGGATGCCGGCGTCGTCGGTGACGATCATGCTTGCTCCTCGATGGCGATGGCGGGAACGCGCGGCACGCGGTCGAGCCGCCAGTTTTCCAGCGCCCAGATCCAGAACTCGGTTCTGGCGAGGCGGCGCAGTTCCTGCGGCGGATTCTGGCCGAGAAACGCCGCCGCCGCAACGAGCGCGGGCACGGGGTCCTGCGCATCGACCGGCGCGGCGCGCGTCTGCTTGGAGAGCTTCGCTCCCGTCGCGTCGACCGCGACCGGCAGATGCGCGTAGGCGGGCGTCGGCAAGCCGAGCAGCCGCTGCAGGAAGATCTGCCGCGCCGTCGAGTGGATCAGGTCCGCGCCGCGCACGACGTGGTCGACGCCCTGGTCGGCATCGTCGGCCACCACCGCGAGTTGGTAGGCGAACAGCCCGTCGGCACGCAGCAGCACGCAGTCGCCGACCTCGCGCGGCAGGTCCTGGCGCTGCGGGCCCTGCACGAGGTCGACGAATTCGATCGCGCCCGCCATGCGCAGCCGCCAGGCGCGTGCCGTCTTGCCGGGCGGCAGGCCGTTGCGGCAGGTGCCCGGATAGACCGGCGCGCCGTCGATTCCGGCCGGTGCGGCTTCGAGCTCGCTGCGCGTGCAGCCGCAGGGATAGACCGCCGCCATCGCCTTCAGCCGTTCGAGCGTGTCGCGATAGCGCTCGGCACGCCGGCTCTGGAAGATAACCTCGCCGTCCCATGCGAAGCCGCAGGCGTCGAGCGTGCGCAGAATGTCGTCGGCATGCGCCGGCCGGCAGCGCGGCGCATCGACGTCCTCCATGCGCACCAGCCAGCGGCCGCCGCGCGCCCTGGCTTCGAGGCAGGAGCCGAGCGCGGCGACCAGCGAGCCAAAGTGCAGCGGCCCGGTCGGCGAGGGAGCGAAGCGGCCCGTCGGCCGCCCTGCCTGGACTAGAATGCCCATTCACCCACCCTTTCGGAGCGCCGCATGGCCACCATCCAGCTGACCGCCGACAACTTCAAGGACACCGTCACCAACAACGACATCGTCATCATCGACTTCTGGGCAGAGTGGTGCGGGCCGTGCCGTTCCTTCGCGCCGACCTTCGAGGCGGCTGCCGAGAAGCATCCGGAGATCGCCTTCGCCAAGGTCAATACCGAGGAGGAGCGCGAGCTGGCGGCCGGTTTCAACATCCGCTCGATTCCGACGCTGATGGTGTTCCGCGACCAGATCATTCTCTACGCCGAGGCCGGCGCGCTGCCCGCCTCGGCGCTTGACCAGCTCATCGAGCAGGTGAAGGGTCTCGACATGGATCAGGTGCGCGCCGAGATCGCCGCCGAAGGCGAGCAGTAATCAGTCGAGGCTTTCGCCGAACGCCGCCAGGAACTGCGCGGCGATTTCGGCGCGCGACGGCTTGTGGTTCTGCCCGCCGCGATGGGCGATCTTGATGCTGCCCATCAACGAGGCGAGCCGGCCGGTCTTCGGCCAGCCCCAGCCGCGCGCGATGCCGTAGAGCAGGCCGGCGCGGGAGGCGTCGCCGCAGCCGGTCGGGTCGACCACCTGCGCGGCCGGCACCGTCGGAATGTCGATGCGGCCGCCATCCGCATAGATCTGCGAGCCGTTGCCGCCGAGCGTGACGACCAGCGCCTTCACCTCGCGCGCCAGATCGGCGAGCGACCGGCCGGTGCGCTCGGTCAGCAGCTTGGCCTCGTAGTCGTTCACCGTGCAGTAGTCGGCCAGCCGGAGGAATTCGAGCAATTCCTCGCCGTTGAACATCGGCAGACCCTGGCCGGGATCGAAGACGAAGGGGATGCCGAGCTCGCGGAATTCGCGCGCATGCTGCAGCATGCCGTCGCGGCCGTCGGGTGCCACGATGCCGAGCGTCACGTCGCGCGCGTCGCCGATCTGGTTGTGGTGCGAGAAGTTCATCGCCCCCGGATGGAAGGCAGTGATCTGGTTGTCGTCGAGGTCGGTGGTGATGAAGGCCTGCGCGGTGTAGGTGTCGGGCACGCGGCGCACGTGGGTGGTGGCCAGCCCGAGGTGCTCGAGGCGCTGCAGGTAGAGGCCGGCGTCGTCGCCAACCGCCGCCATGATCAGCGGCGCGCCGCCGAGCAGCTTGAGGTTGTAGGCGATGTTGCCGGCACAGCCGCCGTATTCGCGCCGCATGTCGGGCACCAGGAAGGCGACGTTGAGGATGTGGATCTGCTCCGGCAGGATGTGGTGCTTGAAGCGGTCCTTGAACACCATGATGGTGTCGTAGGCGAGTGAGCCGCAGATGAGCGTGTGCATGGCGATGGCGGTAAGGCTGGTCAGGGATAGAACAGGTAGAGGCGGTAGCCGACGGCGGGCACGCCGTCGGCGGCGAACAGCAGCTTGACGGCGACTTCTCCCTGCGCGGCGAAGCCGGCGCTCCCGGCGCGGCCGGCGGGCAGCCAGTCGGCGGGCATCAGCACCTTGCGCACCAGCGCCTGGTCCTGGGTGTCGGTCAGCGTCAGTTCGAGCGCGGGGTAATCCTGCGCGAAGGGAGCGCGGTTCTTCAGCGTCGCGGTCAGCAGCAGACCAGCACCCTCCGGCGCGAGATCCGAGGTTTCGATGCTGAGCAGTTCGGGCCGGCGCGGCCGCGGCACCGTGCAGCCGAACAGCTCGCAGCCGGCCGCGAGCATCGGCCGCAACTCGGGGCTGCTGGCGGCGATTTCCGTGCGGAAGATGAACACGAGCTGGCCGAGCGCCAGGAAGAACAGCAGCGCGGCGCCGACCGCCCAGGGCCAGCGCCGTGGCGGCGACGGGGGAGGCGATACCGCTTCCCAGGCCGGGGGCAGCGGCGCCTCGGCTGCCGCGACGGCCGATTCCTGCGCTTCCGCTTCGGCGACGGGTTCGGGTGCCGCGGCCGAGTCGGGGGCCGGTGCAGATGGAGCGGGTTCCTCGGGCTCCGCGGCTTCTTCAGACACGTCCGGCAACACTTCGACCGTCGGCTCTTCGATCACCACTTCTTCCGCGGCGGCGGCTTCCGCGGCTATCTCCTCCGCAGCGAGCTCCTCAACAGCGATGCTCTCGGTGGGCGGCGCCGGTTCTTCGCTCACCGCGGGCATCTCGGCCGAAGCTGATGCCGCCGGAAGAGGAGGGACGACGACGGGCACTTCCTCGACGAGACTCTCGAGCGCGTCGAAGACTCCGCGACAGGCACCGCAGCGCACCTGGCCTCGGCGTGCCTTGAGTTGCTCGGCGGTCACGCGGAACGTCGTCTCGCAGTACGGGCAGCGGGTCAGCATGCGGGGAGCTTAGCCGATTTTCCCGCTTTCCAGCCGCACCCAGCCTTCCCGCGTCGCGCCGACGCGCAATGGCAGATAGGGTGCGTAGGCGGCGATCACCTGCTCCGCCTGGCTTTCCAGCACGCCGGCCAGCGCGAGCCGGCCGGCGGGCTTGAGCCGCGAACTCAGCAGCGGCGCCAGCAACATGAGCGGATTGGTGAGGATGTTGGCGACGACACGGTCGAAGGTCTGCGTCAGCGGTTCGCCGGAATGGGCGAGCCGCAACTGGACGCCATTGCGCGCCGCGTTGTCGGCGGCAGCGGCGAGCGCCGTTGGATCGATGTCGATGCCCAGCACATCGCCGGCGCCGAGCTTCGCCGCCGCGATGCCGAGGATGCCGGAACCGCAGCCGTAGTCGAGCACCGAGCAGCCGGGAACGATGCTCGTCTCAAGCCATTCGAGGCACAGCCGCGTGGTCGGGTGACTGCCGGTGCCGAAGGCCAGGCCCGGATCGAGTTCGAGGTTGATCGCCGCCGGGTCCGGCGCGACATGCCACGAAGGCACGATCCAGAGGCGGCCGGAGATGCGGATCGGCTCGAACTGCGACTGCGTGAGCCGCACCCAGTCCTGCTCGGCGACCTCCTCGCAACGGATTTCCGGCAGGTCCTCGATGCCGGCTTGCCGCGCGGCGGCGGCGATGCGCTCCTTGAGGTCGGCGGCGGGCTCGAACAGCGCGACGACGCGGCTGTTATCCCAGAGCGGCGAAGAAGAAGATCCCGGCTCGCCGAACTGCGGGGTTTCGAACTCGGTGCCGGCCAGTGCATCCTCGACCGAAACCGAGATCGCCCCCGCCGCCAGCAGCGCGTCGGAAAGCGTTTCGGCATGGGCCGCATCGGCCTCGATGGCGACCGACAGCCACATCTGGATTATTTCCGGTTGGCTTCTTCGCGCGCGGCGAGCTTTTCTTCGAGGTAGTGGATGCTCGTGCCGCCCTTGATGAAGCGCTCGTCGAGCAGCAGATCCTGGTGCAGCGGGATGTTGGTCTTGATGCCATCGACCATCATCTCCGACAGCGCGATGCGCATGCGGCGGATCGCCTGCTCGCGCGTGTCGCCGTAGGAAATCAGCTTGCCGATCATCGAGTCGTAGTGCGAAGGCACCGTGTAGCCCGAATAAACGTGTGAATCGACGCGGATGCCCGGGCCGCCAGGCGGATGCCAATTGACGATCTTGCCGGGAGATGGCGTGAACTTGAATGGATCTTCGGCGCAGATGCGGCATTCGATCGCGTGGCCCTTCACCTCGACGTCACGCTGTTTGAACCACAGCTTCTCGCCGGCCGCGACGCGGATCTGCGCCTGCACGATGTCGATGCCGGTGACCAGTTCGGTGACCGGATGCTCGACCTGCACGCGCGTGTTCATCTCGATGAAGTAGAACTCGCCGTTCTCGTAGAGGAACTCGAAGGTGCCGGCGCCGCGGTAGCCGATCCGCTTGCAGGCTTCGGCGCAGCGTTCGCCGATGCGCGCGATGGCGCGGCGGTTGATCTCGGGCGCCGGCGCCTCCTCGATCACCTTCTGGTGGCGACGCTGCATCGAGCAGTCGCGCTCCGACAACCAGACGGCGTTCCGGTAGTTGTCGGCCATCACCTGGATTTCGATATGACGCGGGTTCTCGAGGAACTTTTCCATGTAGACCATGGGGTTGCCGAACGCCGCCCCCGCCTCGGTGCGCGTCATGTTCACCGCATTGAGCAGGGCCGCCTCGGTATGCACCACGCGCATGCCGCGGCCGCCGCCGCCGCCGGCCGCCTTGATGATGACCGGGTAGCCGATCGCGCGGGCGATCTTGACGATCTCCTTCGGATCCTCGGGCAGCGCGCCATCGGAACCGGGCACGCAGGGCACGGCCGCTTCCTTCATCGCGTTCTTGGCGGAAACCTTGTCGCCCATCAGGCGGATCGTCTCGGCCTGCGGGCCGATGAAGACGAAGCCCGACTTCTCGACGCGCTCGGCGAAGTCCGCGTTCTCGGAAAGGAAGCCGTAGCCGGGGTGGATCGCCTCGGCATCGGTGACCTCGGCGGCCGAGATCAATGCGGGGATGTTCAGGTAGCTCTGGCCGGAGGGCGGCGGGCCGATGCAGACCGACTCGTCGGCCAGCTTGACGTACTTGGCCTCGGCGTCGGCGGTCGAATGGACGGCGACGGTGCGCACGCCCAGTTCGCGGCAGGCACGCAGGACTCTCAGGGCGATCTCGCCCCGGTTGGCGATCAGGACCTTGCCGAACATCGCGATCAGCCGATGACGAACAGGGGCTGGTCGAACTCGACCGGCTGGCCGTTCTCGACGAGGATCGCCTTGACCACGCCGTCGGCGTCGGACTCGATCTCGTTCATGAGCTTCATCGCCTCGATGATGCAGAGGGTTTCGCCCTTCTTGACGGCCTGGCCGACTTCGACGAAGGCGGCCGCGCCCGGGCTGCCGGCGCGGTAGAAGGTGCCGACCATCGGCGCCTTGACCTGATGGCCGGCCGGCTCCGCGGGCGCGGCTTCCACCGGCGCGGAACTCGGCGCCGGCGCGGCGGCGCCCATCATGGGCATGGGGACCGCGGCCGCCATCGGCATGCTCACCATGGTGGTCGAAGGCGCGGGCGCCATATGCTTGGCGATGCGGATCTTCTCCTCGCCTTCGCTGATCTCCAGTTCGGAAATTCCCGAGTTCTGGACAAGGTCGATCAAGGTCTTCAGTTTTCTCAGGTCCATGCGGTTCTCCCTGCCCGCCCATCGACTGGGCAGGCGCAATGTTCGCCCTTTCCGGGCTTGGGCTTGTTTATTGTCTGATGCGGGCGAGCGCGGCGTCGAGCGCCAGCGCGTAGCCCTGGGCACCGAGGCCGACGATGGTGCCGACCGCGATGTCGGAAAAATACGAGTGCTGCCTGAACGCCTCGCGCGCGTGGATGTTCGACAGATGCACCTCGATGAACGGGATGCGGACCGCCGCCAGGGCATCGCGCAGCGCAACGCTGCTATGGGTATAGCCCGCCGGGTTGATGATGATGAACTCGATGCCTTCCGGGCCGGCCGCTTGGACCCGGTCGATCAGTTCACCTTCGCTGTTGCTCTGGAAGCTCTCGATCTGGACGCCGTCGGCCCGGGCACGCGACTCCATCATCGCGTGGATGTCGGCCAGCGTCGTCCGGCCGTAAACATCCGGTTCGCGCGTGCCGAGAAGGTTCAGGTTCGGGCCATGCAGGACGAGAATCCGGGCATTGCGGATTGCATCCCTGTCTCTTTTGGCGGAAGTCTTCCTGGTTTTTGAATTCGACATGACTGCAAGTTTGCCGCAAATAGGGGCAAGTTGTCCAGTTCACCCGAACTCACAGCGGCTGGGCGGCGCACAGCGCCTCGACCGCGTCGACCCGGGCGCGGGAGCGCGTACGGCCGTCGTTACCCTTGAAATTGATGCGCTCCTCGCGCGGCGGCAGGATGATCAGGTTGGCGGGCATGTCTTCGGCGTCGATCACCAGCACCGCCTCGACGCGATCGCTTTTCGGGTTGCCGTGGTGAAAAGGAATTCCCTGGTCGAGCAGGAAGATCTCGACCTCCTTGGCGCTGTCCGGAAACAGCAGCAGGTCGATACTCGCTTGGCGGCCGGCCGTGCCGTCGAGCACCGAGCCGGTCAGCCAGGGGGAAAACGGCGCGAGCCGGCGCATCAGCCCGACGGCGGCGCAACGCAGCGCGGCGACGCGCTCGCCCTGCTCGTCTTCCTGGTAAATCGCCCGATAGTCGCGCACGGCATCCTCGACTTCGGCGTTGCCGGGCAAGGGGAAGCCGTCCGGCAGGCCCAGTTGGCGCACGGCCTTGCGCTTGGCCAACCCGTACTCCATGCCATCCTCGGCGACCAGCCGGGCGGCGGCATGCACCAGTTCTGAACGCAGGGCGGGTGAATGGGGATTGAGAATGCGGGCGGGACGGCTGCGGCGGGACATCGGGGTACCTCCCGTAGAATGCCGGATCATTCTAGCCCCCATCTTCCCACACATGCACATCCACATTCTCGGGATCTGCGGCACATTCATGGGCGGTATTGCCCTGATTGCCCGCGCCGCCGGCCACCGCGTCACCGGCTGCGACGCCAACGTCTACCCGCCGATGAGCACCCAGCTGGCGGCGGAAGGCATCGAGCTGGTCGAGGGCTACGGCGCCGACCAGGTCGGCCTGAACGCCGACCTGTGGGTGGTCGGCAATGCCGTCTCGCGCGGCAATCCGGTGCTGGAAGCCATCCTCGACCGCGGTCTGCCTTACGCCTCCGGCCCGCAGTGGCTCGCCGAGAACATCCTGCAGGGGAAGTGGGTCCTGGCCGTCGCCGGCACCCACGGCAAGACGACCACCTCGGCGATGCTTGCCTGGATTCTCGAGGATGCCGGCCTGCAGCCCGGCTACCTGATCGGCGGCGTACCGCAGAACTTTGGTAAATCGGCCAACTTCAGCGAATCATCGTTCTTCGTCGTCGAAGCCGACGAATACGACACCGCTTTCTGCGACAAGCGCTCGAAGTTCGTCCACTACCGCCCGCGTACGGCTATCCTCAACAACCTTGAGTTCGACCATGCTGACATCTTCTCCGATCTCGCAGCCATCGAGACGCAATTTCACCATCTGGTACGGACAGTCCCGGGCAACGGCCTGATCGTCTCCAACGCAACCGAACCGGCGCTTGAGCGCGTGCTCAAGCGTGGCTGCTGGACGCCGGTCGAACGCTTCAACGACCCGGCCGGCTGGCGCGCGACTGGCAACGACGCAACCGGAACGCTGATAATTCACAACAACGGACAGCAACTAGGCGCCATCTCCTGGCAACTTTCAGGAACCCACAACCGGAACAACGCCCTGGCCGCCCTGCTCGCCGCACGGCACGCCGGCGTGCCGCTCGAACGCGGCCTCGATGCGCTGACCCGCTTCGCCAACGTCAAGCGCCGTCTCGAGGTGCGCGGCACCGTGAATGGCGTGACCGTCTATGACGACTTCGCCCACCATCCGACGGCGGTCGAGACGACCGTCGCCGGCCTGCGCGGCCGCATCGGCAACGGCAGGATTCTCGCGGTGCTCGAACCGCGCTCGAACACGATGAAGCTCGGCACGATGAAGGACGCGCTGCCCGGCAGCCTGCGGGATGCCGATCTGGTCTTCTGCTACGGCGCCAATCTCGGCTGGGATGCCGCCGCCGCGCTCGCCCCGCTCGGCGACAAGGCCCGAGTCAGCGACGACCTGGGCGACCTGGTCGCACGCATCGTCGCGGCGGCACGTCCCGGCGACCACGTGCTGGTGATGAGCAACGGCGGCTTCGGGGCAATTCACCAGAAGTTGCTGGATGCCTTGGCTCAGTAGCGGAGGAAGTTGGCGACCACCAGCGTCGCCAGCAGCAGCGCGGCGCCGAGGTTGTGGGCGACCGCCAGCGGCAGCGGGAGCGACAGCAGCACGTTGGCGATGCCCAGTCCGACCTGCAGTGCCAGCAGCGCGGCCAGCAGCAGGCCGACGGCCTGCCTGCGTTTCAGCAGCAGTGCGGCGTAGGCTCCCACCGCGCAGAACACCAGCAGCGCACCGAGGCGATGGGCCATGTGGATGGTGGTCGGGCTATCGATGGGCAGCCACCCACCCCGGCAGGTCGGAAAATCGGGGCAGGCCAGCGCCGCGTAGTTGCTCGACACCCAGCCGCCCAGCGCGATCTGGCCGACCAGCGCTACGAGTGCCAGGAGGCCGAAGCCGCGTACTCGTCGACCGGGTGGCGCCGCCTCGCCAGAACCGAGTTTCTCGCGGGCGAGACAGAGCACGAGGAGCGCCCAGGTCGCCATGCCGCCGAGCAGGTGGGCGGTGACGACCGCGGGCTTGAGCAGCAGGGTCACCGTCCACATGCCGAGCAGCGCCTGGAAGGCCACCAGGACGACCAGCCCGGTCTCGAGCCAGGGGCGCCGCTCCCGCTCGCGGCGCCAGGCGGAAATCGCGACGCCGAGGATCAGCAGGCCCAGCGTGCCGGCGGCGTAGCGGTGGATCATTTCCTTCCACGCCTTGTAGGTCTCGACCGGCTTGCCGGGGAAGGCGCCCGCGGCGGCGGCATGCTCGGCGTGCGTATCGGGCACGCCGACCAGGTGGCCGTAGCAGCCCGGCCAGTCCGGGCAGCCGAGGCCGGCGTCGGACAGGCGCACGTAGGCGCCGAGGCCGACGACGCAGAAGGCCAGCAGCGTCGCCGCGACCAGCAGCGGGCGGTAATGGCTACGACGTGCGGGAACGTCGATCGTCAGAACGGCAGCCACGGCGCGAGCAGGCGGTCGGCGAACAGCGCCAGGTACAGGCCCGAGAGGTAGATCAGCGAGCCGCGGAACATGCGCCAGGCGGCGGGATCGCTGTATTCGCGCAGCAGGCCCCAGGCCTGCGCGACGAACATCGCGTTGAGCGCGCTCACCGCCACGCCGTAGAGCGTGCCGCTCATGCCGAGCGTCACCGGCAGGTAGCTCGCCGCCGCGAGCATCAGCGTGTAGAGCAGGCTGTGCAGGCAGGTGAGGCGGATGCCGTGCGTCACCGGCAGCATCGGGAAGCCGGCGCGCGCGTAGTCGTCGCGGCGCGCCATCGCCAGCGCCCAAAAGTGCGGCGGCGTCCACAGGAAGATGATCAGGAACAGCGCGAGCGGTTCCTGGGCGAGGTGGCCGGTCATCGCCGTCCAGCCGAGCACGGGCGGCATCGCGCCCGAGGCGCCGCCGATGACGATGTTCATCGGCGTGGCCGGCTTGAGGATCGCCGTGTAGACCACCGCGTAGCCGAGGAAGGTGGCGAGCGTCAGCCACAGCGTCAGGTCGTTCACCCACAGGTGCAGCACCGTCAGGCCGATGCCGCCGAGCAGCATGGCGAGGCCGAGCGCCTCGCCGGGTCCGAGGATGCCTTGCGGCAGCGGGCGGCGCGCGGTGCGCATCATGCGCGCGTCGACGGTGCGCTCGACCAGGCAGTTGATCGCGGCGGCGGCGCAGGCGACCAGCCAGATGCCGAGGCTCGCCGCGACGAAACGGCCGACGGGCGGCCAGCCCTCCTGCGCGAGCAGCATGCCGATCATCGCCGTGAACACGATCAGGCTGTTCACACGCAGCTTGCACAGCGCCGCGAAGGCGGAGAGGCGGGCAAGGGGGGAGGCGAGAGGGATGGCGCGGGTGTTCATGGCGGTACTCCTATCCGGTCCAGCTGTAGCGCAGCAGTCGTTCGATGTCCTTGAGCATGGCCTTCTGCCCGGCGCCATGCGCGTAATACAGCACGGCCTGGCCGCGCGGGTCGACGAGCCAGACGCCGGGGCGATCCAGCGCCGGCCAGCTCGTCGGCACGGCGACCGCCAGGTCCGGCTGGGCGAGCGACGGCACGGCAGGCGTCAGCAGTACGCGCTTGACGCGCGGCATCGCCTTGTAGAGCGCGACGTGCAGGCGGCGCAATTCGTCGAGGCGGCGTTCGCAGTCGGCGATGCAGGTTTCCGGTTCGACGGCGACCAGCAGCCACCGTCCCTGCAGGGCCGACTTTGGCGGGCCGGCGAGGATGGCCAGGTCGTCGAGCGCGAGCGGCGCGGCGGGCTGCAGCAGTTCGCCATGATGCGGCGCCGCTGCCGGGCGCCAGCCGGAAACGATCAGCACCGCCGCGACGATGAAGGGCAGCGCGAGTACCGCGACGAGCAGCAGCAGCATGCGCCGCCCGGCCCGGCGATCCTGCAGCGGCATGACGAGCGCGCTCACGGCTGCCTCCGGAAGCCGGCCCAGGCCCAGATGCCGACAGTGCTGGCGGCGAAGCCGAACCACTGCAGCGCGTAGGAGAGGTGGCGCTCGTGCCGGTCATCGGGGCGCGGCCAGGCGCGCAGATAGCCGTGCGGCTGGTCGGGGTCGAGGCGGATCACCAGCGGCTGCAGTTCGACCTGCGCCTCGCGCGCGTAACGCCCGAGATCGACGAACTGCCAGCGCGCATTGCCGCCCGGCGGCGCGGTGTCGGCAGCCAGCGAGAAATGCTTGGTCGAAGGCTGCACGGCGGTGCCGGTGATGAAAGTCGGCCCCGGGGGGACGGCGACCTCGGGAATGTTGCGGCGATCGGCGCCGGCGGCGACCCAGCCGCGATCGACCAGCACTTCCACTTTGCCGCCGTCGATCGCCAGCGGCGTCAGCACGCGGTAGCCGACGCGCTCATCCTGCATCTGGTTGTCGAGCAGGATCTGGCCGGCGGGGCGGTACTGGCCATGCACGCCGACGCGACGGTACTGGAAGAAGGCGGGATCGGCGACCGGCGCGGCCGGCAACTCGACCGGCGGCGCAGCGCGCAGCGCGTCGAACTGCGCCTGCGCGGCCTCCTTGCGCTGCGCCTTGCCCCACTGCCACTGGCCGAGCGAGACGAAGGCCGCGACCAGCACCAGCATCAGCGCCGTCGTCCATGGCCGCGGCCGGAATGCGGTGCATAATCCGGTCATGCTTTTCAAGCTCATCATCATCCTGATGCTGCTGATCGTGCTGATCAGCCTGTTCTCGGGACTGTTCTTCCTCAACCGCGATGCCGGCCACGGCAGGCGCACCGCGCGCGCACTGACGGTGCGCATCGCGGCGTCACTGGTGCTGTTCGGCCTGCTCATGCTCGGCTTCCACCTCGGCTGGTTCGCCCGGTCATAGCCAGTAGACGAAGACGAACAGCAGCAGCCACACCACATCGACGAAGTGCCAGTACCAGGCCACGCCCTCGAAAGCGAAGTGGTTCTCGGCGTCGAAGTGTCCCTTGAGGCAGCGGAAGAGGATCACCGTCAGCATGATCGCGCCGAGCGTCACGTGGAAACCGTGGAAGCCGGTCAGCATGAAGAAGGTCGCGCCATAAACGCCGGCGCCGAGCGTCAGGCCCAGCTCCGAGTAGGCATGGTGGTATTCCCAGGCCTGGAAGCCGAGGAAGGTGAAGCCCAGCGCGACGGTGAGGAACAGGCCGAGGTTGAGCTGGAAACGGTTGTTCTTCAGCAGCCCCCAGTGCGCCCAGGTGATGGTCGCGCCGGATGACAGCAGCAGCGCGGTGTTGAGCGCCGGGATACCCCAGGCGCCCATCGGCGTGAACTGCGGCGCGGCCGGGCCGGAGCCTGAAGCCGGCCAGGCCAGATCCTTGTAGTCCGGGTAGAGCGTCCAGCCGTGGTTGGGCAGGAGGTTGAGCAGGTCGGGCACCGAGATGTTGCGCACGTAGAACAGCGCGCCGAAGAATGCGGCGAAGAAGGCCACCTCGGAGGCGATGAACCAGACCATCCCGTGGCGAAACGAGTGATCCTCCCAGTTGCCATAGGCGCGCGTCACCGATTCGCGGATGATCGCGCCGAACCAGCCGAACAGCACGTAGAGGATCAGGCCCGCGCCGGCCAGCATGAACCACGGCCCGGGCGCGAAGTGGTTGATCCTGAGGATGAAGCCGAGCGCCAGCAGGAACAGCCCGCCCGACAGCGTGACGGGATAGTGGCTGGGCTGGGGCACGTAGTAGTGCGCGCCGGCGGTCGGAGCGGAATGCGTGCTCATGTGCGGCCATCCTTTCGCGGGGTCGATTCGGGCGCCTTGAAGAAGGCGTAGGACAGGGTGATGGTGCGGACCTCGGCGTCGAGCTCCGGCTTGACGATGAACATCAGCGGCATCTCGCGCGCCTCGCCCGGGGCCAGCACCTGCTGGTTGAAGCAGAAGCACTCGATCTTGTGGAAGTGCTGCGCGGCCTGGCCGGGCGTGACGCTCGGAATCGCCTGGCCGGTCACCGGCTCGCTGGCGGTGTTGCGCACCAGGAAGGCGACCTGCTGCATCTCGCCGGGATGCAGCTCGACGCTGTTCTGCAGCGGCCGCAGCTCCCAGGGCAGACCGGGCATCACCGTGCCGGTGAACTCCACCTTGACGAGGCGGCTGCGGTCGACGCGCTCGAGCGGCTTTTCGTCGGCGGCGAGCCCGCCGGCGGAGAAGGTCTTGCCGTTGAGGCCGGTCACGCGGCAGATCGTGTCGTAGAGCGGAACCAGCGCGATGCCGAAGGCGGCCGAGGCGGCGACGATCAGCACCAGCCTGCCAACCAGACGTCCGTGGTCACGCCGGGCGGGAACGGCCGTCTCGCTCATCGCTGGATGAAGAAGCCGATCACGTAGAGGGCCAGGACCGCGGCGCCGAGCGCCCAGGCCAGCCTGCGGCCGGCGGCGCGGCGGCGCGCCAGTTCATCGTCGGTGAATTGATCGACCATCACTTCACCTGCGGCTGGACTTCCCAGCTGTGGTGCGGCGGTGGCGAGGACAGTTCCCACTCGAGGCCCTCGGCGCCCTCCCAGGCCCGACTTTCGGCCGGCGCGCCGCGGCCGCGCGCGCACTGGATGATGTTCCAGGCGAACAGCAGCTGCGACAGGCCGAGGATGAACGAGCCGACGGTCGAGATCGCGTTGAACTCGGCGAACTGCAGCGCGTAGTCGGGGATGCGGCGCGGCATGCCGGCCAGGCCGAGGAAGAACTGCGGCATGAAGGTCAGGTTGAAGGAGAGCACGGTCAGCCAGAAGTGCCACTTGCCCAATGTCTCGGAATACATGCGGCCGGTCCATTTCGGCAGCCAGTAATAGACGCCGGTCATCACGCCCATGATGCCGCCGGCGAACAGCGCGTAGTGGAAGTGGGCGACGACGAAGTAGCTGTGGTGGTATTGCGCGTCGGCGGCGACGTCGGCCAGCACCAGGCCGGTCAGGCCGGCAATGCCGAACAGCACGATGAAGCCGACGGCGAACAGCATCGGCGTCTCGAAGCTCATCGATCCGCGCCACATCGTCGCTATCCAGCAGAAAAACAGCACGGCGAGCGGCAGCGAGATCGCCATCGTCGAGTACATGAAGTAGAGCAGCGCCGGCACCGGCATGCCGGCGGTGAAGAAATGGTGCGCCCAGACGATCACCGACAGGATGCCGATGGCGATGAAGCCATACACCTGCCCCCTGTAGCCGTAGGTGGGCTTGCGGCTGAAGGTGGCGAGCACATGCGGCATCAGGCCCCACACCGGCAGCAGCAGGATGTACACCTCGGGGTGGCCGAAGAACCAGAACAGGTGCTGGAACAGGATCGGGTCGCCGCCGCCGGCGGCGTTGAAGAAGTGCGTGCCGAAGTGGCGGTCGGTGAGCAGCATGGTCACCGCGCCGGCCAGCACCGGGATCGTCGCGATCAGCAGGAAGGCGGTGATCAGCCAGCCCCAGCAGAACAGGGGCAGCTTCATCATCGTCATGCCCGGCGCGCGCATGTTGAAGATGGTGACGATGATGTTGATCGAGCCGAGGATGGAACTGATGCCGAGGATGTGCACCGCGAAGATGGCGAAGTCCACGCCGATGCCGCCCTGCACCGAGAGCGGCGCGTAGAAGGTCCAGCCGGTCGCGATGGCGCCGTCGCCGATGCCGAACAGCGCCAGCACGAAGGGCATGGTCAGCAGGATGGCGGCGGGCGGCAGCAGCCAGAAACCCCAGTTGTTGAGGCGCGGCAGCGCCATGTCGGGCGCGCCGATCATCAGCGGGATCTGCCAGTTGGCGAAGCCGGTGGCGGCCGGCATCAGCGCGGCGAAGATCATCACCAGCGCATGCACGCCGATCAGCTGGTTGAAGAACTCCGGCTGCATCAGCTGCAGGCCGGGCGAGAACAGCTCGGCGCGCACGGCCAGGATCATGATGCCGCCGACGAAGAACATGATCAGCGCGAAGCTCAGGTACATCGTGCCGATGTCCTTGTGGTTCGTCGTCGTCAGCCAGCGCAGGATGCCGGTCGGGTGGTGGCCGCCGTCATGGTGGCCGGCATGTCCATTCACGGTGGTGGTGGCGGTGTTCATGGCGGTCTCCTGTCTAGCGCAGCAACTTGATCTGGGCGGGCTGGATCATGTCGCCCTTGGCGTTGCCGAGCGCGTTGCGCTCGTAGGTGATGACGGCGGCGAGTTCGACGTCGTTGAGCGTGCCCTTGAAGGCCTGCATCGCCGTGCCCGGCTTGCCGTTCAGCACGCGATCGACGTGGCTGTCGGGCAGCAGCTTGCCGTCCTTCGAGAGCAGCGGGCCGGTGACGATCTTGCTGCCAGCGAGCGCCGGGAAGGCCGGCGGCAGGCCCTGCCCCTCGGGCTGGTGGCAGACCGCGCACTGCTTGGCATAGACCTCCTTGCCCTGGGCCATCAGCTCGTCCTTGCTCCAGGCGCGCTCGGCGCCGGCGGCGGCCTGCGCCAGCTCGGTCTTCTTGGCGTCGCGCCAGGCGGCGTACTCGGCCTCGGGCAGCGCCTTGACCACCACCGGCATGAAGCCGTGGCCCTTGCCGCATAATTCGGCGCACTGGCCGCGGTAGGTGCCGGGCTCCTCGATCTTGACCCAGGTCTCGCGGATGAAGCCGGGGATCGCGTCGCGCTTGACGCCGAACTGCGGCACCCACCAGGTGTGGATCACGTCGGTGGCGGTGAGCAGCACGCGCACCTTCTTGCCGACCGGCAGCACCAGCGGGTTGTCGACTTCCAGAAGGTAGTGCTCGCCCTTGGCCCCCTGGTTGGCGATCTGCTCCGGCGGCGTGGTCATGTTGGACATGAACTTGATGCCGTCGTCCGGGTATTCGTACTGCCACTTCCACTGCAGGCCGGTCACCTTGATCACCATGTCGGCGCGCGTCTTGGTGTCTTCCATCTCGATCACCGCGTGGAAGGCCGGGATGCCCATCAGCACGAAGTCGATGAACAGCAGCATGCCGAAGGGCACCAGCACCCAGAACCATTGCAGCTTGCCGGTCGGGCCGGAGAACTTCGCGGGTTCGTGGCCGACGCTCTTGCGGTGCTTCACCATCGAGTAGATCATGATCGCGAACACCACCACGAACAGCACGGTGATGACCAGCATGAACTCGTTGTGGATGTTCAGCGTGTCGCGCGCGATCGGCGTGACGGGCTTGGGGAAGTTCCACTGGTAATCCGCGAAAGCGGCGGCGGGCTGCAAGGCGCCCAGCGCCAAGGCCGGAGCGGCGAGTCTCTTCATGCTTCCTCCATTGGGGTCGGGGGTGCCCGTCTTGTCTGCGGGTTTGAATCAGTGTAGAAGGATTGCTGATGGCCATGCAAGCGGATTTTTATTTAACCATATGATTCTTATTGGATTTCCGCAGTGCAGCCATTGCATTGCAAAAAGACACGATTAATATGAATATCAACGCGTTGTATCTGCAAAGAGGCAAATTCCCGACAAGTTTGCTGCGGCATGTCATGCCGCTTTTGCTTGCCGCCGCACTGCTTGGCTGCGAGCGCGCCCCCGGCTTCCACGCCACCGACATCACGGGCGCGAGCTTCGGCCGCCTGGCCGCGCTCGACGGCCTCATCGACCACGACGGCCGCCGCCTCGCCAGCGCCGAGTTTCGCGGCAAGGCGGTCGTGGTGTTCTTCGGCTACACGCAATGCCCGGACATCTGCCCGACCGCGCTGACGGCCATGCAGGAAACCATGCGCCTGCTCGACCAGGAGAAAGGCTTGGCCGACCGCGTGCAGGTGCTGTTCGTCACCGTCGATCCCGAACGCGACAGCCAGGAAGTGCTGAAAGCTTACGTGCCCTGGTTCGACGCGCGCTTCCTCGGCCTGCGCGGCGACGCCGCGGCGACGCTCGCCGCCGCACAGGAGTTCCGCGTCTTCTATGCCAAGGTCAAGGGCGACACGGCGCTCGACTACAGCATCGATCACAGCGCGACGAGCTACGCCTTCGATCCGCAGGGCCGCATCCGGCTCCTGATCAAACATGGCGAGACGCCGCAGAACCTCGCCGACGACCTGCGCCGGCTGCTGGCCGGCCAGTGATGGCGATGCCCTGCGGCAATTCGTCGCAGCAGAGGAAAAGCCCGGTTGCGATTGGCGATAATCGCGGCTGCCATGAGCCTGTTCTACCCCACTCTCTCCGGCTCCGGCAGCCGCTTGCCGGGAGTCGCCCCCTCCGCTTCGAGCATCGCCGGCGTCGCGGCGGCGCACGCGGCCGTCCTGTTCCTGTTGCTGACCATCGTGCCGGCGGAGCGCCTCGTCGAGTTCGTCCAGCCGCTGACGGTGCGCCTGATCGAACTGGCGCCCGAGGCACCGCCGCCGCCGCCGCCACCCAAAGCGCAGCCCGTCCGGCCCAGACCGGCCCCGGCGCGTATTCTCGCCGTCGAGACGCCGGCGCCGCCCGCGGCCGAGGCGCCGGTGTTCACGGTGCCGACGCCGCCCGCGCCGGTCGCCGCCCCGCCAGGGCCGAATCCTGCGCCCGCGCCGCCGGCACCGCCAGCGCCCGTCACGCAGGCGCGTTTCGACGCCGACTACTTGAAGAATCCCAAGCCCGCCTATCCGCCGGCCTCGCGCCGACTCGGCGAGGAAGGCAAGGTCGTGCTGCGCGTTCATGTCAGCGCGGAAGGACGGCCGACGGCGGTCGAGCTGAAGGGCTCGAGCGGCTTCGCGCGGCTCGACACCGCCGCGCGCGCCGCCGTGGAGCAATGGCGCTTCGTGCCGGCCCGCCGCGGCGACGAAGCGATCGCCGCCTGGGTGCTGGTTCCCATCGTTTTCAGTCTGGAAGGTTGATGTTTCGATGAATGCAAATCTCGGTTTCGCCCATTTCTGGCAGCAGTCCGACCTGGTCATCCACAGCGTCGCCATCCTGCTGCTGCTCATGTCCGTCCTCAGCTGGGCGCTCATCGTCAGCCGCTTCGTCGGCCAACTGCGCCTCAACCGGGCAATGGAGCGCGCCTGCGGCACGTTCTGGAACGCCCCGGACATGCGGGCCGCGCTCATGGCGATCGAGAAAGAGGATCGGACCGGCATCTTCGCCGGCCTGGCGCGCGCCGGCGCGCAGGCCGCCGAGGCACACGCCCAGCACGCCGCCCAGGGCATCGGCGCCGGCGTGAGCATCTCCGAGTTCGTCACGCGCGCGCTGCGCAACCACATCGTGCGCGCCCAGGCGCGCATCGAGGCCGGGCTGACCTTCCTCGCCTCGGTCGGCTCGACGGCGC
Source organism: Rhodocyclaceae bacterium UBA2250 (assembly GCA_002347285.1). GTDB lineage: Bacteria > Pseudomonadota > Gammaproteobacteria > Burkholderiales > Rhodocyclaceae > Sulfuricystis. The sequence continues at coordinate 377 of DDXW01000006.1, read as the reverse complement.
CCTTCATCGGCCTGTTCGGCACCGTCTGGGGCATCTACCACGCGCTGGTCGGCCTGTCGGGCGCGACGACGGTGGTGCTCGACAAGGTCGCCGGCCCGGTCGGCGAGGCGCTGATCATGACCGCCGCCGGCCTGTTCGTGGCGATTCCCGCGGTGCTCGCCTACAACGCGCTGACGCGCGCCAACCGCCTGATCCTCGCCCAGCTCGACGGCTTCGCCCACGACCTGCACGCCTACTTCACCACCGGCGCGCGCCTCGCGCAGGAGTAGACGATGGCGTTCGGCGGCTTCGACGACGGCGGCAAGGCCGCCCCGATGGCGGAGATCAACACCACCCCGCTGGTGGATGTGATGCTCGTGCTGCTGGTGATCTTCATC
>DDXW01000042.1 GCA_002347285.1 Rhodocyclaceae bacterium UBA2250 | reverse complement strand
ACGGCTTGTTCAGTGTTTCCCTAAAGATTCACGAAAGTCAGTCGTCGTTGCGCAATGTAGACGACGTTGACGCTCTCGAATCAAGCGCAATGGATTATGCAGAACAACTCAATCCTCTCTATCAGCAGTTTGCAAAGCGTGTCTCTTCTGGTATCCGGAACAGAAAAGACTCCACTGGTATTTATGGGCACGCTATGGCCGTAATCTTGGAAGCGCCCGACGATGTCCTGATTAAGGGTTTCTCGATTGATCGCATATTTGAGAATGCAAATGCTCGCGAGAAACGGATACAGAAGGGAAATCTGCGTACAGTTCTGGAGAAATTTGAATCACTTCAGATCGACGAAGACGGCCGCGGCTTGGTTCTCGCATACAACGACGCGAGCACCGAAATATCCATCGTCGACCGACAGCTACTTCTGTATCGCCGCTACTCCACTGTCAAATGGCCTTGGGAAGACATCATTGCGGAAGCAAATGCGTCGGGCGATGGATATGGCGGCTAGCCCATCATTCCACCGGGTCTGCGCGAAAATCCATGCAGGCCGCTGAATTCAGGCCTTGAACGCCCGCTTTCGCGAGTAGGCAATAGCCGCTTCGGGTCGGAAGTACGCGTTCGAGCAGCTTGAAAGTTGGCCTTCAAGGCTGCGCTGACGCGAAAGCCTGCTGATCGTCGGTTTACCTGCATCAAACTCGGCGCCGGCAGGGCGGCGGGCCGGTTACCCCAGCGTCGTGTCGAGCACCATCATCAGGGCGAAACCGGCCATCAGGCCGAGCGTGGCCGGCGTCTGGTGGCCGTTGCGGTGCGTTTCGGGAATCACTTCGTGCGAGACGACGAAGATCATCGCGCCGGCCGCGAGGCCGAGCCCGACCGGATAGGCGACCGCCAGGCCGCTGGCCAGGCCGACGCCGAGCAGCGCGCCGACCGGTTCGAGCAGGCCGCTCGCCGCCGCGACGCCCACCGCCTGCGGCGCGGCGAAGCCCGCTGCGCGCATCGCCAGCGCGACGGCGAGCCCCTCGGGGATGTCCTGCAGCGCGATCGCCGTGGTCAGCGGCAAGCCGACCGACAGATCGTTCTGCGCGAAGCTCACGCCGATCGCCATGCCTTCGGGCAGGTTGTGCAGCGCGATGGCGAAGACGAACAGCCAGACCCGGCCGCAGCGCTCGTAGCCGGGGCCGCAGGGGCCGCTCTTGTCGTGCTCGTGCGGCGTGAATTCGTCGAGGCCGAGCATCAGCAGCACGCCGAGCGCCATGCCGAGCACCACCACGCCGGCCGCCAGCCCCTTGTGGCCGAGGATCTGCTCGCCCGCCTCCAGGCCGGGCAGCAGCAGCGAGAAGGCGCTGGCGGCGAGCATCATGCCGGCCGCGAGACCGAGCAGGCTGTCCTCCAGCTTCTGCGGCAGGCCGCGCAGCACCAGCGCCGGCAGGGCACCGAGCGCCGTGGTCGCGAAACCGGCGGCGCCGCCGAGCATGGCGTAGCGGAGACCTTCGGCGGCGTTGCCGGCGACCACCTGGGCGATGCTCTGCCCGAGCAGCGCAAGCACCGCCAGCAGGCCGAGGCCGAGGCCCAGGCTGGCGAACCAATGCGTGCGCGCATGCGCGAGGGCGATTTCCAGCCACGGGATCGAACCAGCGGGCGATGTCCGGGCAAGCGGGGTGTTCATGCAGGATCTCCAGTCATCCGCGCCGACACGGCGACGGGTTTGCTCATGATGGTAAGCGACTGGTTCCCATCGATCCAATTGAATGCAAGAAATCTGCTCATAGGCGACTGCTATGAAAGCTGGGGGCTTGCGGATAGGGAGAATATATTGCCCTGATAGGAAGGATTAAATTGGCCTTTTCCTGGGACAAACCGGTAACTTCGCTGGAAGCAGCTATCATTGTCGTTTCCTTGCAGCGAAAGGCGACCGCATGAGCACGCTCGTCGATCCGGACAAACCGTATCTGCCCACCCGCCCTACCGCGGCGCCGCCGGCCATGCTGGCGGAGCTGGTGGCCCAGGCGGGGGTTCGCTTCAACGGCGACGCGCCGTGGGACATCCAGGTCCACGATCCGCAGCTCTACCGCCTCATTCTCGGCAAGGGCTCGCTCGGCTTCGGCGAAGCCTACATGGACGGCCTGTGGGACTGCGCCCGTCTCGACGAGCTGTTCCACCGTCTGCTGTCGATCGACGCCGAAGAGAAGCTCGGCGGCATGGCGCGCCTGCGCCTCGTCGCCGAAATCGTCCGGCACGGCTTCTTCAATCTCCAGTCGGTGCAACGCGCCTTCCATGTCGGCGAGCGGCATTACGACATCGGCAACGACGTGTTTACCGCCATGCTCGACCCGACCATGAGCTATTCCTGCGCCTACTGGCTGGACGCCGCCGATCTGGCGACGGCACAGCGCGCCAAGCTCGACCTGGTCTGTCGCAAGCTCGAACTCAAGCCCGGCGAACGCCTGCTCGAGATCGGCTGCGGCTGGGGCGGGCTGGCGCACCATGCCGCCGTGCACTACGGCGTCGAGGTGCATGGCGTCACCGTGTCGAAGGAGCAGCTCGCCGTCGCGCAGGAGCGCTGCGCCGGCTTGCCGGTGCGCCTCGAGCTCATGGACTACCGGGCGCTGGACGGCCGCTATGACAAGGTGGTGTCGGTCGGCATGTTCGAGCACGTCGGCCCGAAGAACTACGCCGTGTACTTCGATACGGTCGGGCGCGTGCTCAAGGAGGAAGGGCTGTTCCTGCTGCACACGATCGGCTCGCATGTCACCACACGCCACACCGACCCCTGGATCGACCGTTACGTCTTTCCCAACGGCAAGCTGCCTTCGGCGCACGAACTCGCCGCAGTACTGGAGGGGCGCCTGCTCATCGAGGACTGGCACAACTTCGGTCCCGATTACGATCGCACGCTGATGGCCTGGTGGGAGAATTTCGATCGGGCCTGGCCGCAGCTCAGGGAGCGCTACGACGAGCGCTTCTACCGCATGTGGAAGTACTACCTGATGTGCTGCGCCGGCTTCTTCCGCTCGCGGCAGGGCCAGCTCTGGCAGCTGGTGCTCGGCAAGCGTGGCCGCTCCGCCGTCTATCGTTCGGTGCGATGAAGACTCGGCGCTGGCGGGGCGGCCGCCGCCTCGCCAGCGCCGAGTTTCCTCAGGAGTTCGAACTGCGGATCAGGTGGTCGAAGGCCGACAGGCTCGCCTTCGCTCCCTCGCCCATCGCGATGACGATCTGCTTGTAGGGCACCGTGGTGCAGTCACCGGCGGCGAAGACGCCCGCCACCGAGGTCTGGCCGCGCGCATCCACCTCGATCTCGCCGTGCTTCGACAGGGCGACCGTGCCCTTGAGCCAGTCGGTGTTGGGCAGCAGGCCGATCTGCACGAAGATGCCCTCGAGCTCGATGCGATGGACTTCCTCGGTATTGCGGTCCTTGTAGATCAGGCCGGTGACCTTGTGGCCGTCGCCGACGACCTCGGTGGTCAGCGCGCTCGTGATGATCGTCACGTTCGGCATGATGTCGACGCCGTATTCCTTGACGTGCTGCTCGAGCGCGACGGCGAGCTGCGGACCCTCGGTGTGCTTGACCGAGATGAAGTTCTCGATCGCCAGCGTGTCGAGCACCTGGCCGCCGAAGCGCTCGGCGACCACGCCGGTGCGGATGCCCTTGCGCGCGGCGTAGATCGCCGCCGCCGCGCCGGCCGGACCGCCGCCGCCGACCAGCACGTCGAACGGCGCCTTGGCGTCGATCTCCTGCGCCGCGCGCGCCGCGGCGCCGGTGTCGAGCCTGGCGGCGATTTCCTCGATGGTCATGCGGCCCTGGCCGAACGCCTCGCCGTTCAGATAGACGACCGGCACGGCCATGATCTGGCGCGCCTCGGCCTCCTTCTGGAACAGCGCGCCGTCGATCATCGTGCTTTCGACGCCGGGATTGAGCACCGCCATCAGGTTGAGCGCCTGCACCACGTCGGGACAGTTGTGGCACGACAGCGAGATGAAGGTCTCGAATTTGAACTTGCCGGGCAACGACTTGATCTGCTCGATCAGCGCGGCATCGACCTTGGGCGGATGGCCGACGGCTCGCGGCTCGAACTCGACACCGCCTCCGAGGCCCAAGTGCATTACTCCCGCCGCGAGCGCGAGATTCGTCTCGTCAGCGGCAGGGCCGTGTTCACCGTTGCCCATGGCGATATGCGCCCCTTCGAGGTCTTCGCCGGCCAGGTAAAGGTTCGCGACATCGGCACCCAGTTCGACGTCCGCCACCGCGCGGACGGCGTTGCCATCGCCGTGCACGACGGCAAAGTCGAGGTTCCCGGCACGGCAAGTCCCGCGCCGGTCGCCCTGCGGCGCGGGCAGCGCATCGGCTATGCGCCGGACGGCGCGGCCGGCCCCGTGCAGGTCGTCGACATCGACAGCTACTCCGCCTGGCGCGAAGGCAAGCTTGTCTTCCAGGCTCGGCCGCTGCGCGAAGTGCTCGAAGAACTCGGCCGCTACCAGCCCGCCAGCCTGACCGTCACGGCTCCCAAGGTTCTGGACACCCAGGTGAGCGGCGTCTTCCCCATCGGCGACCTGTCGCAGGCCATGCAGACCATCGCCGCCACGCTGCCGGTGCGGATTGCCCGCACCGGCGAATCCACCTGGCGGATCGATCCGCGCTAACCGGCGCTATCGGCGTACCGACAATATTTCCTCGACTTCCCTCAACAGATTCTCGGCACTTGTAATCGCTTCTGCCAAGTCGTCGTCGCCAGGCTCGGGAAAAGCGTCGGGGTAACGATACAGTGTGGCGTAAGGCGTCAGAAGAATGGCCGCTTCCTCCCAGCTTTTCGCGGCGGCATCCGTTGCGGCGGCAAGCGTGACGAGGGTGGTCAGATCGTGCGTTTTCGGAAACGGCGTGCCGGTCGCCGTCAGGAAACACTTCAACGCTTTCTCGGCCGCCTGCTGGCAATGGTAAGCAGCGGTATCGCGATAGGGCGGGTCGCCAATGAGCAGCCGCTTTGCCGAATCGAGATCGCGCCGGGCGATGGCAAGCCAGGCGGCAACCTCGCCGCGCGTCGCATCATCCATGCAGAACCCGGCCTTCACGCAAGGCGCGGTGGGTCAGCGACGTGGGCACGCGGTCGAGCCGCTCGACTTCGGCGCGCGTATGGACGATCACGTCGCAGGGAACGCCCAGACCCGACAGGGAACGGTAAGCGGCCTGGGCGCGCTTGTGGGGCGGCAAGTCGGATTCGGCGACGATCACCAGCAAATCCAGATCGCTGTCCGGGGTCGGCACACCCCAGGCATGGGACCCGAACAGAACGATGCGCTCCGGGTGCAGGGATTGCACCAGGCGCCGGCGGGCTTCTTCTATGGCGGCAATGGCATTCATGGCGGCAAGGATAGCCCGCCGTCTTATTCGCGGCAAGGCATTCAGCGATTAACGCCAACGCCGAAAAGTCGGCGCCGGCGGGACGGTGCTGGCAAGTTCCCGGCATAGGAATATTCCGATTTTCGCGCGGCAGTGGCGGTTTTTCGTTCGCCAGCCGGTCTCACCGAGGAATGCACCATTACCTCGGGAGGATCACAACCATGCAGCACTTCAGCAAACCCGTCGCCGCCATCTGCCTCGCGGTCGCGTCCGCCTTCGTCCAGGCGCAACAAGCCACCTACGATTTCAATATCCCCGCCCAACCGGTCGGCCAGGTGCTCGATGCCCTGGCCAAACAGACCGACCTGCAGCCCTTCTATGCCGAGGGCGCCGTCAAGGGCGTGCGGAGCCCTGGCGTCAAGGGCAAGCTGAGCCTGCGCGAGGCGCTCGACAAGGCGCTGGCGGGCACGGGACTGACCTATCAGTTCACCGGCGAGAAGGCGGTGGCGAACTATTTTGACAGCACTCGCGCCAACGTTTTCACGAAAAGCCGCATGCAGGACTCGGGACTCTACGTGCAAGACCAGATGTCGCTGAGCGACGACTGGGAAGTCCTGCTGGGCGGACGTTACGACGTGGCCAAGGACGGGGGTGTGCTGGTCATGGGAACCACCAGTGCCGCGTGTTTCCCCAACTGCACCGGTACGAGCAACCCCAACTACCCGACCGACCGGCATTTCTCGCCAAGAGCGGCCGTGCTGTACAAGGTCGCCAAGAACGTGTCGGTTTATGGCAGTTATTCCAAGTCGTTCGACAACACGAACCTGACCTCCCGCTCGTTCGACCATAGCGCGTTTTCGCCACAGACCGGCGTGCAGTTCGAACTCGGGGCGAAGGCCAATCCGAGCAAGGCGACCGGCTGCGGCGACACCTGCCCGGTGGAGAACGTGAGCTGGAACGAGGTCCAGGATTTCCTGCGGCGTCTGAGCGCACGGACGGGCAAGACCTACCGCCTGCCCAGCGAGGCGGAATGGGAATATGCCTGCCGGGCGGCAAGTACCGGGGTCTTTTGCGGCGGCGACCAGCGCGACAAGCTGGCCTGGTTCGGCAAGGCTGGGACGCCGCCGCACCCGGTCGGACAGAAAGCCGCCAACGCCTGGGGACTCCACGACATGAACGGCAACGTCTGGGAATGGGTGCAGGACTGCATGCATCCGAACTACGAGGGCGCACCGACCGATGGCAACGCCTGGAACGAGCCCGACTGCAAGAGCCGCGTGCTGCGCGGTGGCTCGTGGTTGACCGGCCCCTTTTCCGGACGTGCCGGCCTGCGCTTCAGTTATGCGCCGGATTTCCGTGCCCGCGATTTCGGCCTCAGGGTGGTCAGGACAATGCCGTAGCTTGTGCGCATTCCGATCGACCGCCTCACCGGCACGGCGGAATACACATCCGCCGATCCCCATGTGCATTACGAGAAAGTAGCCCAAGTCATGGCGCTGGCAAGACGGTGGATCACCGTCCCGCCAGCGCCGAGTTTTCATGCCTGCCGCTTACTGCGCGGAGTTGCGGATCAGGTAGTCGAAGGCCGACAACGAGGCGGTCGCGCCCGCGCCCATGCTGATGATGATCTGCTTGTAGGGCTGCGTGGTGCAGTCGCCGGCGGCGAACACGCCGGTGGCCGAGGTCTCGCCCTTGGCGTTGATCTCGATCTCGCGGAATTTCGACAGGGTCAGCGTGTCCTTGACGAAGTCCGTGTTCGGCAGCAGGCCGATCTGCACGAAGATGCCTTCGAGCTCGACGCGGTGGATCTCGCCCGTGGCCCGGTCCTTGTAGTTCAGGCCGTTCATCTTGTCGCTGCCGGTGACCTCGGTGGTCTGCGCGTTCATGACGATGCTCACGTTCGGCAGGCTGCGCAGCTTTTCCTGCAGCACCGCGTCGGCGCGCAGCTTGGTGTCGAACTCGATCAGCGTCACGTGGCCGACGATGCCGGCGAGGTCGATGGCCGCCTCGACGCCCGAATTGCCGCCGCCGATCACCGCGACGCGCTTGTTCTTGAACAGCGGGCCGTCGCAGTGCGGGCAGAAGCACACGCCCTTGCTGCGGAACTCGGCCTCGCCGGGCACGTTCATCTCGCGCCAGCGCGCGCCGGTGGCGAGGATGATGGACTTCGACCGAAGGATCGCGCCGTTGGCGAGGGTCAGCTCGGCCATGGCGCCGGGCTGGGCCGCCGGCACCAGGGCCGCGGCGCGCTCGCCGCGCATGATGTCCACGCCGTACTGCTTGACGTGCTCCTCCATCGCCGCCGCGAGCCTCGGGCCCTCGGTGTATTCGACGGAAATGAAGTTCTCGATGCCCAGCGTGTCCATCACCTGGCCGCCGAAGCGCTCGGCGACGATGCCGGTGCGGATGCCCTTGCGTGCGGCGTAGATCGCCGCCGCCGCGCCGGCCGGGCCGCCGCCGACCACGAGCACGTCGTAGGGCGCGCGCGCCGACAGCGCGTGGGCTTGGGCGGCGCTGTCGCCGTCGCCGACCTTGGCGAGGATTTCTTCGAGGGTCATGCGGCCCTGGCCGAAGTGCTCACCGTTGAGGAAGACCATCGGCACCGCCAGCACGTTCTTCGCCTCGACCTCGGCGCGGAACAGGCCACCCTCGATCATCGTGCAGCTGACGCCGGGGTTGAGCACCGCCATCAGGTTGAGCGCCTGCACCACGTCCGGGCAGTTGTGGCAGTCGAGGGAGACGTATACCTCGAAGCGGAACTCCCCGGTCAGCCGCTGGATGCGCGCGATGGTGTCGGCGTCCGTCTTGGGCGGATAGCCGCCGCTCTGCAGCAGCGCGAGGATCAGGGACGTGAATTCGTGGCCCATCGGCAGGCCGGCGAAGCGGATGCGCGCGACCTCGCCCACTGGGCCGACGGTGAAGGAAGGCACGCGTTCGTCGGCGCCATCGAAACGCACGCCGACCTTGTCCGACAGGCTGGCGATGTCTTCGAGCAGGCCGCGCATCTCCCGCGAGCTTGCGCCGTCGTCCAGCGCGGCGACCAGCTCGATCGGACGTTCGAGGCGTTCGAGATAGGCACGGACTTGTTCTTTCATATTGGCGTCAAGCATCGCTGATTCCTTTTCAATTAAGATTAGCTATCGAGTGGGTCCGAAAAGGGCGCTCCGCTTGTGGCGGGCGCCCTCTCGGTTGGGGTTGAGGGATAGCCCTTTTTTGTTTTATGTGTTGGTGTTGCTTAGATCTTGCCGACCAGGTCCAGCGAGGGCTTCAGCGTGGCGTCGCCTTCCTTCCACTTGGCGGGGCAGACTTCGCCCGGGTGCGCCTCGATGTACTGCGCGGCCTTGACCTTGCGCAGCAGTTCGGCGGCGTCGCGGCCGATGCCGAGATCGTGGATTTCGCAAACCTTGATCTCGCCCTTCGGGTTGATGACGAAGGTGCCGCGCAGCGCCAGGCCCTCTTCCTCGATCATGACGTCGAAGTTGCGGCTGATCGCCCCGGTCGGGTCGCCGATCATCGGGTACTTGATCTTGCGGATGGTCTCGGACGCATCGGCCCAGGCCTTGTGCACGAAGTGGGTGTCGGTGGACACGCCGTAGCACTCGACGCCGATCTTCTGGAACTCGGGATAGAGGTCGGCGAGGTCGCCCAGCTCGGTCGGGCAGACGAAGGTGAAGTCGGCCGGGTAGAAGAAGAAGACGGCCCACTTGCCCTTGACGCTGGCGTCGGTGAGTTCGACGAACTTGCCGTTGTGGTAGGCCTGCGCCTTGAAGGGCTTGATGGTGGTGTTGATCAGCGACATGGTGACTCTCCTTAGGTAAGTGATGACTTGAAGTTTTTGCGGTCATAAGCGACGGCACGGGACACATCTTATGTGCGGTCGCAGCATTTCTCCAATTGATTGTTGCGATTCAATCGATAGTAATTGGCAATTGTCGGGCGGGCGGCTTCGATAGCTGTCGTCTATTGCCTTGTTTGGCAAAAACAATTTCCCTTCTCCGTGTCGGGCTTCTAGGATTGGTCGGTCAGAGCGTCCGCGTGCGCGTGCGTTCTGTGCTCCATCACCCACCAAGAGGAGAAGACGATGCAACTCAAAGGCAGCAAGACCGAGCAGCACCTGAAAGACGCCTTCGCGGGCGAGTCCCAGGCCAACCGCCGCTACCTGTATTTCGCGAACAAGGCCGACGTCGAGGGTTATGCGGACGTCGCCGCGCTGTTCCGCTCCACCGCGGAAGGCGAAACCGGCCACGCCCACGGTCACCTCGAGTACCTCGAAGCCTGCGGCGACCCCGCCACCGGCCTGCCGTTCGGCACGACCAAGGCCAACCTGGCGACCGCCGTCGCCGGCGAGACGCACGAATACACCGACATGTATCCCGGCATGGCCAAGGATGCGCGCTCGGAGGGCTTCGACGAGATCGCCGACTGGTTCGAGACCCTGGCCAAGGCCGAGCGCTCGCACGCCAACCGCTACCAGAAGGCCCTCAACGAACTGGGCTGAGCCTCACCGCACGACACCGGCGGCCATGCAGCCGCCGGGCGGCGCACCTCCAACCCCGACATCCCCACAACGATCCGCGCAGAGGAGGAACCGTCATGGCCGGAGCAAGAGAAGGCAACCTCGAGGCCCCCACCCGCCACCCGCTCGACTGGCAGAGCCCAGAGTTCTACAGCGAGGCGGCGCTGTACCACGAGATGGAGCGCGTCTTCGACATCTGCCACGGCTGCCGTCGCTGCGTCAGCCTGTGCCAGTCGTTCCCGACCCTGTTCGACCTCGTCGATGAATCGGAAACGATGGAAGTTGACGGCGTCAAAAAGGAGGACTACTGGAAGGTCGTCGAGCACTGCTATCTCTGCGACCTCTGCTACATGACGAAGTGTCCCTACGTGCCGCCGCACGAGTGGAACCTCGACTTCCCGCACCTGATGCTGCGCGCCAAGGCCGTACATTTCCGCACTGGCGACACCAGGCTGCGCGACAAGGTGCTGACCAGCACCGACCTGGTCGGCAAGTTCTGCGGCATCCCGATCGTCGCGCCGACGGTGAACGCGGTGAACCGCATCGGTGCGGTGCGCAAGGTGCTCGAAGGCGTGGTCGGCATCCACAGCGAGGCCTGGCTGCCCGAATTCGACAGCAGGCCGCTGCGCAGCCGCCTCAAGGTGCTCGACCCGGCCACGCCGGGCGAGGCGGTCGGCCCGACCACCGGCAAGGTCGCGCTGTTCGCCACCTGCTACATGAACCGCAACGAACCCGGCCCGGGCGAGGACCTGGTCGCCGTCTTCGAACACAACAATATTCCTGTGACCCTGGCGCAAAAGGAGCAATGCTGCGGCATGCCCAAGCTGGAGTTGGGCGACCTGCAGTCGGTGCGCCTCGCCAAGGAAGCCAACATCCCGGTGCTGGCCAAGCTGGTCGATGACGGCTGGGATCTCACCGCGCTGGTGCCTTCCTGCGTGCTGATGTTCAAGCAGGAGCTGCCGCTGATGTTCCCCGACGACCCGGACGTGCAGAAGGTGAAGAACGCCTTCTACGACCCGTTCGAATATCTGATGCTGCGCCACAAGGAAGGCAAGCTGAAGACCGACTTCAAGCTCGGCCTCGGCAAGGTGTCGTACCACGCCGCCTGCCATCAGCGCGTGCAGAACATCGGCCCGAAGACGAAGGAATGCCTGTCCCTCGTGCCGGACACCACGGTCGACATCATCGAGCGCTGCTCCGGACACGACGGCACCTACGCCGTCAAGACCGAGTACCACCAGTACGCGATGAAGATCGTCAAGCCGGTCGTCAATCGCATCAACCAGAACGCCCCGGACCACTACGGTTCCGACTGCGCGATGGCCGGCCACCACATCGGCCATGCGCGCGCCGACGGCAGCGCGCCGTCGCACCCGATCACCCTGCTGAGAAAAGCCTACGGAGTCTGACCCATGCTCACCCACGACCAGTTGTTCAGCCTCGAACAGTACGCCCGCGTGCGCCCCGAGTTTCGCGCCAAGGTCATCGCCCACAAGAAGATTCGCATCGTGCCGGTCGGCCCGCACGCCACGCTGCACTTCGAGGACAAGCTGACGATGCAGTACCAGGTGCAGGAGATGCTGCGCCTCGAACGCATGTTCGAGCCCGAGGCGATCCAGGAGGAGCTCGACGTCTACAACCCGCTGATCCCGGACGGCAGCAACTGGAAGGCGACCTTCATGATCGAGTTTCCCGACGAGGCGGAGCGCAAGATCCAGCTCGCGAGGCTGCTCGGCATCGAGAAGGCGGTCTGGGTGCAGGTCGCCGATTTCGCGCGCGTGACGCCGATCGCCAACGAGGATCTCGACCGCGAGACCGAGGAAAAGACTGCTTCTGTCCACTTCCTGCGCTTCGAGCTGACGCCCGGGATGTGCCAGGCAGTGAAGAACGGCGCAGCGATCCGCGTCGGCATCGACCACCCCAACTACCAGGCCGAGACCACCCTGGCATCGGCGACGCGCGATTCGCTGGCCGCCGATCTCGCATAAAACTCGGCGCCGGCGAGGCGGCTCAGAAGGCGCCCATCGGCATCTCGGTCGCGCTTTCCTGCGCGCCGGCGCGACGCTCCGGCAGGGCCTCGTGCGACGTGCTGCTGTCATGCTCGCCGTCGCGGTCGAGAATCTCGACCAGTTCGCGCGCGTGGCGACGCAGATGGTCATCGGCCTCCGCATCGTTGGCCACCTTCTCCAGCAGCATCGCCGCCAGATAGGCGGAACGCTGGCAGCCGGTTTCCATGTGGCGGGAGAGGTGGGCGAGAGCGCCGGCCACCATGCGGGCCGGGGGCTGTTCCAGGTTCGCTTGCAGTTCGTTCATCGTGGCTCCTTGTTTCAGGGTATCGATCTGCTGCGGCACGGCTTCAACGCCCGCAGCCGGCCGACTTGCTGCAGCTACCGCAGCCGCCTGCCGTCGCCGTCGCCGGATTCAAGAGGATGAAGGTCTCGCGATGACGTTCTCCATAGCGGCGCATGGCAATCAAGGCGGCGGCGAAGCTCGCGCCGACGAGGCCGACCCAGATCGAGGCCGCCAGCGGATCGCGTCCGAAGTTGGCGATCTGATACCACAGGGTGGCCATGCCGTAGGCGAGACCGAACGTCCAGCCGCCGACGAACAGCATCCAGCGCATGCCGCTTTCCTGATACACCGCCGCCAGCGCCGCCGTACAGGGCGTGTAGAGCAGGATGAACAGCAGGTAGGCGAAGGCGCCGGCCGCACCGTCGAAGCGGGCGGCCATCGCGCCGAAGGTGTCGGCCGACACCTCCTGCTCCGCAGCCACGGCTTCCTGATCGGAGAGGTCGCCGACGCCGAGCCCGACCGGGTCGGCCCACTTGCCGAGCGCTTCGACGAGGTTTTCCGGAATAGTGGCAAAGGCGGCGGAAAGAGCGACACCGAGGCTGAAGGCCTTTTCTTCCCCGGGCTCCTCGCCAGCGGCCGCGGCATCGCTTTCCGCCAGTGCCGAGTAGGTGGCGTCGAGGGTGCCGACCACTGCCTCCTTGGCCAGGATGCCGGTAAAGATGCCGACGGCGGCCGGCCAATTCTCTGCATTGAGGCCCAGCGGCGCGAAGGCCGGCGAGATTGCCCGGCCGACTTCGGCCAGCACCGACTTGTCGCTGTCTTCGTTGCCGAACGTGAACCTGGTGCCGTCGCTGCCGACCGCATTGAGGAAGTTGAGCACCAGCACCATCGGCACGATGATGCGGCCGGCCCCGACGATGAAGCCTTTGAGGCGGTCCCAGCTGTGGATGAAGACCCCGCGCAGGGTCGGCACATGGTAGGGCGGCAGTTCCATGACATAGGGCGTCGGCTTGCCGGTGAGCAGCGAATGCTTGAGGACCAGGCCGGTGCCGACGGCGGCCAGAATGCCGATCAGATAGAGACCGAAGACGACATTCTGCGCGTTGGTCGGGAAGAACGCGGCGGCGAACAGCACATACACGGGCAGGCGCGCGCCGCAGGACATGAACGGCGCCATGGCCATGGTCATCAGGCGGTCGCGGCGGCGTTCCAGCGTGCGCGTCGCCATGATGGCCGGCACGTTGCAGCCGAAGCCGACCACCAGCGGCACGAAGGACTTGCCGGGCAGGCCGATGGCGCGCATCAGGCGGTCCATGACGAAGGCGGCGCGCGCCATGTAGCCGGAATCCTCGAGCACCGAGAGGAACAGGTAGAGGAAGCCGATCACCGGGATGAAGGTGGCCACCGTCTGGATGCCGCCGCCGATACCCTTGGCGAGCAGCACGGACAGCCATTCGGGCGCGCCGAGGCCGCCGAGCAGTGCGCCGAAGCCATCGACGAACAGCGCGCCGGCCGCCTGGTCGAAGAAGTCGATGAAGGCGCCGCCGAAGTTGATGGTGAACATGAACATCAGATACATCAGCAGCAGGAAGATCGGCACGCCGAGCCAGCGGTGCAGCACCAGGCCGTCGATGCGCTCGGTGAGCGGATGCGCCGCGGGGGCGGCGTTTTTCAGCGCGACGCCGGCGATGCGGCTGGCGTTGGCGTAACGGGCCGTGGCCACGGCGATGTCGTCCTGCGCGGCAGTGGCCGGGACGACGGCGGTGGGGTCGCATTTGGGCTTGCGCGCGGCGGCCTCGTGCGCGGCGGCCTTGAGCGCATCGACGCCGACGCCCTTCGCCGCGACGATCGGCACCACCGGGCAGCCGATCTGCCGTTCCAGCGCGGCGGCATCGACCGGCTGACCTTTCGCTGCGGCGACATCGACCATGTTGAGCGCCACCAGCATCGGCACGTCCATCGCCGCCAGCTGCGTGGTCAGATACAAATTGCGCTCCAGGTTCGAGGCGTCGATGATGTTGACGATCAGGTCGGCCTCGCCGCCGGCGATGTAGTCGTGGGCGACGCGCTCGTCGAGCGAGACCTGATGCGCGTCGAGCGAATAGGTCCCCGGCAGGTCGACGACCTCGATGGTCGCGCCGTCATGGCCGTATTCGCCGCTTTTCTTTTCGACGGTGACGCCCGGCCAGTTGCCGACGCGGTGGCGGGCGCCGGTGAGCGCGTTGAACAGGGTGGTCTTGCCGCAGTTCGGGTTGCCGACCAGGGCGATGCGGTAGTCGATCGCCATCACAGTTTCTCCACGCGGATGACGCTGGCGTCGGCCTTGCGCAGAAACAGGGCCGAGCCGCGCACGCTGATTTGCATCGGGTCGCCGAGCGGAGCGAAGCGCACGACGTCGACCCGCGCTCCCGGCGTCAGCCCGAGCGCCAGCAGTTGCTGTCGATATCCTGCGTCATCGACCGTGAATCCGGCAACGCGGGCGCTTTCGCCCGCCTTGAGTTCGCCGAGTGTCGTCATGATGTCCGTCCTTTCATGCGGGGCCGCCCCGCCAGCGCCGAGTTTTCAGAATTCCCAGGAAAAGCCGACCTGGCCGAAGCTGCGGTCGTTGCCGCGTCCGACCGCGCCGGAGACCTTGAAGCCTTCGAAAATCTCGTAGCGCAGGCCGATCGCCTTGTCCGGTCCGGCATGTTCCTCGCCGAAGATTTCCGCCGTCAGCTTGAGGTTTTCCGCGAGGGGATGCTCGTAGCCCGCTCCCCAGGTGCCGACGCTATCGCTGTCCCCCTGCGCCTTGACCCGCGTCGCGCCGAGGTTCAGGTGCACGACCTGGCCTGGCTCGAAACGGTAGGTGGCAAGGCCGGAGAAGGCGTACTCCTTCTCGGTGAACTTGTCCGGCGCCGAACGCTCATTCACCCGCGTATGGCCGTAACCGAAGCTGGCGCCGAGCGACCAGCCGGACTCGTTCTGGATCGGCACCCACTTGACGCCGATGCCGGTGCCGCGCAGCTTGGAGGAAGGATCGGGATCATGGTCGGTGGCGCGCGCGACGGAAATGCCGATCTCGACGTCATCGACCGGCGCGAAGCCGAACACCAGCTCGCCGCCGCGCTCCTTGTCGTCGCGGCCCAGGACGCCCTCGACCTTCAGGCCGCCCTTGCCGAGCGTGCCGGCGTCGTCGACGTTCATCGGCGGCTCGGCATGCGCCGGGAGGGCGGTCAGGCATGACAGCGCGGCGACCAGGGCGAAATGCTGTATCTGTTTCTTCATGAACTTCTCCACGTGGCAAACGATAATGCAGTGCTATATTATATGAGAATCATTCTCATAATAAAACAATTTTTCTGATGCGACTATTTTTTTCGTGGGGGTCAGGGAATGGCGGTGCCCTTGCAGCCGAAGCGTCCGTCGGCGCGCGGCGCGAGGAACAGCGGCGCCATGTGCCAGGCGAACAGGCCGTAGGCCGCGGTCCACAGCAGGCCGGCGGCCACCAGCAATGCCTGTGCGTCCGCGCCGGGCCACGCAGAGGCGGCACGCACGACGGCGGCGGCGACCAGCAGCAGCGCACCGGCCGGCAGCCAGCGCCGCGTCTCGAACGGCATGCCGCAATGGGCGCGGCCGGCGATGCCCATCACCGCGTAGATGGCCAGCCCCAGGGCGCCGACGGTGAGCAGATGGCGGCCAGCGCTGAATGCTCCTGTCTCGAACACGAGCGACAGCCCCATGACCGCATAGCCCGCCGCCATGGCGACATAGACGCAGTAGAGCATCAGCGGCCGCTGGCGCAGCAGCGCCCGGCCGACGTGCCAGTCGTTCATCAGGTTGAACAGCGCGCCGGCGGCGGCCAGCGCCAGCCAGCCGCCGAGGCGCGCGCCGGGCGCGAGGAATTCGGCCGCCGTATAGAGTCCGATGCAGAAGATCGCCAGATTGCGCCGGGGCGGCCGGGCGCGGTATTCGATTCCCACTATGCCGGCTTCCTCGATCGCGTGATTGACGATGCGCATCGAGATGCGGCTCATGGCGACGATGATCAGCATCATGAACATGCCGAGGGCGGCGTGCAGCCAGCGGGCGGGATGCTCGCCGCGCAGCGCGTCGAAGTAGAAGCCGGCGATGCAGACGGCGAAGCCCGTCAGCGCCCAGAGGAAGGCCAGATGCTTGCGCTCCGGATCGCGCCACAGGCGCGGCGCGGCCAGCAGCGCCAGTCCGCCGAGCAGGGCCAGATGCGCGACGCCCGCCAGCGCCAGCGCGGCGTTGCCGTACAGGCCGGAAGTCCAGAACGCGGCTCGGCCGAACAGCCAGAGCGCGGCGAGCCGGCGCACGGGTATCGCGGTGAAATCGTCGCCGCCGGCGAACTCGGGCACGACGGTGAGCAGGAAGCCGGCCATCGCTGCCAGCGCGAAGCCAAACAGCAGTTCGTGCGCATGCCAGACGAAGGGGCCGCCGGCGACTGCGGGCAACGGCAGGCCGACTGACAAAAACAGACTCCAGGCCGCCATGAACAGCGGAGCGGACAGGGCGGCGAACAGGAAGAAGGGGCGCAGGCCGCACATCCAGAGCGGATGGCGCAGCGACGCGATGCCGCGCAACGAGGCGGTCAGCATGCCAGGCCTTTGCGGACCGCCGGCCGCGCGAGGCCGATCACGTTGTCCCCCGCTTGCACCGCACAGTCGAAGACTCATCTTTCCGTCTCCCGCCAACGTTCCACTTCACGCTTGACCGGCTCCAGCAGCAGGTATTCGACGGCCAGCAGCGACAGCACCACGGCGGCGATCCAGGTCAGCGTGGCTTCCATTTCGAGCTGGCTGCGCGACACCGCCAGCGCCGCGCCGATGCCGTCGGCCGAGGAGAGCAACTCGGCCATCACCACCACGCGCCACGAATTGCCGAGCGCGTTGATCCAGGCCGGAAACAGATAGGAGGCGACGTGCGGCAGGTAAAGATCGGTCATCTGCGTTTGCAGGTAGTTCTGCAAGCCGACCTTCTCGATCAGTTCGAGCTGCGTTTCGAGATAGTCGATGTGCTCCTCGGTGTCGTCGAGAATGTCCTGCAGGATGTCGCGCGAGACATAGTCCTTCACTTCCTCGCAATGCGCCAGCGCGGCCTTGGTGTCGGCGTGCGCGCCGTGCTCGAGCTTGAGGTCGCCGGCCAGGCATTCCGGCACGCTCTCGCCGATCAGCAGCTTGTTGAGTGCCTGCAGGTTGGGCAGTCCTTCGAGGAACAGCACGCGCTTGATCAGCTTGTCGGCGTGGTGCATCTCCTCGATCGACTCCTCGTACTCGTGCTTGCCGAGCGCGTTGAAGCCCCAGTTCTTGTACATGCGCGCATGCAGGAAGTACTGGTTGATCGCGGTCAGTTCATTGACCAGACACTTGTTGAGCAGCTGGATGACTTTCTTGTCGCCTTTCATGTGCGCTCTCCTGTTCAAGCCGCTGCGGCTCGCAGCGCCATGCCGGTTGGGGAAACCCGCGGCTGCAGCGAGTCCTGCATCGCCTCGCGGGCGCAGCGCGTGCAGCGGCCGCAGGTGCTGCCGACGCCGAGCTGCTCGCGCAATTGTCGCAGCGAACAGCAGCCGCCGGCAACGGCACCTTCGATATCGCGTTCGGTCACGGCATGGCAGACGCAGACGTACATGATGCGGCTCTCCTATTTTGTCAGGATCAGCTTGTTCTGGCGGGTCAGGCGCAGGCGGTAGATCTCGGGGCCATGCATGATGACGACCTCGCTGCTGCCAGCGAACAGCACGCCGGTGTCGAGCGAATGCGCGGCAGCCACCTTGTCCGCCAGCTTGGCCTGGGCGCGGCTGCCCTCCAGCGGAGCAGACCGGCGGATCACTTGAGCACTCATGAACGCCACCATTCAATAGTGAGAATAGTTCTTAGTGTATATAAGAATCGTTCTCAAGCGCAAGCTATTTTTACGCATGCTGCAATTAGTGTCATATTGACAGTATTCCGCCATGAAATACTGTCATATCTGACATGCATTATTTAGGGGAGTGCCAGAAAAAAAAGTTTTTGTTATTTTTCATCGACATAGAATTATCGTCTTGTGGTTCAGCAGGTGGTACGTTCCTTGAGTGTCATGACGCACCATCAACAGGGATTCCATCCATGAACGCCTGCACCGCCTCCTGCCAATGCATGGGAGCGATCGATCCCAAGCGTCGACAGCTTCTGTTTGCCACCAGCGCCGCCGCAGCAGCAGCAGGCTTGGCCGTCGCCGTGCCGTTCGTGGCGAGCTTTTCCCCTTCGGAACGCGCACGCGCCGCCGGTGCTCCGGTCGAGGTCGATATCGCCAAGCTCGCGCCCTGCGAGATGATGACGGTCGAGTGGCGCGGCAAACCGGTGTGGATCGTCCATCGCACCCCGGAAATGCTGGCGACACTGAAGAAAGTGGCGCCCAAGCTCGCCGACCCGGCATCCGCCAAGCCTCAGCAGCCGGCGTACGCGACCAACGAGCATCGCTCGATCAAGCCGGAGATCTTCATCGCCATCGGCATCTGCACGCATCTGGGCTGCTCGCCGACGGAGAAATTCCAGGCGGGCGCAACGCAGGGCATGTCGCCCGACTGGGACGGCGGCTTCTTCTGCCCCTGTCATGGCTCCCAGTTCGACTTGGCCGGCCGGGTATTGAAGAACATGCCGGCACCCACCAATCTGGAGATTCCTTCCCACCAGTACCTGGCCGAAACGCGCCTGCTGATCGGGGAGGACAGCTCCATCGCCTAAAAGGAGAAACACTGACATGAATGCAACTACCCTCATCGCCGTTTCCAGCCAGAATTTCCGCACCGTCACCGGTCATGCCGGCAAGGCGCGGCGTTTCCTCGTCTTTGAAGTCGCCGCGGACATGTCGGTCAGGGAAGCGGATCGGCTCGACCTCCCCAGGGAAATGGCCATGCACGAATTCGACGATCGCCTGCCGCATCCGCTCGACGCAACGGATATCCTGATCACCGCCAGCTCGGGAGAGGGCTTCGTGCGCCGCATGGCGCGGCGCGGTGTGCGCGTCGTCGCGACGGCGGAAACGGACCCGGAAGCCGCAGTGCATGCCTTTCTCGCCGGCTGCCTCAAATCACCCGCGCCACACGATCACGGTCACGGCGAACACCACGGCGGGCACGCATGCGGCTGCGGCTGCGCCCATTGAGCCGGGGGCTGCTGGCACTGGCATTGGCCTTCCAGTGCCTTGTCGCCGGAGCCGCTCCACCGGAGACCGGCGCGCCCTGGCCGGGCCTGACCCTGTCCGACCAGCACGACAAGGTCGTCAGCCTCGCCGGCGACAAACTGCAGGTCGTACTCTTCACCGCCGAGCGCAAGCCCGGTGACTGGGCGCAGGATGTCGTCGAGAAGGCGTACAAGGATGCCGTGCTCGCCGGCCGCCTCGCGCTGGTGTTCGACATCAGCCGCATGCCGTCCTTGGTGACGACGATGTTCGCGCTGCCGGGTTTCCGCGCGCGGCCCTTCCCGATCCTGCTCGCCCGCGATGCGGGACCGGTCGCCTTCCTGCCGCGCCAGGAGGCGGCGGTGACCCTGCTGACATTCGATGCGGGCAAGCTCGCCGCCATCGACTATGCCAAGAATGAAAGCGCGCTCGAACAGCTGCTGGCGCAGCGCCTTGCCACTCCCACCCCCAACTCTGAGGAATAACCATGAAACAGATCATGCTGCAGGAAAAATATCCGGTTTTCGTGCTCGAAATCGGCAAGCAGGAAACCACCTGCAAGTCGATCGATGATGTTGTCGCACGCCTCAAGACCGCCATCGCCGCCGACAGCCGGGTGGCGTGGATTGCCGAGTTCGACCATTACGCGCATACCACCAAGCTCGGCGGTGCCATCGCGCCCGAAATCAAGGCCGCCAAGAACTTGGTGTTCTGCTTCGGCCTGCAGCTGCCGAACCCCAACGTGCTCGCCGTGCGGCCGCGCTCGATCGGCATCGCCGACTGCGGCGACAAGTTCATCGTCAACTTCCTCGAGGCGCCGATGAAGCCGGCCAACGAAGCGATGGAAGGCTGGGCCAAAGCGCTCCTGGACGCCGCCTGAAACGCGCCGGTGCAATGCCGGTGCGATAGTTATTAGCGATCGATTCGATCCCGTCATTCAATTGGATTGATTGGCGGGGTTTGCCTATGCTGTCTTCACGCCCGCTTTTGGGATAACGAGGAGAACATCATGGACAACGATCTGTACCTCACCTTGTTGGCCCTGTTCGCCCAAAGTCATTGATCCACTCAGGAGGATATGCCATGAGCAATGAAAGCAAGTGTCCCGTCATGCACGGCGGGGTGACGTCGGCGTCCATGTCGCACATGGACTGGTGGCCCAAGGCCCTGAACCTCGACATCCTGCACCAGCACGACAGCAAGACCAACCCGATGGGTCCGGGCTTCGATTACCGGGAAGAACTCAAAAAGCTCGACGTCGAAGCGCTCAAGAAGGATCTCAAGGCGCTGATGACCGACAGCCATGAATGGTGGCCGGCCGACTGGGGCCACTACGGCGGCCTGATGATCCGCATGGCCTGGCACTCGGCGGGCACCTACCGCATCGCCGACGGGCGCGGCGGCGGCGGCACAGGCAACCAGCGCTTCGCGCCGCTCAACTCCTGGCCCGACAACGCCAACCTCGACAAGGCGCGCCGGCTGCTCTGGCCGATCAAGAAGAAGTACGGCAACCAGGTCAGCTGGGCCGACCTGATCATCCTCGCCGGCACCATGGCCTACGAGTCGATGGGCCTCAAGACTTTCGGCTTCGGCTTCGGCCGCGAGGACATCTGGCATCCCGAGAAGGACACCTACTGGGGCTCCGAGAAGGAATGGCTCGCCCCGAGCGGCAGCGCGGGCAGCCGCTACTCCGGCGAACGCGACCTCGAGAACCCGCTCGCCGCCGTGATGATGGGCCTCATCTACGTGAATCCGGAAGGCGTCGACGGCAAGCCCGACCCGCTCAAGACCGCCCGCGACGTACGCGTCACCTTCGCCCGCATGGCGATGAACGACGAGGAGACCGTCGCGCTCACCGCCGGCGGCCACACCGTCGGCAAGTCGCACGGCAACGGCAACGCCGCGAACCTCGGCCCGGCGCCCGAAGGCGCAGAACTCGAAGAGCAGGGTCTCGGCTGGATGAACCACAAGACCCGTGGCGTCGGCCGCGACACGGTGACCAGCGGCATCGAGGGCGCCTGGACGACTCACCCGATGAAGTGGAATACCGGCAAGGGCGGCTACTTCGATCTGCTGCTCCGCTACGACTGGTGGCTGCAGAAGTCACCGGCCGGCGCCTGGCAGTGGGAGCCGGTCAACATCAAGGAAGAGGACATGCCGGTCGATGTCGAGGACCCCTCGATCCGTCGCAAGCCGATCATGACCGACGCCGACATGGCGATGAAGTTCGACCCCGAGTACCGCAAGATCGCCGAGCGCTTCCGGGACAATCCGGCCGAGTTCGAGGCGGCCTTCGCCCGCGCCTGGTTCAAGCTGACCCACCGCGACATGGGCCCGAAGGCGCGCTACGTCGGCCCGGACGTGCCGAAGGAAGACCTCATCTGGCAGGACCCGGTGCCGGCCGGCCGCAGCGACTACGACGTGGCCGCCGTGAAGGCGAAGATCGCCGCGAGCGGTTTGAGCATCGGCGAGATGGTGACCACCGCCTGGGACTCCGCACGCACCTTCCGCGGCTCGGACAAGCGCGGCGGTGCCAACGGCGCGCGCATCCGCCTCGCGCCGCAGAAGGACTGGGAAGGCAACGAGCCCGCGCGCCTCGCCAAGGTGCTGGCGAAGTACGAAAAGATCGCCGCGGAAACGGGTGCGAGTATTGCCGACGTGATCGTGCTGGCGGGCAACGTGGGCGTCGAGCAGGCCGCCAAGGCCGCCGGCGTCAACGTCACCGTGCCGTTCGCGCCCGGTCGCGGCGACGCCACCGCGGCGATGACCGATGCCGAATCCTTCGACGTGCTCGAGCCGCTGGCGGACGGCTTCCGCAACTGGCTGAAGAAGGACTACGTCGTCAGCGCCGAGGAACTGCTGCTCGACCGCGCCCAGCTGATGCGCCTGACGGCCTGCGAGATGACGGCGCTCATCGGCGGCATGCGCGTGATCGGCACCAACCACGGCGGCACGAAGCACGGCGTGTTCACCGACCCCAGCCGGGTGGGCGCGCTGACCAACGACTTCTTCGTCAATCTCACCGACATGGCCTACACCTGGAAGCCGGCCGGCAAGAACCTGTACGAGATCCGCGACCGCAAGAGCGGCGCCGTGAAGTGGACCGCCACCCGCGTCGATCTGGTGTTCGGTTCCAACTCGGTGCTGCGTGCCTACGCCGAGGTCTATGCGCAGGACGACAACAAGGAGAAGTTCGTCAATGACTTCGTCGCGGCCTGGACGAAGGTGATGAACGCCGATCGTTTCGATCTGAAGTAAAACATGTCTGACTGGCGGGGCGGTGCGCTATCCTGCGCCGCCCCGCCAGCGCCGACTTTCAGCCATGAACTTCAATGCCAAACTGTGCCTTACCTGCGGCACATTGAGCGCCGCAATCTCGGTCGCGCTCGGCGCGGCCGGCGCCCACGCGCTCGCCAATCTGCCCGAGCTGTCCCAATCCTGGTTCCGCACCGCCTTGCAATACCAGCAGTTCCACGCGCCGGGCCTGCTCGTCGCCGGCCTGCTCGCCGACCGCCTCGCCTCGCGCTGGATCACTGCCGCCGGCTGGCTGATGATTGCCGGTACGCTGCTGTTCAGCGGCAACCTCTACTTGCGCAGCCTGGCCGACTTCCATGCGCTGCACGCCGTCACGCCCTTCGGCGGCGGCGCCTTCATCCTCGCCTGGCTGGCACTGGCGCTCGGCGTGCTGAAAAGGTGACCTCCCTCGATACGGTCGACATTGGATTCGGTTGGCAAATGGGCTAAATGTGAAGCATCGATCGATGGGCAGGGAGAAAAAGATGAAATATTCAGGCTGGACCGTGGCGCTGCTACCCCTCCTGCTTTCCGCGTGCGGTGGCACGCCGACGTGGGCGGACAGAGAGGATTTTCAAAGCGATCCGCGTCACCGCCGGGAGTTGGCCTCTGCCGCGATGCCCGTATGTGCAGCCGCCCAGCGCGTGCTGTTAGGGGATGGCTATCACGTTGAGGGCCGGGATGGCACGAAGCTCGTCGGCGTGAAGGAATTCCAGATCGAGGAAGCGCAGCGTGCCGTTGTGCACGTCTATGTCTCCTGCAGTCCGCGGGAAAAAGGTTCCACCCTGTTCGTGACTGCGACCGAGGAGCATTTCGACGTGAAGACGAGCCGCGAGAGCACCTCGCTCGGCGTTCCTCTCGTCGCGCCTATCTCCGTCAGCAGCCAGCGCGAAGCTGATCATCAGGTCAAGACCTACGGCGAAACGATCACGGACCGCAGCTTCTACGCACGGTTCCACCAGGCAGTGCAGCGCGAATTAGGCGGCGTGTTACAGGATTGAAGACAGCGATCCTGATTCAGTGTGATGCGCCCGTTCTAACCTGAAGCAGCGCGCTGCGCGGCGGCCAGACGCCCTTGTCGATGGCGCGCGCGCCGTCGAAGGCGAGCCAGCTCTGGCTGCCGTAGTGGGGCAGGGGCCGCGCGAGCGCCGCGAGGGCGGCCGGATCGCGCGCCGCAACCACGGCATAGGGCCGACCGCCTGCATCGCGACCGGTCCAGACCTGGGCGCTGCCGTGTGCGGCCGCGGGCCGCGGCGGCAGGCCGTGGCGGGCGAGCCAGACGTCGGCGGCGGCATCCGGGCCAATGACGAGTGCGGGCGCGCTGCCGGGCAGGCCGGCGGCGCCGTCTTCCGCCTGCACCGGCTTTGCATCAAGCACCCGCGCGGCCAGGGCGAGTGCGGCCGTGCGGGCGTTTGCATCGACTTCGAGTAAGACCAGCGCGGCACGCGGCGCGACGAAGACTTCGCGCAGGATCGCGGGCAGCGTCGCAGGATCGACGCGCCGCCAGAGGCGGTAGTCGGGATCGAGTTCGACCGTCTGCGCGCCCGCCGCGTTGTCGATGGCGAGCTTGGTTTCCCGTCCGGTCGTGCGCACTTTCCGTGTTTCCGTGTGGTCGGCGAAGCCGAGCCGCAAGGGAATTTCCAGCGCATAGCCGCCGTTCTGTTCGATGCCGAGTTCGAGCTGGCCGCCCTGCATCGCGGCCGACTTGAGCCGCAGGGCAGGTGCGCCGGGCCGGTCGACCCACTGCCGGAAAAAGCCGCGCAGCGGGCGGCCCGCCGCCTGCGCGAAGGCGGCTTCGAGATCGGCCCAGCCGGCCTCGCGGAAGCGCTTGCGTTCCCAGAAGAGGCGCAGGCCGCGCTCGAAGGCGTCCTTGCCAATCTCGTCGCGCAGCATCAGGAAGACCATCGCCGCCTTGTCGTAGCCGATGATCGAGGAGATGCCGTGGCGGCGCGCGGTGAAGTCCTTGAGCGCGCTGTCCTCGCCGGGCGGCACGGCGGCGAGGTTGCGCAGCCAGCCGAGGCGCATCTCGCGCGCGGCGTCCGCACCCGCATCTTCCTTGTAGGCGTAGTCGGCGAGGAAGGTCGTCAGGCCCTCGGACCAGTTGCCGCTCCGCCAGTCGGGATAGACGCCGTTGCCCCACCAGTTGTGCAGCACCTCGTGGCCGAGCGAGGTGGCGCGGATGAAGGGCAGGCGGATCACCTCGCGGCCGAGGTAGGTGAGGCTCGGCATGCCGTAGCCGGTGGGGGTGGGGCTGGAGACGATGCTGAACATGCAGAACGGATAGGCGCCGATCAGCTGCGAATAGCGCGCGATGTAGCGCGCCGAATCGTCGAGGTAAGGCTGCGCGAACTCCTGCAGCTCGGGATGGAACCAGGTGCGGATGCGGATCGTGCGCGCGCCGACCTCAAGCGCTCGCTCGCGGACCACGTAGGGCCCGGCCATCAGGTCGATGCCCTCGGCCGGATGGGGGAAATCGAACACGGCACGATAGCCGGCGGACGACTCCGATTCCTCGCGCAGCTCGCCCGGCACCAGCCCCTTCTGGCCAGCCGGCAGGCGCAGCGCGGCTCGATAGCTGAACGGCACGCCCGGATCGGGATACCAGCCGGCCGAAGCGGGCAGGAAGCTGCCCTGCTGCCCGGCCGTGCCGCCGCGCTGGCCGAGGACCTGGCGGTGATCGAGCGTCGGCGTCGGCGGCAGCGTTGCGCGGTAGGCAAGTTCCACCCGGCGTGCGCCGGCCGGCAGTGGAAACTCGGCGCTGGCGGGGCGGCTCGACCGGGCATGGGGCCGTCCATTCACCTGCAGCGCGGTGACCTCGTACTCCCGGCCGAGCCGGAAGGAGCGCAGCTCATGCTCGTCCGACAACGTCGCGCGCACGTCGAGCTGCCGCGTCGCAGGATCGAGCGACACATCGAGTTCGAGATGCGGCAGCGCCCGCGCCGCCAGCGGCAGCCACAGCAGCCAAAGGAGGAAGTGCTTCATGAGCCGGCCGGAAAGCGCGCGACAATTTCCAGCTCGGTGCCTGCGCGCCGCACTTTCAGCGGCAGCCAGGTGCCCGGCACCTGCCGCTGCACGACGGAGCGCAGGACGGTGAGGCTCTTCGCCGGCTGGCCGGCAACCTCGACGATCACGTCGCCCGTCCTGAGACCGGCAGCTTCCGCGACGCTGCCGGCGGTCACGGCGGTGATGCGCAGACCCTCCTTGTCCGGCTCGGTCGCCACGCCCAGCCGGGGCGGATTGCTCTTCGGCGATTCGACGAGATAGAGCGCGTCGGCGTAGCCCTTGCCCAGAGCGTCGCACTTCTCGTTGCGCTCCCAGGTCAGCAGCAGGCCGGTGTCGGCGATGCCCAGATCCTTGAGCTGGTACGCGACGCCGTGGCCGTTGCGCACATGACCCGCCCCCATGATGCCGACCACCAGCGTGTCCGGATGCTTGCGCAGGTGTTCGGCCATGACCTGCGCCATCGCGCGATCCCAGGTCGCCTGGCTCTCGACGAAACGAGGGAAGGACGCTTCGCCGCGCGCCTTCGCAGGATGGTGATCGAATACCGCGTGCAGCGCCTTGCGGTAGGCGTCCGTCGCGGCGGCGGGTTTGCTCACGCCTTCCCGCTGCGACTCGGGTACGCCGTCCCAGCCCTCCCTGCCGACGGCATCGATCAGGCTGCGCTCGACGTTGAGCGCGAGCATCGGGATGCGATTCATGCGTGCGAAGTGGAACAGCGGCAGGTAAAGCCGGGCATCGAAGCCCCAGACCTTTTCCCACTCGACGCGCTGGAGGAACTCCGCCTCGGCAAGACCGCCGGCGACCCACTGGTCGAGCACCGGCTGCACGCGGCGCGGAAACATCTCGAAGCCGATCGCCATGCGAGGCTGCAGGGCATGGAGCTGCGTCAGCGTTTGCAGCTGCCAGCGGTGATCCTCGGCGCTGTCGTGCTGCTCGCCGAGCAGCACGACCTGCTGGCGCGCCATGCGCTCCAGCAGCATGCGCGGGTCGGCCGGCTGGGCCTGGGCATCGGTGGGGGCCACCCACTGGCCGGCCTGTCCGCAGGAGATCGGTGCCACTTGCGAGCCGGAACACGCAGCGGCCGACAGGCCAAGCAACAGGAATGCGGCAATCGCGGTCAGGCGCATGGTCTCTCCCATCGGATGCGGCAACAGGCGGGTTTGCTTCGGTTGCAACGATACTCGAATGGAAACCGACCTATCGTCGGCCCTGCCGGTTCCCTTTTCGCCCATTGCC
The DNA here is from genome assembly GCA_002347285.1 of Rhodocyclaceae bacterium UBA2250. Classification (GTDB taxonomy): domain Bacteria; phylum Pseudomonadota; class Gammaproteobacteria; order Burkholderiales; family Rhodocyclaceae; genus Sulfuricystis. Next base: position 57,610 of record DDXW01000042.1, on the reverse strand, counting down.
AAAACGTATAAGATTTGATAGCAAGAGCTAATTGTCGCTGCGTAAAGCAAGGTGATAGATGTCGACCGTTGCTCCGGGACCGAGCGCTTGCTTTCGCCATGCCTGTCAGGCTTATCATGAACGAATCGGGGCGCCGCCGTTCATTCCATCTGTACCCTTTCATAGAGGAGAGACATCATGACCGACATCCTGCAGCTTCTCGGCGCCGAAGCCGAAGCCCTGCTCGCGCATGCATGCAAAACGATTCCGAAGGAGAAGCTGCATCTGCCCGGACCCGATTTCATCGATCGGGTGGTGGCAGGCAGCGACCGGCCGCCGGGTACCCTGCGCAGCTTCCAGCAGATCTTCAATACCGGCCGCCTGGCCGGGAGCGGCTACCTGTCGATCCTGCCGGTCGACCAGGGCGTCGAGCACTCGGCCGGCGCCTCCTTCGCGCCCAATCCGGACTTCTTCGATCCGGAGAACATCGTGAAGCTGGCGATCGAGGGAGGCTGCAACGCGGTGGCTTCGACGCTCGGCGTGCTCGGCGCGGTGTCGCGCAAGTACGCCCACCGGATTCCGTTCCTCGTCAAGCTCAACCACAACGAGATGCTCACCTATCCGGGCATCCACGACCAGACGCTGTTCACCAGCGTGCGCAAGGCCTTCGATCTCGGTGCGGTCGCGGTCGGCGCGACGGTGTATTACGGTTCGCCGGAATCGCGGCGGCAGATTATCGAGGTTTCCGAGGCCTTCGCCGAGGCGCACCGTCTCGGCATGGTCACCTTCCTGTGGGCCTACCTGCGCAACTCGTCCTTCAAGAAGGAAGGCACCGACTACCACGAAGCCGCCGACCTGACCGGCCAGGCCAACCATTTGGCCGCCACCATCGAGGCGGACGTCGTCAAGCAGAAGCAGGCCACCTGCAACGGCGGCTTCAACGCCATCGGCTTCGGCAAGACGCATCCGAAAGTCTATTCAGAGCTGACCAGCGCGCACCCGATCGATCTGGTCCGCTACCAGGTGGCGAGCTGCTACATGGGCCGCGCCGGCATGATCAATTCCGGCGGCGCTTCCGGCGAAAACGATCTGGCGCAGGCGGTGCGCACCGCGGTCATCAACAAGCGGGCCGGCGGCATGGGGCTGATTTCCGGCCGCAAGGCCTTCCAGCGGCCAATCGCGGAAGGCGTGAAACTCCTCAACGCGATCCAGGACGTCTATCTCTCGCCCGCGGTGACCGTCGCCTGATGGCGAGCAGCCCGGGCGGCCGCAACCGGTCGCCGCAACCGCCCCGCCAGAACCGAATTTGCCGATCGCCCAGCCGCAAATAGGCGATCGGCGCAATGCTTCGTCCGGCTTACTTGGCGAACGGCTTCGGACGTGGCGTCTTGTCGCCGGAAGGCGGCAGGATCGGCAGGTCGAACTTCGGCTGCTCGCCGGTCAGCGTCTTCAGGAAGGCGACGATCTGGGCATTCTCCTTGTCGGTGAACTTCTTGCCGAGCTGCAGGCGGCCCATGACATCCACCGCTTCCTTCAACGTCCAGTAGGCGCCGTCGTGGAAGTAGGGATAGGTCATCTCGACGTTGCGCAGGGTCGGCACCTTGAACATCATGCGGTCGGCGTCCTTGCCGGTCACGTCGGCGCGGCCCTTGGCAGCGGCCGTGGTCTTGTAGGGCTCGACGAGGCCCATCTTCTGGAAGGAGGTGCCGCCCAGCGCCTCGCCGTTGTGGCAGGCGACGCAGCCGCTCTCCTTGAAGAGGTTCCAGCCGGCCAACTCATCCGAGGCCAGCGCGTCCTTCTTGCCGAGCAGCCACTGGTCGAAGCGCGAGTTTGGCGTGACCAGGGTCTTCTCGAATTCAGCGATCGCGGCCGTGACCTGGTCGATGTCGATCTTGTCCTTGCCGAAAACGACCTTGAACTCGCGCACGTACTCGGGAATGGTCTCGAGCACGCCCACCGCCAGCTGGTGGGTGAAGCCCATCTCGCCCGGGTTGGCGATCGGACCGCCTGCCTGTTCCTTGAGGTCGGCCGCGCGGCCGTCCCAGAACTGGGCGACGTTGAGGCTGGAGTTCAGCACGGTCGGCGCGTTGATCGGGCCCTGCTGCCACTTGTCGCCGATCGAGGTCGGGATGTTGTCGGTGCCGCCCATCGACAGGTTGTGGCAGCTGTTGCAGGAAATGAAGCCGGACTTGGAGAGACGGGGATCGAAATAGAGCTTCTTGCCCAGTTCGGCCATGCCGAGGTCGATCTGCTTGGGCGGCTGGATGGGCTTGGCCAGATCCTCGGCGTTGGCGAAGCCGGCACCGGCGGCGCTGCCGATGATCGCCAGGGAAGCAACTAAAGCACGTACTTTCATGTGAGGCTCCTTTTCGGATGAGAACGATGCGTAAAAAATCTTGCAACGCAACAAAGGATACCCTTACAATTTTTACGGGTGTTGACGTAAGTCAATGATTATATTGTAGTTTTTGTCTATATTTCTTATAGTCGTTTTCTATACTCTCGCAACATGAAACTGACTTCCCTGCGCTATCTGGTCGCCTTCGCCGACGAGGGTTCGTTCAGCCGCGCCGCCGAAAAATGCCATGTCAGCCAGCCGACCCTCAGCGTGGCGCTGCAGAATCTCGAGAGCGAACTGGGCGTCACTCTCATCGAACGCAACAAGGGCCACGTCGCTCTCACCGACATCGGCTGGCAGGTCGCGGCCCAGGCGCGCAAGGCGCTCGACGAAACGCGGCGCATCGAGCAGGTGGCCCAGCTCGGCAAGGATCCGCTGCACGGCACCTTCCGCCTCGGCGTGATCCACACCATCGGGCCCTACCTGTTGCCCGAACTGATCGCGGCGATGCGCAAGACCGCGCCGGACACCCAGCTGTTCATCGAGGAGAGCATGACCGCGCTGCTCGCCGATTACCTCAAGTACGGCACCGTGGACGCAGCGATCATCGCCTTGCCCTTCGACGTTCCCGGCATCAACACGCATGCCCTCTACGACGAGCCGTTCGAAGTGGTCGTGCCGAGGGGCCATGCGCTGGCCCGGCGCAAAAGAATCGCCGCGACGGAAGTGCGCGGCGAGGATGTCCTCGTCCTCAAGGCCGGCAACTGTTTTCGCGAGCAGGTGCTCGACGCCTGTCCGGAGATCAGTCACGCGGAAAGCTCGACGCACGAAGGGCACTCGATCGAAACGGTGCGCTGCATGGTCGCTTCGGGCTACGGCATCTCGGTGCTGCCGGCCGGCACGCTCAACGGCGTCTATCGCAGCGAGCTGGTCGTGTCGATTCCCTTCGAGGAACCAGCGCCGTCACGGCGCGTCGCCCTAGCCTGGCGCAAGGGCTTTCCGCGGCCGCAGGTGATCCAGGCCATCATCCAGGCCGTGGCCCTGATCGACAACCCCAGCTACCGGCACATTGGTGCCTGAGGTGGCGCAAGCGGCTATTTGCCCTGCAGACGGTAGAGATATTCGGTCAGCGCGAGAATGCGGCTGCGGACGGCCGACTCGGGGTCGTGCGGCGGATAGTTTTCGAAGTAGACCGAGCTCTGGCGGCTGAAGGCCCGGCCCCAGACCGGCATCTCGAGCGTACCGTGCGCCTTCACTTCCTGGCGGCCGTCGATGATCTTGTAGACGCGATCGAAGGGGAAAACTCCGCCGTTGTTGCGCGCCAGCGAGGTCAGATCGGGCGTGGCGGTCTTCAACTGGGCGGCCAGCGGACCGTCGCCCTTGCCCTGATAGCCGTGGCACACGGCGCAAGCCGCTTCGTACTCGCCTTTGCCGATATCCAGCGGCTTGTCGCCGGCGCCGGCCGGGACGGCGCCGAGCATCAGCGCGAACGACGAGGCGAGAACGAGGCTGCGGGATGCGTTTCCAATATTCATGGCTGACTCCTTGTGAGTGCGTCGAATTTCATCGCGATCTATTGTAACGACTTCGACGCAGGCTTCTTGGCCGCCCGATCGTTGTCGAATTCGTAGAAAACTTTTTCCGGTCTGGCTGTTCAAAGCGAAAATGCGCAGACTGCTATCTCTCCTTCTCTTCGCCGCCATCATGTCACAGACCGCCGTTCATGCCGCCAGGACCGAAACGATCGTGCTGGGCATGGGCTGTTTCTGGGGCGCCGAAAAGCGCATGGGCGAACTGCCCGGCGTGCTTGACGTGGAGAGCGGCTACGCCAACGGCGACATCGCCGGCAACTACGAGGCGGTGCTGGCGCACGAGCGTCTCGTGCAGCGCGGCCAAACCAGTCAGCGCAACCATGCCGAGGTGGTCAAAGTCAGCTTCGATCCCGCCAGGGTCAGCCTCGAAACCGTGTTGGCGCGCTTCTGGGAAAGCCACGATCCGACCCAGGGTGATCGCCAGGGCAACGATATCGGCACGAACTACCGCAGCGCGATCTACACGAACGACGCAGCGCAGCAGGCGACTGCCCTGAAAACCCGCGACGTCTATCAGGCCGCGCTGACGCAGGCCGGCCGCAAGAGTATCACCACCGAGATTGCGCCGCTGAAAAAGTATTTTCCTGCCGAAACCTACCATCAGGACTATCTGAAAAAGAACCCCAATGGCTACTGCGGGCTGGGCGGCACCGGCGTGAAGTATCCCGGCGCGGCGATTTCGGCCAAGGCCGCGCCGCCGGCTCAACCGCTCGATCCGAAGGCACTGAACCTCAAGCGACAGCTGATCGTCTTCGAAGCGGAGGACTGCCCCTATTGCAAGCAGTTCAAGGCCGAAGTGCTCGACCACTGGAAATCGGAGGTGCCTGTCGCACGCTCTTTCAGCGCCCAGCCTCCCGCCGGCTGGACGCTGGAAAAAGCGCTGTTCGCCACGCCGACCATCGTGCTGTTCGAGAACGGCAAGGAAGTCTCGCGCTTCACCGGCTGGAACGGAGACAAGCCCAGGTTCTGGAAATGGCTCGGCTTCCATCTGCTCACGCCTGCACAGCAGAAGATCGCCTTCGAACAGGGCACGGAGCGCCCCGGTACCGGCTCGCACCTCGACGAGAAGCGATCCGGCATCTTCGTCGATCCGATCACCGGCGCGCCTCTGTTCCGCAGCGATGCCAAGTTCGAGAGCGGCACCGGCTGGCCGAGCTTCTTCAGCCCGCTGCCCGGCGCCCTCACCGAGCACGTCGACGCATCCCACGGCATGCGCCGCGTCGAAGTACGCAGCGCCAGTTCCGGCATCCATCTCGGCCATGTCTTCGACGACGGCCCGCCGCCGACCGGCAAGCGCTACTGCATCAACGGCAACGTCCTGAAGTTCGTTCCCGATCCGGCCGGGAAGTAGGCAGGCCCAGCGCCGTTTCGCCACGGCGCGGGCACTTCCGCCAAAACTGTCACGCCATATCAGACAGCGACGGCCATTTCTGGCCGAACAATACGCCCGGCAGCCAGCATGCCATATCGCTATTGTGGCGTGCTAGCTAATTGATATCCCATATATATATTCATCTTTCTGCAATATGGCATGCTACGTGCTTAACGGCGTTCTTTTTTGCGTAGTCCCATTCTGAATGGGGCCGCATCCAAACAGACGCTGGATGAGAAAGATGAAAGTCGCTGCAACCCGCCCTCACTGGGCGGCCACCGCGCGCGCCGGTTTGAAACGGCTCGCCTCCGTCCCGGTGGCGCTGTTCTTCGGTCTGCTAATAGCCGGCCAGGCTGCCGCCAAGACCGCCGACCACAGCAAGTTCAAGGAATTGCAAGGCCCCTTCAAGTCCGCTCCGGAGGTGACCAAGGCCTGCCTCGCCTGCCACAACCTGGCCGGTCACCAGGTCATGAAGAGCATCCACTGGACCTGGGAGGCCAAGAGTCCGACGACGGGCAAGACCCTCGGCAAGAAATGGGCGGCCAACAATTTCTGTGGCTCGCCGCTGTCCAACGAGCCGCGCTGCACCAGCTGCCATGCCGGCTACGGCTGGAAGGACAAGAACTTCGACTTCGCCAACCAGGAGAACGTCGATTGCCTGGCCTGCCATGACACCACCGGCGGTTACAAGAAGTTCAGCACCGACGCCGGCCACCCGCTCTATCAAGACCGCGAACACGAGCCGATGGAAGGCCCGCCGGGAAAGAAGCAGGTCAAGGCGCCCGACCTGACCAAGGTCGCCCAGCAGGTCGGCCAGTCCGGCCGCGCAAACTGCGGCGCCTGCCACTTCAACGGCGGCGGCGGCGATGCGGTCAAGCACGGCGATCTCGATTCCTCGCTGAAGAACCCGCCGAAGGAGCTCGACGTGCATATGGCCAAGGATGGCGCCAACATGAGCTGCGCCGCCTGCCACACGTTCAACGACCACATTCCCTCCGGCAGCCGCTATGCAGCCAATCCGAAGGACACGCACGGCAAGGATCTGCCGAAAGACGACCACAATCGCGCCACCTGCGAATCCTGTCACGGCAATGCGCCGCACAAGGAAGCGAAGATCAACAACCACGCGAACAAGGTCGCCTGCCAGACCTGCCACATTCCCGAGTTCGCGCGCGGCGGCGTCGCCACCAAGACGCTCTGGGACTGGTCTACCGCCGGCAAGATGGATGCCGACGGCAAGCCGCTCTTCATCAAGGGCGAGCACGGCCACCTGAAGTACTCGGCCACCAAGGGCGATTTCGAGTACGGCGAGAACGTGCGGCCCGCCTACAAGTGGTACAACGGCACCGTCAGTCAGGTCACCATCACCGACAAGCTGGACGACTACATCGCCAAGGACGGCGTCCTCGAACTCAATCGCGTCGAGGGTTCGGCGAACGATCCGAAGGCCCGCATCTGGCCCTTCAAGGTCATGCGCGGCAAGCAGCCTTACGACCCGGTGAACAACACGCTGGTGGTCAACCACGTCTTCGGCAACGACGACACTTCGCTCTGGAAGAACTACGACTTCGCCAAGTCGATCAAGGCAGGCATGGACTACGCCGGCCTGCCCTATTCCGGCCAGTTCGGCTTCATCGAAACCCGCATGAACTGGTTCATCACCCACATGGTCGCGCCCAAGGAAAAGGCCGTGCCCTGTCAGGAATGCCACACCCGTTCCGATGCAGGCCGGCTGAACGAGATCCGCGACATCTACGTCCCGGGTCGCGATTTCAACAAGTGGATCGACCAGATCGGCTGGCTGGTCATGGCCGGCTCGCTGGCCGGCGGCCTGGTCCACGGTTTCATTCGCCTGGTGGCGCGCAGGAGGAACAAGGAATGAGCGGCGAACGCATCTACGTCTATAAGGCCTACGAACGCTTCTGGCACTGGTCGCAGGCAACCCTGATCATCGTCCTGGCGATCACCGGCTTCGAAATCCACGGCAGCTACAGCCTGTTCGGCTTCAAACAGGCGGTGGGCATCCACACCTTTGCGGCCTGGACGCTGCTGGTCATCTGGGCCTTCACCATCTTCTGGCAATTCACCACCGACGAATGGCGCCAGTACATCCCGACGCTCAAGAACGTGGATGCCATGATCCGCTACTACGTGCTCGGCATCTTCAAGGAAGTGCCGCACCCGTTCCGCAAGACCGTCGAGAAGAAGCACAACCCGCTGCAACGGCTGGCCTACCTGGCCGTGCTGTCCTTCATCTCGCCGATGATCTGGGGCTCCGGCCTGTTCTATCTGTTCTACGCGCAGTGGCCGGCACTGGGCATCGACAAGTGGCTGACGCTCGACATCGTCGCCACGCTCCACGTGCTCGGCGCCTTCATGATCAGCGCCTTCTTTTTCATCCACGTGTATCTCACCACGACGGGCCACACCGTCTTCGCGCACATCAAGGCGATGATCACCGGCTGGGACGAAGTGCACTAACTCCAGCCGCGCGCGGCCAGGCAAAACGGCGGCGCGCGCGTTCGGTGCTAAAGTGCGCCCTCCCGCATTCCGCATCGCACCGTGCGCCTGCTCCGTCTCGCCAAAATCGCCCGCGTCGGCCTCAAGTACGGCCTCGACCGGCTGATCCTCGAACACGACCCCAGCGGCAAGCTGGCGCTACCGCTCGGTCTCGTCAACCTCCTCTTCTTCTGGCGCGACCTGTCGGCGCCGCGCGCGGTAAGGCTGCGGCAGGCACTCGAAGCGCTCGGGCCGATCTTCGTCAAGTTCGGCCAGGTGCTGTCCACGCGCCGCGACCTGTTGCCGGCCGACCTCGCCGACGAACTGGCGCTGCTGCAGGACCGCGTGCCGCCCTTCCCCTCGGAGCAGGCAGTCGCCGAAATCGAGGCGAGCTTCGGCAAGAAGATCGACGATATTTATGCCAGCTTCGAGCGTGAGCCGATCGCCTCGGCCTCGGTCGCCCAGGTGCATTTCGCCACGCTGGCCGACGGCAAGGAGGTGGCGGTCAAGGTGCTGCGCCCCGGCATCGAGCCGGTGATCGCCCACGACCTCGCACTGCTCGACACCTTCGCCGGCCTGCTTGAGCGCTTCTGGTCGGATGGCAAGCGCCTCAAGCCGCGCGAGGTGGTCGGCGAGTTCTCCAAGCACCTCGCCGACGAACTCGACCTGATGCGCGAGGCGGCCAACTGCTCGCAGCTGCGGCGCAACTTCACCGCCTCGCCGCTGCTGCTGGTGCCCGAAGTGCACTGGGATTACTGCACGCACGAAGTGATGACGATGGAGCGCATGCACGGCCTGCCGATCGGCCAGGTCGACCGCCTGCGCACGGCCGGCATCGACCTCAAGGCGCTGTCGCGCGCCGGCGTCGAACTGTTCTTCACCCAGGTGTTCCGCGACGGCTTCTTCCACGCCGACATGCACCCGGGCAACATCCTCGTCTCGACCGACCCGGCCACGTTCAACCGTTACATCGCGCTCGACTTCGGCATCGTCGGCACGCTCACCGAGACCGACAAGAACTACCTGGCGATCAACTTCCTCGCCTTCTTCCGGCGCGACTACAAGCGCGTCGCCGAGGCGCACATCGAGTCGGGCTGGGCGCCGAAGGAGACGCGCGTCGACGAGCTGGAGGCCGCCGTGCGCGCCGTCTGCGAGCCGATCTTCGACCGGCCGCTCAAGGAGATCTCCTTCGGCAAGGTGCTGCTGCGCCTGTTCCAGACCTCGCGCCGCTTCAACGTCGAGATCCAGCCGCAGCTGGTCCTCTTGCAGAAGACCCTGCTCAACATCGAGGGCCTCGGCCGCATGCTCGATCCGGATCTCGACCTGTGGGACACGGCCAAGCCCTTCCTCGAGCGCTGGATGAAGGAGCAGCTCGGCGTGCGCGGCCTGATCAACCATCTCAAGCGCGAAGCCCCGCAGTGGGCGACGCTGCTGCCGCAGCTGCCGCGCCTGGCGCACCAGGCCCTGGCGCAGGCGGCCGAGCGCACGGCGGCGGAGGCCGAGCTCGCCCGGCTGCGCGAGGAAGCCGCCGCCAGCCGCCGCCAGGCGCAGGCGGCGCTGCTCGTGGCCGCCGCCGCGCTGCTGCTGGCGGCCTTCCAGTTCTTCTGAAACTCGGCGCTGGCGAGGCGGCGCCTCAGTCAGCCTCGTCGGTGCGTTCCGCCAGTTCGCGCCGCGCCTTTTCAATCCGGGCTGGAATCCGGCTCCCCGGCCTGGCACGCCGCGTCGAACAGGCGCTTTTGCAGATTCTCCGGCATGGTCAGGGTGGCACGATCCCAGCCTTCCAGCGTCAGCACGTCCTCGAGGCAGCGCTCCATTTCGGCGTGGGAGACATGCACTGCCGCGGCGATGCGTTCATGCACCTGCCGGTCCGAATCAGTCATGTTCTGGCAGTGCATCTGATAATCGTACAAGGATCGCAGGCTGCCGATCTGCTTGCAGATCTGCGCCGGGCAGGCGCAATCGTAAATCGCCGCCTGCTCGAGAATCCTGCTCAATTCCGTTGCGGCAAATGTCGTTTCCAGCATGGCAAGGGCCCTGTTCGCGCAGTATTCGACGGAAAACCGGCATCAGTATAATCGCGCGCCGACAGCCGGTTTTTGGTTTTCCTTTGTTTTTTGGCGCGAGGGGTCCGCATGCTCTTGTGGTTCGTCATCCTCTATCTGATGATCTCCGTGGGCATCGGCCTGTTCGCCGCGACGCGCGTGCACAGCGCCAAGGACTTCGCCGTCGCCGGCCGCTCGCTGCCGCTGCCGGTGGTCACCGCCACGGTGTTCGCCACCTGGTTCGGCGCCGAGGCGGTGTTCGGCGTCTCGGCCACCTTCGTGAAAGACGGATTGACCGGCGTGGTCGCCGACCCGTTCGGCTCCTCGCTGTGCCTGATCATCGCCGGCATCCTGTTCTCGCGCTACCTCTACAAGCTCAACATCCTGACGCTCGGCGACTTCTACCGCATGCGCTACAACCGCGCGGTCGAGGTGCTGACGACGATCTGCATCGTCGCCTCGTACCTGGGCTGGGTGGCGGCGCAGATCAAGGCGCTCGGCCTGATCTTCTTCGTCGTCACCGACGGCGCGGTGAGCCAGAACACCGGCATGATCCTCGGCGCGGTGATCGTGCTGACCTACACCACCTTCGGCGGCATGTTCTCGGTGGCGATCCTCGACTTCGTGCAGATGGCCGTGTCGATGGGCGGCCTGCTGTTCATCGCCTGGATCGTCAGCGGCAAGGTCGACGGCGGCACGACGGCGATCGTCACACACGCCAGCGAGGCCGGCAAGCTGCAGTTCTTCCCCGAGATGGACCCGCTCAAGTGGGTGGCCTTCCTCGGCGCCTGGGTGACGATGATGCTCGGCTCGATCCCGCAGCAGGACGTGTTCCAGCGCGTCACCTCGGCGAAGAGCGCGAAGATCGCGCTCTACGGCTCGCTCCTCGGCGCCTCGATCTACTTCTGCTTCACCTTCGTGCCGATGTTCATCGCCTACTCGGCGACGCTGATCGATCCGGAACGCTTCGCCGCGCTGCTCGAAAGCGATACGCAGCTGATCCTGCCGACCCTGGTGCTGCAGCACACGCCGCTGGTCGCGCAGGTGCTGTTCTTCGGCGCCGTGCTGTCGGCGATCATGAGCTGCTCCTCGGCGACGCTGCTGGCCCCGTCGGTCACCTTCGCCGAGAACGTGATCCGCGGCTTCTGGCCGAGGATGGGCGACCATCATTTCCTCTGGGTGATGCGCGCCACCCTGGTCGGCTTCGCCACGCTGGTGCTGGCCTTCGCGCTCAACTCGGAATCGTCGATCTTCGAGATGGTCGAGAACGCCTACAAGATCACGCTGGCCGGCGCCTTCGTGCCGCTGGTCGGCGGCATCCTGTGGAAGCGCGCCACCACCCAGGGCGCGCTGGCGGCGATCTTCGGCGGCCTGCTGTCGTGGATCATGGTCGAGGTGCTGATCGCCAGCGGCGGCGACACGGATATCTACGCCTACGCACTGGTCGGTGAGGAAGGCATCCCGCCACAATTGATCGGCCTGGCCGTTTCGGCGCTCGGCATGATCGCCGGCTCGCTGCTGCCGCAATGGGTCGGCCACAAGATGCCCGGCCGGCCGCTGCACGAGCTGACCCACCACGCCGCGCTCGAAACCCATCACGTCGGCGAGCATCCGCACCGTCATTGAACTAGGCCGACTTCTCGACCGGGACGCAGCTGAAGAGCTGGTAGTCGGCGTTACCGTGGCTGCGGGCGGTGATGCGGTAGAGCGCGCGGCCGTGCTGGCCCGACACCATGCAGCAGCTGCCGGGGGTGCAGGAAAAGGTGGTGACCAGCCAGCATTCCGCCTCGCGGCCGATCAGGATGGCATCGCGCAGGTCGGCCACGCTCGCGGACGCGCCCAGTGCTTCGTCGCCGATGCCGACAGGCACGGGTGTGCCGGGGATGATCTCGATGCCGGCGTGGCGTGCATGGGGCGGACCGAACAGCCGCCTGACAATCGCGACACTCCAGTCGATCCGGTCCGTCTCCCGGACCGCCAGCAGACTGCCGACCGCCAGCCAGGCGCGGAACCCGGGCACCGCCAGGCTGTAGCCTTGCGCGCTGCTGTCATGGACGGTCCAGGCTTCGACCGCGTTGCTGCCGCTGGCGCCCTCCATCGCCGTCAGAACCTCGAGGGGGGTGAGTTGCTGGCTTTCATTGTTCTCCAGTCCCACCATGACCTCACGCATGCGTTCGGTGAGGACTTTCTCGCGCGTATCGTAGGCCTTCAGCTGCCCGCCGCCGCGAACGTAGGCAGCATAGGCGACGGCACGGCGGATATTGTCGAACCCGCCCGTCACGCGCACCTGGTCCCGGCGTTCCACGCGCTCGCTTCTGCGCGCCATGCGCTTCCCTTCCCAAGTCGCCGTCACGCGTCGTGCCAGGGTTTTGACGGTCTGCAGGTCGGTATGGGGCAAGGGGTTGCCCGCCCAGTCGGGCATGAATGCGGTGTCCGGCAGCTTCAGGATGCCTGCCAGCATGCCTGCCAGCGGCCCATGGCCGAAGAAGAGCACGCCGGCATCGCCCGCCTGTTCCGCGGTGACGATCCGCCCGTCTGCCAGCAGGGCATGGGTGGTGATGCTGCCCGGCGTCGTCTTCAGGATGATCTGGCTGCCGCATGACACCACGAAGCGTTCGAAATACTCCGTCTGCTCGAGCGTCAGGGTATCGAAGGGCGCGGTATCCCAGAGCAGGGCCACGGCCAACTCCTGCTTCACCGAGGTTTTCGGCCAGCCCGGGTAAGGCGACAGGTTCAGGCTGGCGTTGCCCTGCTGCTGGGCATCCTGGAACAGGGTCAGGGCTGCCTTGCGCAATTCCGCCGGTTCGCCGCCGGTCATGCGCACGAGCCGGCAGGCGCGGGAGAACAGATGCACCGCCCGCAGAACCGCGAGCGGCCTGTCTGCATGTCCCGCCGGCAGCTTGCGGGCGACGTGCGCATAGGCGCGCGCGAAGCGCTCGCAGTACATGAGCAACAGCTTGTGCTTCGTCCCGAGGCGGCGATGCACATCGAGGTCTGTCTCGATTTCGGCGCGCACCGACCCCAGGCGGTCATCCGCCGCCTGGAGCAACGCCAGGCGGGCTACCCCCGTTTCGAACTGATCCTCGAGCCAGTCCGCAACCTGCTGCAACACCGCAGCGGGGCTGCCCGTCAGCGTGGACAAATAATCATGGGCGGCATCGCTCGACTTCCCGCCGCCGCGTTTGCTTAGCCAGCTGAACATACCAACATACCTGTGCCGTCTAATTATTACTTTGGGGGTAACAATACAATGAAAAAGCCCTGGGTTGGGCTGACCTGCCAGCCGAACCACACGAATGCCGGCACTGTGGCCTAGAATCGGCCAGGTTTCATTCCTTTATCACCACGAGGGAGTCGCCATGAAGAAACTGCTCGCCATCGCCAGCATCGCCGTCGCCGCCCAGTTCGGTTTCGCGCTGCCCGCCTTCGCCGCCGCGGAGAAAGCCGCCACCCCGCAGCAGCAGCGCATGCGCGACTGCAACAAGGAAGCCGAAGGTTTGAAAGGCCAGGAACGCAAGGACTTCATGAAGCAGTGCCTTTCCGGCAAGCAGGCCGCCGCCAAGGAGGCCCGCAGCGCTCAGCGGGAAAAGATGAAGGCCTGCAACGCCGAGGCCGGGGAGAAAAAACTCAAGGGCGACGCGCGCAAGAAATTCATGAGCGAGTGTCTCTCGAACTGAGCACGTCCGCCAGCGCCGCCAGACAGAACAGCACGTTCTCCTGGCGGCAGGTGTAGCCCATCAGGCCGATGCGCCACACCTTGCCGGCCAGCGGCCCGAGGCCGGCGCCGATCTCGAGGTTGTAGTCCTTCAGGAGTTTCGTCCGCACGGCGGTCTCGTCGACGCCCGCCGGCACCTTCACCGCATTCAACTGCGGCAGCCGTGCGCCCGCCGGGACGACGAATTCCAGCCCCAGCTTCCTCAGCCCGGCCGCCAGCTTTTCATGCAGCGCCTTGTGGCGCGCCCACGCGTTTTCCAGTCCTTCCGCTTGCAGCAGCAGCAGCGATTCGTGCAGTGCGTAGAGACTGTTGACCGGTGCGGTGTGGTGGTAGGTGCGCTTGCCGCCCTCGGCGTTCCAGTAGGCGAGCACGAGGTTGAGGTCGAGGAACCAGCTCGGCACCGGCGTTTCCCGGGCTTGCAGTTTCGCGATGGCGCGCTCGCCGAAGGAGACCGGCGAGAGGCCCGGCACGCACGAGAGGCACTTCTGGCTGCCGGAGTAGATCGCATCCACGCCCCACTCGTCGACCAGCACCGGCGTGCCGCCGAGCGCGGTGACCGCGTCGACGATGACGAGCGCGCCGTGACGATGCGCGATTTCGGCCAGGGCCTTCGTGTCCGACTCGGCACCGGTCGAGGTCTCGGCCTGGACGAAGGCGACGATCTTCGTGTCGGGATTGGCCTTCAAAGCGTCTTCCAGCTTCTGCGGGTCGACCGGCATGCCCCAGTCGTCCTCGACGATCACCGTCTGCGCGCCGTAGCGGTTGGCGTTCTCGATCATGCGGCCGCCGAACACGCCGTTCCGGCAGACGATCACCTTGTCGCCGGGCTCCACCAGGTTGACGAAGCAGGTTTCCATGCCGGCCGAACCGGGCGCGGAAACCGGGTAGGTCAGCGCGTTATCGGTACGGAAGGCGTAGCGCAGCAGTTCCTTCAGTTCTTCCATCATCGCGGCGAAGGCCGGGTCGAGGTGGCCGACGATCGGCCGCGACAGCGCGGCGAGCACGCGCGGGTCGAGGTTCGACGGGCCGGGGCCCATCAGGGTGCGTTCGGGCGGATTGAAGGATTTCATGACGTTGTGAAGTGAATTGGAAAACTCGGCGCTGGCGAGGCGGCGGAATCCTCGTCGAAAGCGATGTCGCCGTCGGGATCGGGCACGCCGGTCGCCTTGAGATTCGCGAAGTCGAAGAGCTTCGCATCCAGCAGGTGCGAAGGCACGACGTTGGACAAGCTGTTGAACATCGTCTCGATGCGGCCGGGGAAGCGCCGATCCCAGTCACGCAGCATCTCGGCGACCTGCTGGCGCTGGAGGTTGGGCTGGCTGCCGCAGAGGTTGCAGGGGATGATCGGAAACGCTCGCAACTGCGCCCATTCGACCAGGTCCTTCTCGCGGCAGTAGGCGAGCGGACGGATGACGATGTGGCGGCCATCGTCCGACACCAGCTTGGGCGGCATCGCCTTGAGCTTGGCGGCGAAGAACAGGTTGAGGAACAGCGTGGCGAGGATGTCGTCGCGGTGGTGGCCGAGCGCGATCTTGGTCGCGCCCAGTTCGTCGGCGACGCGATAGAGGATGCCGCGCCGCAGCCGCGAACAAAGCGAGCAGGTGGTCTTGCCTTCCGGGATCACGCGCTTGACGATCGAGTAGGTGTCCTCCTCGACGATGCGGTAGGGAATGTCGAGGCCGTCGAGATAGGCCGGCAGCACCTCGGCCGGAAAGCCCGGCTGCTTCTGGTCGAGATTGACGGCGATCACCTCGAAGCGGATCGGCGCCTTCTCCTTGAGATACAGCAGGATGTCGAGCAGCGCGTGCGAGTCCTTGCCGCCCGAGAGGCAGACCATCACGCGGTCGCCGTCCTCGATCATGTTGAAGTCGGCGATCGCCCGGCCCACCTCGCGGCGCAGCCGCTTGGCGAGCTTGTTGGCCTCGAACTCCTGCTTGTGGGCCTGCTTGTAGGTGCTCATAAATGTGCGGTTCGGCCGCCGTCGACGTTGATGACCTGGCCGGTGATGTAGGGTGCGTCGAAGATCAGGAATTTCACCGTGCGCGCGATGTCGGCAGGCGTTCCGGTACGCTTGAGCAGCGTGTGCTCGATGATGGCCTGCTGCTCGACGGACGGAAAATGCTCCTCGTTCTCCGGCCATTCGATCGCGCCGGGCGCGACGGCATTGACGCGCACCTGCGGCGCGAGCTCGAGCGCCAGCGCGCGCGTCAGGCCGAGCAGCCCGGCCTTGGCGACGCTGTAGACCGGATAGCCCTTCAAAGGACGCTCGGCGTGGATATCGGTGATGTTTACGATGCAGCCGCCACCAGGCAGCAATGAGCCGGCCAGATGCGGCGCAGACGCCTGCGACAGGAACAACGGTCCCTTGAGGTTGCTGCCGACCAGATCGTCCCAGGCCGCTTCGTCGATCGTGCCGACCGGCGTATGGAAGAAGCTCGAAGCGTTGTTCACCAGCGCGTCGAGCCGGCCGAAGTGCGCGACCGCCTCCTCGACCAGGCTCGCCAAGCCCGCCATGTCGCGCAGGTCGCGCCGCCTCGCCAGCGCCGAGTTTGCGCGGCGGACGTTGAGGTCGGCGGCCAGCCGTTCCGCTTCCTCGGCCGACGCGCGATAGTGCAGCACGAGGTTCGCGCCGGCCGCGTGCAGCGCACGCGCGATCTCCGCGCCGACGCGCCGTGCGGCGCCGGTGACGAGCACGACCGGTGTTTCAGGAGGTTTCATCCGAGCAGTATACCGAGGCAGTGCGCGGCGGCCGCGAGGCCGAAGCCGGCGGTGACCGCCACCGACGAGCCGTAGCCAGCGCAGTTGAGGCCGTGCAAGCCTTTTTCATCCACGTCGCAGGCCATCGTCGCCGGCCGCCGGATCTGCTCGTCGGAAAACACGCAGGGCACGCCGAACTTCTTCTTCGGATCGCGGGTGAAACCGTAGTCCTTGCGCAGCCGCGCGCGCAGCTTGCTGGCGAGCGCGTCCTGCGTGGTACGCGACAGATCCTCGACCCGGATGCGCGTCGGGTCGGTCCGCCCGCCCGCGCCGCCGGTCGTCACCACCGCGCGCCTGCCGCGCCGGCAGTGCGCGATCAGCGCCGCCTTGGCTTTCACGTCGTCGATGCAGTCGAGGACGGCATCGCAGGCGGGCAGCAACGTCGCGACGTTATCCGCCGTGACGAACTCCTCGACGCAGACCAGTGTGCAGGACGGGTTGATCGCGGCGATGCGCTCGCCCATCGCCAGCACCTTGGCCTGGCCGAGCGTGCCTTCGAGCGCATGTACCTGGCGGTTCACGTTGCTCTCGGCGACGTGGTCGAGGTCGATCAAGGTCAGCCGCCCGACGCCGGAGCGCGCCAGCGCTTCGGCCGCCCACGAGCCGACGCCGCCGATGCCGATCACGCAGACGTGCGCCGCCGCCAGCCGCGCGAGGCTGCCGTGGCCGTAGAGCCGGTCGATGCCGCCGAAGCGGCGGCTGGCGATGCTGTCTTCCATCGTTGTCTGACTGATCGGGAGGCCAATGGTAGCGTTGAATCCCGGCGTTGTATCGGACTGGACGCTTCCTCGTGCTGGTCTAGAATTCGATTGACGCCTGCCATCGGGACGGCAGCAATGACGATCTGGAAGGGGCGGATCATGGCCTTCGGCCAATCGAAATCACCCAGGAGAATGCCATGCAATTGCCAGTGCAAATCACCTTTCGCGACCTGCCCCGCTCCGACGCCGTCGAGGCCGCCATCATGGAGCGCGCCGAGCGGCTGGATCATTTCTTCGAGCACATCATGTCCTGCCGGATAACGGTCGGCATGATCCAGAAGCACAAGCATCAGGGCAAGCTCTACAACATCCGCATCGACCTGACGATCCCGGGCAGCGAGATCGTGGTGAACCGCGACAAGGCCGAAGACATTTACGTCGCGATCCGCGACGCGTTCGACGCCACGAAGCGCAAGCTCGAGGAGCATGCGCGGCGCATCCGCGGCGACGTGAAGGTGCATGAGGTCGAATCCCACGGCCAGATCGCGCGGCTGTTCCCGGAAGAAGGCTACGGCTTCATCGCCAGGGCCGACGGCACCGAACTTTATTTCCACCTTTACAACTGCGCCCATCCGGAATTCGATCAGCTGAAGGTCGGCGATCCGGTGGTGTTCCTCGAGGAAATGGGCGCCGAGGGACCGCAAGCCAACCGCGTCAGCAAGGGCAAGCACCAGACGCCCTGAGCGGCTGCCGCAAGCGAGCGCCCGCGCTGCGCCGACGGGTTGATGACAACCCGTAGAATGCCGGCCGATGGTGACCTCCGCCGAGCACGCGCCGCATTTCCTGCCGATCCCTTCCGCCGACGCGCAGGCATCGAGCCGCACGCTGTCCGCCTGCATCGCCGATGCGATACGCGCCGCGGGCGGCTGGCTGCCCTTTGCCGACTACATGGACATGGCGCTGCACCTGCCGGGACTCGGCTACTACTCAGGAGGCTCGCTGAAGTTCGGCGATTTGCACGCAGGGGGGGACTTCGTCACCGCGCCCGAGTTGACGCCGCTGTTCGGCCAGGCGCTCGCCCGGCAGATTGCGCAAGTGTTCACTCACTGTGCCGCTTCGCCGGAACCGACTTTGCTCGAGGTCGGCGCCGGTAGCGGCCGGCTCGCCGCCGACCTGCTGCAGGCGCTCGATGCGCTGGGCGCGCTGCCGGAGCGCTATCTGATCCTCGAGCTGTCGGGTGAGTTGCGCGCACGCCAGCAGCAGACGCTTCTGGCGGCGGCGCCGCATCTCGCCGACCGCGTGACCTGGCTCGACGAACTGCCCGAGACGTTTGCCGGCGTCGTCGTCGCCAACGAACTGCTCGACGCGCTGCCGACACATGCGGTCGCCTGGCGCGAGACAGGGCTCATGGAGCGCGGCGTGGTCCTCAGCGCCGACGGCGGCTTCGCCTGGGCCGAGCGGCCGGCGCACGGCGCGCTGGCGGCGGCGATGGCGGAGCTCGACCTGGCGGCGCCCTACGAGAGCGAGATCGGCCTCGCGGCCCGCGCCTGGGTCGGCGAGTGGGGCCGGCGACTGGCGTGCGGCGCGCTGCTGCTGATCGACTACGGCCTGCCGCGCCACGAGCTGTACCATCCGCAGCGCAACCGCGGCACCCTGCGCTGCCACTACCGCCAGCGTGCGCACGACGATCCGTTCTGGTGGCCGGGACTGTCGGACATCACCAGCCATGTCGACTTCACCGCCGTCGCCGAGACGGGCTACGCCGCCGGCCTCGAAGTGCTCGGCTACACCAGCCAGGCGACCTTCCTGATCAACTGCGGTATCGGCGAGCTGCTGGCCGCGCGCCAGCAGGCCGGGGGGGAACAGGCGCTGCGCGCGAGCGGCGCGCTGCAGACGCTGCTGGCGCCAGGCGAGATGGGCGAGTTGTTCAAGGTGATCGCGCTCGGGCGTGGCATCGACACGCCGCTGCTCGGCTTCGCGCACGGCGACCGGCGCCACGCGCTCTGATTCGCGGCTACTCCTGGTTGCGATAGAGGGTGCGCAGGAAATCGTCGGCAGCAGCGGCCGGCACGCCATCGACATGGGAGTGCACTTCCAGCCTCGCCTCGGACTGGGGCAGCCAGCCCGCGTTGAGCACCTCATCGACGAACTCGCCGAACTCCGCGGCGGCCGCTTCCGCCTCGGTCATCTTTTTTCCCGTTTCCATGTCCATGACGATCACCATTTCCTGTCCCCCCGCTCACTATCGAAGCGTCGTGTTCACCTTAACGATGCCCGCCAAAAAAAGTTGAGACGGACCCTCATTTTTCCAAGGCCGGCACCGCTTTGTGGCCCGCGCGCCACGGCGCGACCTTGAGCAGCAACGCCATCCCGGGCAGGGCCAGCAATACACACAACAGGAAGAAGGGCATCCAGCCCAGCGACTCGACCAGCCAACCGGTGGCGGCATTGACGAAGGTGCGCGGCACGGCGGCCAGGCTGGTGAACAGCGCGAACTGCGTCGCCGTGTAGGCAGGATGCGTGGCGCGCGCGATGAAGGCGACGAAGGCGGCCGTGCCGAGACCGACGCCGAGCGCCTCGAAGCCGATCACCACGGCCAGCCGCGCCAGCGCCGCGCCGTCGACGGCGGCCTGCGGGCCGAGCGAGGCGAGCCAGGCGAAGCCGAAGATCGACACCACCTGCACCACGCCGAACAGCCACAGCGCACGGTTGATGCCGAGGCTGACCATCCACAGCCCGCCGAGCAGGCCGCCGATCACCGCCGGCCACAGCCCGGCGTGCTTGGCGACGAGGCCGATGTCCGACTTGGCGTAGCCCATGTCGAGATAGAAGGGCGTGGCCAGCGCGGTGGCCATCGAATCGCCGAGCTTGTAGAGGAAGATGAAGGCGAGGATCAGCAGCGCTTCCTTCAACCCGGCGCGGGTGATGAATTCGTGGAATGGCTCGACGACCGCCTCGCGCAGCGTCTTCGGCGCACCGCCGGCGATGACCGGCTCCCGCACCAGCAGCGCCATGGCCATGCCGGGCAGCATGAACAGCGCGGTGATGAGGAACACGGTGTCCCACGGCAGATGGTCGGCGAGGATCAGCGACAACGAGCCCGGCACCAGACCGGCGATGCGGTAAGCGTTCACATGCACCGAGTTGCCCAACCCCAGTTCGTGCTCGGCGAGCAGTTCGCGGCGATAGGCGTCGAGAGCGATGTCGCCGGTGGCCGAGACGAAGGCGAGCAGCGCGGCGAGCCAGACGACCACGCTCAGTTCGGTGGCCGGCGAGAAGCGGCCGAGCAGGGCGATGACGACCAGCAGCAGCCCCTGCGTGACGAGGATCCAGCTGCGCCGGCGGCCGAGCGAGAAGATCGGCAGCGCGTAGCGGTCGAGCAGCGGCGACCAGAGGAACTTCCAGGTGTAGGGAAACTGGATCAGGGTCATTAGGCCGATCGCCTTGAGGCTCACGCCTTCGGAATACAGCCAGGCCGGCAGCAGGTTGAGCAGCAGGTAGAGCGGCATGCCCGACGCGAAGCCGGTGAACACGCAGATCAGCATGCGGCGGGTGAGGAGGGCGCTAAGCCAGGCGGAGCAGGCGGGCATCATCGGGCGATGCTAGCAGCCGCGGCAGCCGCCTGATCCATAATGGCAGACATCGAAGCCCCGCCATTTCACATGTTTCCGATCCGTTATATCGATCCCGTCTACCGTCCGCCCTCCGAGGCCGACTCGCTGATCCTGCCCGTCACCGACGGCTGCTCGTGGAACCGGTGCACCTTCTGCGAGATGTACACCGCGCCGCAGAAGAAGTTCCGCGCACGCGACGAAGCCGAGACGCTGGAGGCGATCCGCGCCTGCGGCGAGCATTCCGGCGGCGAAGTGCGCCGCGTCTTTCTCGCCGACGGCGACGCGCTGGTGCTGCCGACGCGCCGCCTGCTCGCCATCCTGGCGGCGATCCGCTCGCATCTGCCGGCAGTGCATCGCATCTCCAGCTATTGCCTGCCGCGCAACCTGCGCAAGAAGTCGGTCGCCGAACTGCAGGAACTGGCCGACGCCGGACTGAAGCTCGTGTATGTCGGCGCGGAATCCGGCGACGACGAGGTGCTGGCGCGTGTCAGCAAGGGGGAGACTTTCGAGACGACGCGCGAGGCGCTGCTCAAACTCGGCGAGGCGGGCATCACGCGCTCGGTGATGATCTTGAATGGTCTTGGCGGCCTCGGCTTGTGGCAGCAGCATGCGGACAACTCGGCGCGGCTGCTCAACGCGACCCAGCCCGAATACCTGGCGACGCTGGTGGTGAGCTTCCCGCACGGCGAGGAGCGGCTGCGCGCCGGCTTCCCCGGCTGGGAGCCGCTGTCGCCGCACGAGCTGTTCGTCGAGATGGAACGCTTCCTCGCCGGGCTGGCGCTGACCCGCACCGTGTTCCGCAGCGACCACGCCTCGAACTGGCTGGTGCTCAAAGGTACGCTGGGCGCCGACCAGGAGCGTCTGCTCGCGCAGGTGCGGGCGGCGGTCACCCGCCCGGAAACGGTTTCGCTGCGGCCGGCCTGGGCGCGCGGCTTGTAAGCGCGGTAGAATACGCATCCCCAAGCGCCCGTAGCTCAGCTGGATAGAGTACTGCCCTCCGAAGGCAGGGGTCGTGCGTTCGAATCGCGCCGGGCGCGCCAGTCATACATCTAGGTCACAAGAATGAGCAAGCGTTTTCCGCACACGCTGGCCGTCGGTCTGTTCCTCCTGTCGCCGGCACTCGCCGTCGCAATGGGCGGCAAGCCGAAAATGGATGAGGAAGCCGTCAATGTCCGCATCCAGCCGGTGGCGAAAGTGAAACTCGGCGCTGCCGAGGCGGCGGCCCCGGCGGGCGGTCGTTCCGGCGAGGCGATCTACAAGGGCGTCTGCGGCGCCTGCCACGACACCGGCGCCGCCAACGCACCGAAGATGGGCGACAACGCGGCCTGGGCGCAACGCATCGCCATGGGCCTCGACGGGCTGGTGAAATCGGCCACGGCCGGCAAGGGCGCGATGCCGCCCAAGGGAGGCTCCGATGCGACCGAGGAAGAACTCAGGAACGCCATCATCTTCATGACGAACCAGTCGGGCGCGAACTTCAAGTAGGCTGAACGAACCGACAAGAAAAGGGGGAACCGGCACGGTTCCCCCTTTTCATTTACACGTCGATGTTGCGCGCGTAGAGCGCATTGTCCTCGATAAACTTGCGGCGCGGCTCGACGACGTCGCCCATCAGCATCGTGAAGATTTCGTCGGCGGCGATCGCATCCTCGATCTGCACCTTGAGGAGGCGGCGCACCGCCGGATCCATCGTCGTTTCCCAGAGCTGCTCTGGGTTCATCTCGCCGAGGCCCTTGTAGCGCTGCTTGGCGAGGCCGCGCTCGACTTCACTGAACAGCCAGGCCATGGCCTCGGCGAAGCTGCCGACCGCCTGCGATTTGTCGGCACGGCGGATGGTGGCGCTTCCGTCTGCCGGGTCGATCAGCCCGGCGATCATCTGCGCCGTCTTGCGCAACTGCGCGTAGTCACCCGACAGGAGGAATTCCGCGTCGATGTAGCCGATGCGCAGGTTGCCATGGCGCATCTTCTCGATGCACAACCGCCATTGCTCCGACTTGTCGTGGAATTCGGCTATGACGTTGATGCCGGCGACATGGCGCGCCAGTGCCGCCGCGCTCGACCGCGCGGCGGCCTCGTCGGCGAGATCGAGCATGATGTCGTGCGCCAGCAGTGCATGCAGCACAGCGGGCTCGATGAAGTCGGCCAGGCGCTTGATCACCGCTTCCGAAAGCAGGTAGGCGCGTGCCAGTTCGCCGAGCGCCTCGCCCTCGATCGCCGGCGCACCGACCCGCGGCGCCAGCGCCGCGCCGTCGAGCGCCAGCGTCAGGAGATGCTGGTTGAGCTCGTGGTCGTCCTTGAGGTAGCGCTCGCTCTTGCCGTGCTTGATCTTGTAGAGCGGCGGCTGGGCGATGTAGATGTGACCGCCCTCGACCAGCTCCGGCATCTGGCGGTAGAAGAAGGTCAGCAGCAGGGTGCGGATGTGCGCGCCGTCGACGTCGGCGTCGGTCATGATGATGATGCGGTGGTAGCGCAGCTTCTCCGGCTTGTAGTCCTCCTTGCCGAAGCCGCAGCCGAGCGCGGTGAGCAGCGTGACGATCTGCTCCGAGGAGATCACCTTGTCGATGCGCGCTTTCTCGACGTTGAGTACCTTGCCGCGCAGCGGCAGGATCGCCTGGAACTTGCGGTCGCGGCCCTGCTTGGCCGAACCGCCGGCGGAGTCGCCCTCGACGATGTAGAGCTCGCACAGCGCCGGATCCTTCTCCTGGCAGTCGGCCAGCTTGCCGGGCAGGCCGATGTTGTCGAGCACGCCCTTGCGCCGCGTCATCTCTCTCGCTTTTCGTGCTGCTTCTCTTGCCCTGGCTGCCTCGACGATCTTGCCGGTGATGACCTTGGCGTCGCCGGGCTTCTCGAGCAGGAACTCGGCGAGCTTGGCCGCCACGACCTCCTGCACCGCCGGCAGCGCTTCGGAGGAGACCAGCTTCATCTTGGTCTGCGAGGCGAATTTCGGGTCGGGCATCTTCACCGACAGCACGCAGGCGAGGCCCTCACGCATGTCGTCGCCGGCGATATCGACCTTCGCCTTCTTGGCGATCTCGTTCTCCTCGATGTACTTGTTGATGACGCGCGTCATCGCCTGGCGCAGACCGGTCAGGTGCGTACCGCCGTCGGCCTGCGGGATGTTGTTGGTGAAGCACAGCACCTGTTCGGCGTAGGAATCGTTCCACTGCATCGCGACCTCGATGCCGATCGACCCGCCATTCGGCAACGGCGACTCGCCGGCCGCGTGGAATACCGTCGGATGCAGCACGGTCTTGCTGCGGTTGATGTACTCGACGAAGCCCTTGACGCCGCCGGAGAAGGCGAAGTCCTCTTCCTTGCCGGTGCGCTGGTCGACAAGCTTGATCTTCACGCCGTTGTTGAGGAAGGAAAGCTCGCGCAGGCGCTTGGCGAGGATGTCGTAATGGAATTCAATGGTGCCGAAGATCGCCTCGTCGGCGAGGAAATGCACCTCGGTGCCGCGTCCCTTGGTGTCGCCGATGATCCTGAGCGGCGACACCTCGACGCCGTTCTGCACCTCGACCTGGCGATCCGCGGCATGGCCGCGCTGGAACTCCATGAAATGCTTCTTGCCGTCGCGGCGGATGGTCAGGCGCAGCCATTTCGACAGCGCGTTGACGCAGGAGACCCCGACGCCGTGCAGACCGCCGGAAACCTTGTAGGAGTTCTGGTTGAACTTGCCGCCGGCGTGCAGCACGCACATCACGATCTCGGCCGCCGAGCGCTTCGGCTCGTGCTTGTCGTCGAACTTGACGCCGACCGGGATGCCGCGGCCATTGTCGGCCACCGAGATCGAGTTGTCCGGATGGATGATGATGACGATCTCGTCGCAATGGCCGGCGAGCGCCTCGTCGATGGCGTTGTCGACGACCTCGAACACCATGTGGTGCAGGCCGGTGCCGTCGGAGGTATCGCCGATGTACATGCCCGGACGCTTGCGGACCGCCTCCAGGCCTTCGAGCTGCTGGATCGAATCTTCGTTGTAACCGTCGCCCGGCTGGCCCGGTGGCTGGATCTGTTCTGTCATGGGTGTTCCGTCAGATGCGCATCGGCATGACGACGTACTTGAAGCGCTCGTTGTCGGGCAACGTCATCAATGCACTGGAGTTGCTGTCCGCCAGACGAACCTCGATCGTGTCGCCGGCGACGTTGTTAAGAATGTCAAGCAGGTAGTTGACGTTGAAGCCGACGTCGAGCCCGTCACCGGTGTAATCGACCTCGATCTCTTCCTGCGCCTCTTCGTTTTCCGCGTTGGTCGACAGGATCTTCAGGCTGCCCGGCGCGAGCACCAGCCGCACGCCACGGAATTTCTCGTTGGTGAGAATCGCGGCGCGCTGCAACGAATGCTGCAACTGGTCGCGCTGCAACCGGATGATCTTGCCCTGATGCTGCGGGATGACGCGCTCGTAGTCGGGAAACTTGCCATCGATCAGTTTGCTGACGAACTCGACATTGCCGAAGGTAAAGCGGGCCTGCGTCGGCATCAGGGAAATTTCCAGCGACTCGTCGTTGTCGGCGAGCTGCCGCGACAGTTCAAGCACCGTCTTGCGCGGCAGGATCACCTCGACTCTTTCGTCGAGCGGCGTGCCGAGAACCTCGCTCGCATACGCCAGCCGATGACCGTCGGTGGCGACCAGCCTGAGTTCGCCGCCCTGCGCCACCAGCAGCAGGCCGTTCAGGTAATAACGAATGTCCTGCTGTGCCATCGCATATTGCACCAGCGCCAATTGGCGCTTGAATTGCTTCTGCGTCAGCTTCAGGACGTTGGTCTTGCCGCCAGCTTCGGCCATGCGCGGGAAATCCTCCGCCGGCAGAGTCTGCAGGTTGAATCGGCTCTTGCCAGCCTTGAGCTGGAGCCGCCGGTCGTCGAGCGTCAGGCTGACTTCCGCGGAGTCTGGCAAGGAACGCAGAATGTCTTGCAGCTTGCGGGCCGCCACGGTGACGGCAACGTTTTCGGGTCCGCTCGACACCGTGCTGGTACGAATCTGCATCTCGATATCCGTCGCCAGCATCATCAACTGGTCGCCCGTCTTCTCGATCAGAACATTCGACAGGATCGGCAGCGTATGCCGTTTTTCGACAATGCCGCAAACCGACTGCAAGGGTGCAAGAAACTGATCGCGTGGACCTTTATATAGGAGCATCTCTAAAACTCCTTAATTGATGATGAAGGGCGGGGATATTGGTGGAAAGTTAAATGAATTTTATAGTTTTCAATAAGTTGTTCACTTAACAGTCTGTGAATTTCATAGTGGTGCATTGTGTGGATAAATGTGGATGATTGATGTCGTCAATAGAAGCTGAAAATTTGTCCACATTTACCCCAGAGCTTGTTCCATGGTTTGTTCAAAGCGTTCCTACCCCTTGAGCGTCTGGGAGAGAACGAGCAGATCGTTGTTCAGGTGGCTGTCCTTGCTGCGTAGATCGACGATCGTGCGACAGGCGTGCAGTACCGTCGTGTGGTCGCGCCCGCCGAAGGCTTCTCCGATTTCCGGCAGGCTGTGCGGCGTCAGGTCGCGCGCAAGCCACATGGCCACTTGGCGCGGACGGGCAATCGCCCGGGTGCGTTTCTGCGAATACATGTCGGCGACCTTGATCTTGTAATAATCGGCGACCGTCTTCTGAATGACTTCCAGCGTGATCTGCCGATTGTGTGCGCCGATGATGTCCTTCAGCGCTTCCTTGGCCAGTTCGAGCGTGATCTCGCGATTGTGGAAACGGGCGAAGGCCAGTACCTTTTTCAGCGCTCCTTCGAGTTCGCGCACGTTCGAACGGAGATTCTTGGCAATCAGGAAGGCCACGTCGTCGTCCAGGTCGATATGTTCGCTCTCGGCCTTCTTCTTGAGGATGGCGACACGCATCTCGAGTTCGGGAGGCTCGATCTGTACGGTCAACCCCCAATCGAAGCGGGAAATCAGGCGTTCCTCCAGCCCCTGGATGTCTTTCGGATAGGTGTCGCAGGTGATGACGATCTGCTTCTTGGCTTCGACCAGCGCGTTGAAAACGTAGAAGAATTCTTCCTGGGTGCGCGCCTTGCCGTTGAAGAACTGGATGTCGTCGATGAGCAGGACGTCGAGCGTCCGGTAAGCGCGTTTGAAGGTGTCGAAGGATTTCTGCTGAAAGGCGCGCACCACGTCGGAGTAGTAATCCTCGGCGTGGATGTAACGGATGACCTTGTCCGGCGAGTGTCGTAGCACCTCATTGCCGAGCGCATGCACCAGATGGGTTTTGCCCAGTCCGACGCCGCCGTAAATGAAGAGCGGGTTGTATGAAGCGCCCGGGTTGAGGGCGACCTGCTGCGCTGCCGCGCGCGCCAGATCGTTGGACCGGCCGGTGACCAGCGTATCGAAAGTGAATTCGGGGTTGAGGCGGGTCTTGCCGTAGTCCGGCGAGTCTTCCGGCAGGGAACACTTGAGCGCCGGCGGCGGATCGGCGGCAAGTTCTTCCGATGTCTGTTGCGCCGCTGACTGTTCGTCCGTTCCGGTGTTCTGCAGCAGACCGACCGGCTTTTCGTCCAGGACGAGATCGATCGTCACGGGTTCATGGAAGAACTGGCGCGACAGGGCCTCGACGCGCTCGAGGTAGCGTTCCCGCACCCAGCGCAGAATGAAGCCGTTCGGGGCGATCAGACGCAGGCGGCGACCCTCTTCCAGCGTTTCCATCCGCAGGGTCTTGATCCACGCGTTGAACTGCTGAGCCGGCAGTTCGCTTTCAAAGCGCGTCAGACAGTCGGTCCAGAATTGACTCATTTAACCTAATGATTTTATAAATATATTTTTAGTTTGGCAGGTCCGGATGACCTAGCCGATCCATCAATTCCGCAAACGGCCAATGATGGTTTCGGAAACTCCCAAAGAAACTATTCTAGCCAAACAAGCCGAAGTTATCCACAAGCAGTGTCGGTATTTTTCTGACCAAGGAAAGAAAAAAAGCTTGACATGAATGCCGCTAACGGGTTGTAATCGCTAGCTTTTCTGTAAGGACTGCCGACATGAAACGTACTTATCAACCGTCCGTCGTGCGCCGCAAGCGCACCCATGGCTTCCTCGTTCGCTCCCGCACTCGCGGCGGTCGCGCGGTGCTGCGTGCCCGTCGTGCCAAGGGCCGCCATCGCCTGGCCGTCTGAACTCCTGCTTGAACGATCGCGGCGATTCCGTTGCCGGGTCCGCATTCCGCAAGGATTACCGGTTGCGGACGCCGGCGGAATATGCCGGGGTTTTCTCTGCCAGAAGGGTTCTGCGAGGCAGGCTGTTCGCCCTCCATTTCCGCTCCAACGACGGCTGTCGCGGTGCGCGGCTCGGCTTGGTGATCCCCAAGAAACAGGCGCGCACTGCCGTGCTGCGCAATGCCATCAAGCGCCAGGCCCGTGAATGTTTCCGTCGGCGACGCGTTCAACTGCCTTCGCTGGATCTTGTGCTGCGGCTCGCCCAGCCGGTCACCGGTCGCGGCAGTGCAGCCGATCCTGCGGTCAGGGCGGCCTGGCGCGCTGATATCGAGGCTCTGCTTGACGGTCTGCGAGAGGTGAAGCCGTGAGGTCCCTCCTGGCCAGACCCTTCATCTGGCTGGTCCGCGGCTACCAGTTGGCGATCAGTCCCTTCCTGCCGCCCAGTTGCCGTTTTCACCCGACTTGCTCCTGTTATGCCATCGAAGCGCTCGAGCGTCATGGTGCGCTCAAGGGACTCTGGCTGGCGTTGCGGCGGGTGATCCGTTGCCATCCGTGGCATCCTGGCGGCCATGATCCGGTGCCGTAGAATGGCCTCCCTTTACGACTTGCCGTCGATGTGATCAACCATGGACAATCAACGCCTGATACTGCTGCTGGTCTTCTTCTTCTCGTGCATGATGCTGTGGGATGCATGGCAGCGCAAGGATCAGCCCATGCCGGCAGCGACGACACAAGCGGCAGCGCCGCAGGCTGCAGGCGAGGCCGCCGTCCCGCCGGCGCCGGCTGCCGTCGCCGCACCGGGTGCGGTGCCGGCAGGCGCCCAGCCGGCGCAGTCGGCCGCCGTCTTGAAGATCAGGACCGATCTGGTCGCCGCGGAGATTTCCGCGCAGGGCGGCGATCTGGTGCGCCTCGAGCTGTTGCGCCACCAGGCGACGGAAAACCCCGGGGAGCATTTCGTCCTTTTCGATCCTGCCCATGCCTATGCCGCCCAGTCCGGACTGATCGGCGCCGGCTTGCCGAACCACAAAAGCGCCTGGCGGCTGCCCGCCGAAACGCTGGAATTGAAGGATGGCGAAAACGAACTGCGCGTCGCGCTCGAAGCACCCATCGAAGGAGGCGGCAAGGTCGTCAAGACCTACGTCTTCAAGCGCGGTAGTTACTTGATGGCTGTGGAACATACCGTTGTCGACGCTGCCGTGCCGGCTGGCGCGCACGCCTATTTTCAACTGACGCGCGACGACAAGGCACCTGAAGGCGCAAGCCGTATGGGCACCTCGACCTTCACCGGGGCGGCGTTTTACACCGAGCAGGACAAGTTCAAGAAGGTCGATTTCGGCGACTTCGGCGGCAAGAGCAAACACCCGACCAAGGCGGACAACGGCTGGGTGGCGATGGTGCAGCATTACTTCTTCTCGGCCTGGCTCCCGCCGGCCGGCGAGCGGGAATACTTCACGCGCAAGCTCGATGGCAAGCTGTTCGCCGCCGGCATGGTGGTGCCGTTCACCGGCAAGCAGAGCGTGCCGCTCTACGCCGGTCCCCAGGAGCAGGACAAACTCGAGAAGATCGCGCCGGGCCTTGACCTGGTGGTCGACTACGGCTGGCTGACGATGATCGCGGCGCCGCTGTTCTGGGTGCTCGAATGGCTCTACAAGCTGGTCGGCAACTGGGGCTGGGCGATCATCCTGCTCACCGTGCTGATCAAGGCGGCCTTCTTTCCGCTGTCGGCGGCGAGCTACAAGTCGATGGCGAAGATGCGCGTGCTGACGCCCAAGCTGATGAAGCTCAAGGAGACCTACGCCGACGACCGCCAGCGCATGAACCAGGAGATGATGGAGCTCTACAAGCGCGAGAAGGTGAACCCGCTCGGCGGCTGCCTGCCGATCCTCGTGCAGATCCCCGTCTTCATCGCGCTCTACTGGGTGCTGCTCGGTACCGTCGAGATGCGCGGCGCGCCCTGGCTCGGCTGGATCACCGATCTCTCGGTCAAGGATCCCTATTACGTCCTGCCGATCATCATGGGCGTGACGATGTTCGTGCAGACCAAGCTTAACCCGACGCCGCCCGATCCGATGCAGGCGAAGATCATGCTCTGGATGCCGATCGTGTTCACGGGCATGTTCCTGTTCTTCCCGGCGGGCCTCGTGCTCTACTGGACGGTGAACAACGTCCTGTCGATCGCCCAGCAGTGGCAGGTCAATCGCATGATCGAAAGTGCGGGACTCAAAGCCCACTGATGTCATTGCCGCCATCGCGACTCCACCGGGTCGCGGTGGTGTTGGCATCGTCAGGGTATCGGGCCATGACCTGCTTTCCCTAGCCGCCACGCTGACCGGCCGGCCGGCCGAGTCCTTTCAGCCGCGCCGCGCCGTCATCGCCGACTTTCGCGCCGCCGACGGCCAGCTGCTCGACCAGGGCCTGCTGCTGTTCTTTTCGGCGCCGCATTCCTTCACCGGCGAGGATGTGCTCGAACTGCACGGCCACGGCGGACCGGTGGTGATGCACGCGCTGCTGGCGCGCTGCGTCGAGCTCGGCGCGCGCCTGGCGGAGCCGGGCGAGTTCTCGCGCCGCGCCTTCGAGAACGACAAGATCGATCTGGCGCAGGCGGAGGGCATCGCCGACCTGATCGAGGCCGCCTCCGCCCAGGCGGCGCGCGCCGCGCTGCGCTCGCTCTCCGGCGAGTTCTCTCACGCGGTGCGGGCGCTGACCGACGGCCTGATCGAGCTGCGCAGCCTGATCGAGGCGACGCTCGACTTCCCCGACGAGGAAATCGACCCGCTGGCCGACACCGACATCGTGCCGCGGCTGGCGCGGCTGCGCGCCGACCTGGCGGCCCTGCGCACCCGCGCCCGAGAAGGCAGCGTGCTGCGCGCCGGCCTGACCGTCGTGCTCGCCGGCCTGCCGAACGTCGGCAAGTCCTCGCTGCTCAACCGGCTGGCGGGCGAGGAGCGCGCGATCGTCACCGACATCGCCGGCACCACGCGCGACGCCGTGCGCGAAACCATCCAGGTCGAGGGCATCCCGCTGCACGTGATCGACACTGCCGGCCTGCGCGACACCGAGGACACGGTCGAGAAGATCGGCATCGAGCGCACCTGGCGCGAGATCGAACGGGCCGACGTCATCCTGCAGATCGTCGACGCGCGCAGCGGCGTCACGCCCGCCGACCAGGCGGTCGCCGCCCGGCTGCCCGCCGGCATCGAACGCGTGGTGGTCGAGAACAAGTCCGACCTCGCGCAGCGGGCGCAGTGCCGGCGCGTCGAGCAGGGCGTCGTGCACCTCGTTCTTTCCGCGCGGCACGGGGAGGGGGTGCCGCTGCTGCATGACGAGCTGCTGCGCATCGCCGGCTGGCGCGGCCATGGCGAGGATGCGCTGCTGGCGCGGGCGCGCCATCTCGAGGCGCTCGACGAAGCCGAGCAGCGTCTCGCCGCCGCGGCCGGCCGGCTGGCCAGCCTGGAGCTGGCCGCCGAGGAGTTGCGCGTGGCGCAGGAGGCTCTGTCCCGCATCACCGGCGAATTCACCGCCGATGACCTGCTGGGAACGATCTTCGGCCGCTTCTGCATCGGCAAGTAGAAACTCGGCGCTGACGGGGCGGCGGACGGCATGGCGATCGATCCCACCTGGCTGGCGCTGCTGCTCGCCGCGGCCTTCGCCGGTTTCGTCGATGCGGTGGCCGGCGGCGGCGGGCTGATCCAGGTGCCGGCCCTGTTCGCGGCCCTGCCGCGCGAAGCGCCGGCGACGCTGTTCGGCACTAACAAACTCGCTTCGATCTTCGGCACCATGAACGCCGCGCGCCGCTACCTGCGTGCGGTCGAGATGGATTGGGCGGTGACGCTGCCGGCGGCCGGCACCGCCTTCCTGTTTTCCTTCGTCGGCGCCGTGACGGTGGCCTGGCTGCCCAAGGAGGTGGTGCGGCCGCTGGTGCTCGTGCTGCTGGCGGCGGTGGCCGTGTACACCTGGACCAAGCCGGATTTCGGCGTGCGCAAGGGCGTGTCGCGGGTGCCGGCGCATCGCACGCGTGCGGTCGCGATCGGCGTCGGCGCGCTGCTCGGCTTCTACGACGGCTTCTTCGGGCCGGGGGCGGGCAGCTTCATGATCTTCGCCTTCGTGCGCCTCTACGGCATGGACTTCCTGCACGCCTCGGCAACCGCCAAGATCGTCAATGCCGCCACCAATGCCGGCGCGCTGCTGCTGTTCGCGCCGCAGGGACACCTGCTGTGGGCGCTCGGCCTCGGCATGGCGGTCTGCAACATCGCCGGCGCCCAGCTCGGCAGCCGGCTGGCGATCCGCCATGGCAGCGGCTTCGTGCGCGCGGTGTTTCTCGTCATGACGACGCTGCTGATCGTCAAGATCGGCTGGGACACGCTGTCATCCCGAGTGTGAGCCGGCGCGTGGACGGCGCGGGCGGCCGATGTTAAATTCCGGCCTTCCCGCAACCCAACTCACCAACAACCCCGGGAGGAGCCCATGAAGAAGGTTTCCAAGTCATTGCTTGCCGCCGCCGTTGCCGCCGTCTGCGCCACGCCGGCGCTGGCCGACCTCAACGTCGGCGTCGTCGTGTCGGCCACCGGCCCGGCCGCCTCGCTCGGCATCCCCGAGAAGAACACCTTCGCCCTGATGCCGACCAGCATCGGCGGCGAGAAGATCAACTACATCATCCTCGACGACGCGACCGACACGACGACGGCGGTGAAGAATACCCGCAAGCTGCTCACCGAGGACAAGGTGGACGTCATCGTCGGCTCCTCCATCACGCCGAACTCGCTGGCCATGGTCGACGTCGCCGCCGAGGCGGCGACGCCGATGATCTCGATGGCCGCATCGGCCGCCATCGTCGATCCGGTCGATGCCAAGCGCCGCTGGGTCTTCAAGACGCCGCAGAACGACGTGCAGATGTCGACTGCGATCGTCGAGCACATGATTAATGCCGGCGTGAAGACGGTCGCCTTCATCGGTTTCGCCGACGCCTACGGCGAGGGCTGGTACCGCGAGTTCGCCAAGATCGCCGAGGCGCGCAAGCTCGCCATCGTCGCCAACGAGCGCTACAACCGCGCCGACACCTCGGTGACCGGCCAGGTGCTGAAGGTCATGGCCACCAAGCCGGATGCCGTCCTGATCGCCGGCGCCGGCACGCCCGCCGCGCTGCCGCAGAAGACGCTCAGGGAGAAGGGCTACAAGGGCGCCTACTACCAGACCCACGGCGTCGCCAACAAGGACTTCCTGCGGGTCTGCGGCAAGGACTGCGAAGGCACCTTCCTGCCCGCCGGCCCGGTGCTGGTCGCCGCGCAGCTGCCCGGCAGCAACCCGATCAAGAAGGTCGCGCTCGACTACACGGCCAAATACGAGGCGGCCCACGGCAAGGGCAACACCTCGACCTTCGGCGCCCATGCCTGGGATGCGGGCATCCTCCTGCAGAATGCCGTGCCCGTCGCGCTGAAGAAGGCCAAGCCCGGCAGCAAGGAATTCAAGGCGGCCCTGCGCGACGCCCTGGAGGGCCTGAAGAACGTCACCGTCAGCCACGGCATCGTCAACATGTCCGCCCAAGACCATCTCGGTTTCGACCAGCGCGCCCGCGTGATGGTGAAGATCGAGAATGGCGACTGGAAGCTGATCCAGTAGAATCCGGCCTCTCTGGAGCAAGGGCGCCCCCTTCCATGAGCGGGCGCCCTTGTCGTTTGTAAAGGTATCCGATGGATCTGCAAATCGCCCTGCTGCTCGGCCAGGACGGTGTCGTCAATGGCGCCATCTATGCGCTGCTGGCGCTCGCGCTGGTGCTGGTGTTCGCCGTGACCCGGGTCATCTTCATCCCGCAGGGCGAGTTCGTCGCCTATGGCGCGTTGACGCTCGTCAGCCTGCAGGCGGGCCATGCGCCGGGCACGTTGTGGCTGATGCTGGTGCTCGGCGCGGCGGTCGCCGCCATCGACGGGCCGGCCGCCTGGCGTCAGGGCCGCCGCCGTCTCGCCGGCTTGCTCGGCCGCCAGCTTCTCTATCCATTTGTCATTGCGGCGCTGGTGCTCGGCGCCGCGCCGCGCGACTGGCCGGTGCTGCTGCAGGTGGCGCTGGCGCTGGTCATCGTCGTGCCGCTCGGGCCGCAGCTCTATCGCCTCATCTACCAGCCGGTCGCCGAGGCCTCGGTGCTGGTCCTGCTGATCGTCTCGGTGGCGCTGCACCTGGCGCTGGTCGGGCTCGGCCTGTTGTTCTTCGGCGCCGAGGGTTCGCGCACGCCGGCATTCTCCGAGGCCTCCTTCGAGGTCGGCGGACTGACGGTGAGCGGCCAGAGCCTGTGGGTGATCGGCGCCAGCGCGCTGCTGATCGTCGCGCTGTACGTCTTCTTCGAGAAGAGCCTCTACGGCAAGGCCTTGCGCGCGACGGCGATCAACCGCGCCGGCGCCCGCCTGATGGGCATCTCGACCACGCTGGCCGGCAAGCTGACCTTCCTGCTCGCCGCGGCGATCGGCGCACTGTCTGGCATCCTGATCGCGCCGATCACGACGATCTACTACGACACCGGCTTCCTGGTCGGCCTTAAGGGCTTCGTCGGCGCCATCGTCGGCGGACTGGCCAGCTATCCGGTAGCGGCGGCCGGGGCGCTGCTGGTCGGCCTGCTCGAGTCCTTTTCCTCCTTCTGGGCCTCCGCCTTCAAGGAGGTGATCGTATTCACCCTGATCATCCCGGTGCTGGTGTGGCGCTCGCTGACGACCCGCTACGTGGAGGAAGAGGAGTGAGCCGCCAGCGCCTAATCCTCGGCGTCGCCCTAGCGCTGCTGGCGCTTGGTCCGCTCGTCCTGCCCGAGTTCTACATCACGCTGCTCAATTACATCGGCCTCTACGCGCTGGTGGCGCTCGGTCTGGTGCTGCTGACCGGCGTCGGCGGGCTGACCTCCTTCGGCCAGGCGGCTTTCGTCGGTCTGGGCGCCTATGCGACCGCGGCGCTGACCACGGCGACAGCCTTGCCGGCTTGGCTGGCGCCGCTGGCCAACCCTTGGGGCGGCCTGCTCGCGGGGCTGCTGCTGACCGCGCTGGTCGCCCTGTTGCTCGGCCTGCTCACCTTGCGCCTGTCGGGGCACTATCTGCCGCTCGGCACGATCGCCTGGGGCATCTCGCTGTATTTCCTGTTCGGCAACCTCGAGTTCCTCGGCGGCCATACCGGCATCAGCGGCATACCGCCATTGCGCTTCGGCGGTTTCGAGTTGCGCGACGGCCGCCATTTCTACTACCTGATCTGGGTGGTGCTGCTCGCCGCGGTGTGGCTGACCAGCAACCTGCTCGACTCGCGTGCCGGCCGCGCGATCCGCGCACTCAAGGGCGGTGCGTTGATGGCCGAGGCGATGGGCATCGACACCGGCCGCGCCAAGATGGTCATCTTCCTGATCGCCGCCCTGTTCGCCTGCCTTTCCGGCTGGCTTTACGCCCACCTCCAGCGCTTCGTCAATCCGACGCCCTTCGGCCTGCACATCGGCATCGAATACCTGTTCATGGCGGTGATCGGCGGCGCCGCCCACGTCTGGGGCGCGCTGCTCGGCGCCGCGGTGATCACCGTGCTCAAGCAATGGCTGCAGGATCTGCTGCCGCAACTGTTCGGCGCCACCGGCAACTTCGAGGTGATCGGCTTCGGACTGCTGATGATCTTCATGCTGCATCGGGCGCGCGAGGGGCTGTGGCCCTGGCTGACGCGCTGGTTCCCGGCGTCCGCGCGCCGCCCCGCCAGCGCCGAGTTTGCCGCGGAGCCCTTGCCGGCGCGTGCGGTGCCGCCGGCCGGGACGCCTCTCCTGGAGGTCAAGGATGCGGTCAAGCAGTTCGGCGGTCTCGTGGCGAACGACCGGATGAGTCTCGGCGTGGCGAGCGGCGAGATTCTGGCGCTGATTGGCCCCAACGGGGCGGGCAAGTCGACGCTGTTCAACCTGATCACCGGCGTCGATCCGCCCACTTCGGGTGAAGTCCGCTTTCTCGGCGAGCGCGTCGATGGCCGCAGTTCGCGTGCCATTGCCCGCATGGGCATGAGCCGCACCTTCCAGCACGTGCGCCTGCTGCCAGGCATGAGCGTGCTGGAGAATGTCGCGCTTGGCGCGCACCTGCGCGGCCGGCATGGCGTCCCGGCCGCGATGCTCCATCTCGAGCGTGCGGAGGAGGGGCGTCTGCTGGCGGAGGCGGCGCGCCAATGCGCGCGGGTCGGCCTCGGTGAGCATCTCCACGATGCGGCCGGCAGCCTGCCGCTCGGCAAGCAGCGCATCGTCGAGATCGCGCGGGCGCTCGCCGCCGATCCCTGCCTGCTGCTGCTCGACGAGCCGGCGGCCGGGCTGCGCTTCCTCGAAAAACGGTCGCTGGCGGAACTGCTCAGGCAGCTGCGCGCCGGTGGCATGGGCATCCTGCTGGTGGAGCACGACATGGAGTTCGTCATGGATCTGGCCGACCGCGTCGTCGTGATGGAGTTCGGCAAGAAGATCGCCGCCGGCCTGCCGCGCGAGGTGCAGAGCGACCCGGCGGTGATCGAGGCTTATCTGGGTGGAGTCGATTGAGATGAGCGCATCGAACCGCGAACCCATCCTCGAGGTGAGCGACCTCTGCGTTTCCTACGGCAAGGTCGAGGCGCTGCACCACGTTTCCCTCAAGGTGCGGCCGGGCGAGATCGTCACCGTGATCGGTCCGAACGGCGCCGGCAAGACGACCCTGCTCTCGGCGATCATGGGCGTGCTGCCGCTCAGCCGCGGCGAGATTCGCTATCAGGGCGAGACCTGCCGTCATATCGACATCGAGCGGATGGTGGCGCGTGGCATGACGCTGGTGCCCGAGAAGCGCGAGCTGTTCGGTGAGATGAGCGTCGAGGACAACCTCCTGCTCGGCGCCTTCATGCGCCGCCGGCTCGGCTTTCGCGACGAGCGCCAGACGCTGGCGCAGGTCTATGAGATCTTTCCGCGCCTCAAGGAGCGCGAGCGGCAGATGGCCGGTACCCTGTCCGGCGGCGAGCGCCAGATGCTGGCGGTCGGACGCGCCCTGATGGCACAGCCGAAGATTCTCATGCTCGACGAACCGAGCCTCGGCCTGGCCCCGCTGATCGTGCGCGAGATCTTCCGCGTCATCGGCGACCTCCGCCAGACCGGCGTGGCGATCCTGCTGATCGAGCAGAACGCGCGCGCCGCCCTGCAGATCTCCGATT
This sequence comes from Rhodocyclaceae bacterium UBA2250, assembly GCA_002347285.1. Lineage (GTDB taxonomy): Bacteria > Pseudomonadota > Gammaproteobacteria > Burkholderiales > Rhodocyclaceae > Sulfuricystis. The sequence goes on along the minus strand of DDXW01000042.1, from coordinate 20,689 downwards.
ACGGCTACGTGTTGGAGACCGGCGAGGTCGCGCTCGAAGGGGCTTCCGCTCAGCTCGAGGACGATCCCAAGGTGATTGAGAGCTATCTCGGCCTCGGCGGCGGCCAACATTGATGTTTCACGTGGAACCAGAGCGGGGCCGGTTCCACGTGAAACATCCGAAGCGTTTTTTTGGCTGAAAGGGAATGGCGGCGTATGATTGCGCCCCTTTCCCGGCCGCCCTGTCAGCACCGAGTTTTTAAATGATCTATCCCGAGCGTTTTGACGTCATCGTGATCGGCGGCGGCCATGCCGGCACCGAGGCGGCGCTTGCCGCCGCACGGCTGGGGGTGAAGACGCTGCTGCTGACGCACAACATCGAGACGCTCGGCGCGATGTCCTGCAATCCGTCGATCGGCGGCATCGGCAAGGGTCATCTGGTCAAGGAGGTCGATGCGCTCGGCGGGGCGATGGCGGCGGCGACCGACGAGGCCGGCATCCAGTTCCGCATCCTCAACGCGTCGAAGGGCCCGGCGGTGCGCGCGACGCGCGCACAGGCCGACCGTTCGCTCTATCGCCAGGCGATCCGCGGGCGGCTCGAGAACCAGCCGAACCTGACCATCTTTCAGCAGGCGGCGGACGACATCACCGTCGAGGGCGACCGGGTCACCGGGGTGGTCACGCAACTGGGCGTGCGCTTTGCGGCGACGGCGGTCGTGCTGACGGCCGGCACCTTCCTCAACGGCCTCGTCCATGTCGGTCTGGAAAACTATCGGGCCGGCCGCTTCGGCGACCCGCCTTCGCTGTCCCTAGGGGCGCGCCTGCGCGAACTGAACCTGCCGGTCGGCCGGCTCAAGACCGGGACGCCGCCGCGGCTCGACGGCAAGACCATCGATTTCTCGGTGATGCAGGAACAACCGGGCGACGCGCCGGTGCCGGTGTTTTCCTTTCTCGGCAAGCCGGCGCAGCATCCGCGCCAGGTACCGTGCTGGATCACCCACACGAATCCACGTACGCACGACATCATCCGCGGCGGGCTCGACCGCTCGCCGATGTTCACCGGCGTGATCGAAGGCATCGGCCCGCGCTATTGCCCCTCGATCGAGGACAAGATCCATCGCTTCGCCGGCAAGGATTCCCATCAGGTCTTTCTCGAACCCGAAGGCCTCGACACCCACGAGTACTACCCGCAGGGGATTTCGACCAGCCTGCCGTTCGACGTCCAGCTCGAACTGGTGCATTCGATCCGGGGGCTGGAGAACTGCCACATCACCCGCCCGGGCTACGCGATCGAGTACGACTATTTCGACCCGCGCGCGCTCAGGGCGACGCTCGAAACGCAGGCGATCGGTGGACTGTTCTTCGCCGGCCAGATCAACGGCACCACCGGCTACGAGGAGGCGGCCGCCCAGGGCCTGCTGGCGGGCCTGAACGCCGCCTTGCATGCCCATGGGCGGGAGGAATGGTGGCCGCGCCGCGACGAGGCCTACCTCGGCGTGCTGGTCGATGACCTGATCACGCGCGGGGTTTCGGAACCCTACCGCATGTTCACCAGTCGCGCCGAGTACCGGCTCTCACTGCGCGAGGACAACGCCGATTTGCGCCTGACCGAGATCGGGCGCCGGCTCGGCCTGGTCGACGATGTCCGCTGGGATGCGTTCAACCGGAAAAGGGATGCGGTCGCGGCGGAAGTCGAGCGGCTCAAGCGGACCTGGGTCAATCCCAATGTCGTGGCGATGCACGAGATCGAGCGCGTGCTCGGCAAGCCGATCGAGCGCGAGTACTCGCTGTTCGATCTGCTGCGCCGTCCGGAAGTGAGTTACCAGAGCCTCATGACCCTGCCCGGTGCCGGCGCCGTCCTCACGGCAGCTGACGTGATCGAGCAGGTCGACATCCAGGCCAAATACCACGGCTATATCGAGCGGCAGAAGGAGGACGTGGCGAGGATGGCGGCGCAGGAGAACCTGCTCATTCCGCCCGATCTCGATTACGCGCAGCTCAACGGCCTGTCGTTCGAGGTCCGGCAACGGCTCGCCCAGCATCGGCCGCAGACCGTCGGGCAGGCCAGCCGCATCCAGGGCGTGACGCCAGCGGCGATCTCGATCCTGCTCGTCCATCTGAAAAAGCTGCGGGGGAGGGGATGACGCTGGCGGAAGGCATCGCCGTCCTCGGCCTCGAACTGCCGGCCGGAGCGGAAGGGAAACTGCTCGCCTACCTGGCGCTGCTCGCCAAATGGAACAAGGTCTACAATCTGACGGCGATCCGCGACCCCGGCGAGATGGTGACTCATCATCTGCTCGACTCGCTCGCCGTGCTGCCGGTGCTGGCGCGAGCCGCGCAAGATTCGGCGCTGGCGGGGCGGCCCTATCGCCTCGCCGACATCGGCAGCGGCGCCGGCCTGCCCGGGCTGGTGCTGGCGATCGCGCGGCCCGACTGGTCGATCACCTCGGTCGAAAGCGTCGAAAAGAAAGCGGCGTTCCAGCAGCAGGCCAGGATCGAACTGAACTTGACAAATGTGAGCATTTACTCTGGGCGTGTCGAAGACATGGTCGGAGATTTCGATGGCGTCCTGGCCCGGGCGTTCGCCAGCCTGTCCGATTTCGTGTGTCTGGCCGGCCACCTGTCGCGGCGCCTGTGGGCGATGAAGGGGGCGTATCCTGCCGACGAGGTCGCGGCCTTGCCGGCGGGCTGGAAGATGGTAGCGTGCCATGATCTGGACGTTCCCGGGCTGCAGGCCGCACGTTGTTTGCTTGAATTGGAGAGATAGTGAGCATGCACATATTTGCCATAGCCAACCAGAAGGGCGGAGTGGGCAAGACCACGACGGCGGTCAACCTAGCCGCCGCGCTGGCGCAGGCCGGGCAGCGCACGCTGTTGGTCGATCTCGATCCCCAGGGCAATGCGACCATGGGCAGCGGCGTCGATAAGCGCACGCTGTCCGCTTCGATCTATCAGATGCTGGTCGGGCTGGCGACCATGCCCGAGGTGCGGGCGATGTCCCCGAGCGGCCAGTACGCCGTGCTGCCTGCCAATCGCGACCTGGCCGCGGCTGAGGTGGAGATGGTCGACCTCGAGCGGCGCGAGCAGCGCCTCAAGCAAGCGCTCGCCCGGCATGCCGACGAATACGACTTCGTGCTGATCGATTGCCCGCCCTCGCTGTCGATCCTGACCCTCAACGGCCTGTGTGCGGCGCATGGCGTGATCATTCCGATGCAATGCGAATACTATGCGCTGGAAGGGCTGTCCGACCTGGTCAACACCATCAAGCAGGTGCACAAGAACCTCAATCGCGACCTGCGCATCATCGGTCTGCTGCGCGTGATGTTCGATCCGCGCTCGACCCTGTCGAACCAGGTGTCCCGCCAGCTGGAGGAGCACTTCGGCGACAAGGTGTTCAAGACCCTGGTGCCGCGCAACGTGCGGCTCGCCGAGGCGCCGAGCTACGGCGTGCCGGGGGTTTTGTTCGACCGGAACGCCAAGGGGGCGCAGGCCTATCTGGCCTTCGCGGAGGAGATGATCGAACGCGTCAAGACATGGGAGATGGAGCAGTGAATCCGCCAAAGATGAAAGGCCTGGGCCGCGGGCTCGACGTATTGCTGGCCGGCAACGAGGAGACCGCGGACCGGCAGCGTCAGGGCACCCTGCCGATCGGCGACCTGCAGCCCGGCAAGTACCAGCCGCGCACGCGCATGGATCCGGGCTCGCTCGAGGATCTGGCTGCCTCGATCAAGGCGCAAGGGCTGATCCAGCCGATCTCGGTGCGTCCCGTCGCGGGCGGCCGCTACGAGATCATCGCCGGCGAGCGACGCTGGCGTGCCTCGCAGATTGCCGGCCTGAGCGAGGTGCCGGTGCTGATCCGCGAGATTCCCGACGATGCGGCGCTGGCGATGTCGCTGATCGAGAACATCCAGCGCGAGGATCTCAATCCGCTCGAGGAGGCGGCCGGCCTGCAACGCCTCATCGATGAATTCGGCATGACGCACCAGCAGGCGGCGGATGCCGTCGGCCGCTCGCGCTCGGCCGCGACCAACCTGCTGCGCCTGCTGCAGCTCGCCAAGCCGGCGCAGGATCTGCTGATGGCCGGCGACATCGAGATGGGCCATGCGCGCGCGATCCTCGCCGCGCCGAAAAGCGAGCAGGGCAGGCTGGCGGCCGAGGTGGCCGACAAGGGCTGGTCGGTGCGCGAAACCGAACGCAAGGTGGCGCGCGAACTCAACCCGCCGGCGCACCATGCGGTGCCAGCGAAGAGCCGTGATCTCGAGCGGCTGGAGGAAGAGTTGTCCGATGCCATCGGCGCCACCGTAAACGTCAGCGCGAACCGCAAGGGGGCGGGCGCCCTGACCATCCGCTTCGCCAGTCTCGACCAGCTCGACGGCATTCTCAAGCGCCTGCGCGGATGAAGACTCGGCGCTGGCGGGGCGGCGCGCAAACCCGTGGTCGGCGAGAGCCCATAAAATTGTTGCGAAGCAATAAATTTATTGACTTATCCCACCGTTCAATTTATAGTCGCAAAGTTTTGTGCGGTAACGCTTGTCGCCTGGCGGTCCGGCCGCGGGGCGATGCGATGGGAAGCGGTGCGGAAACGGGGCTGGCGGGATGCTGAAAGCGCTCCTGTTCCAGGCGGCGGCGATTCTGGTGGTGGCGGCGATTGCCGGTTTGCTGGCGGGGTCGGCGGGCGCGCAGTCGGCGCTGGCCGGGGGTGCGGCCTACTTTCTGCCCAACCTGCTGTTCGTGTTGCGTCTGCGTCTGCGCCTCGCCTTGGCAACGTCGGCGACGCGGCAACCGAGTGCGGTGGGGTTCCTGGTCGGCGAGGCCGTCAAGCTGTCCGCCGTGATTGCGCTGCTGGTGATCCTGCCGCGCATGATCGAAGTGAATTGGCCGGCGCTGATCGCCGGTTTGTCCGTCGTGCTGTTTGTGAATCTTTTCGCTTTACTGCTTAAGACCTAGAACATGGCTACCGAGCACGCTCCCACCGCTTCCGAATACATCGTTCACCACCTGACCTTCCTCACCAACAAGAAGCAGGAAGGTCTGGTCGATTGGTCGGTCTTCCACCTCGACACCCTGTTTTTCTCCGTCGGCCTCGGCCTGCTCGCCGTGTTCGTCATGGCGCGCCTCGCCTCCCGCGCGACTTCCGGCGTGCCCGGCCGTTTCCAGGCCGCCGTCGAAATCGTCATCGAAATGGTCGCCGACCAGGCCAAGGGCATCGTGCATTCCCCCGAATCGCGGCAGTTTGTCGCCCCGCTCGCCCTGACCGTGTTCGTCTGGATTTTCCTGATGAACGCGATGGACCTGATCCCGGTCGATTTGCTGCCGCTGATGGGGCAGGCCGTCGGCCTCCATTACCTGCGTGTCGTGCCGACCGCCGACCTGAATGCCACGCTCGGCATGTCCTCCGCCGTGCTGCTGCTCTGCCTCTACTACAGCGTCAAGATCAAGGGCTTCGGCCACTGGATGCACGAGCTGTTCACTGCCCCATTCGGTGCGCACCCGCTGTTGTGGCCGATCAACTTCGCCATGCAGTTGATCGAGTTCGTCGCCAAGACCGTCTCGCACGGCATGCGTCTGTTCGGCAACATGTACGCCGGCGAACTGATCTTCATGCTGATCGCCCTGATGGGTGCGGCCTGGGCCGGCACCTTCGGTAGCGGCCTGCTGTGGATCGGCGGCGTCATCGCCGGCGCGATCTGGGCGATCTTTCACATCCTGATCATCACGCTGCAGGCCTTCATCTTCATGATGCTGACCCTCGTCTATGTGGGCCAGGCGCATGACAGTCACTAAGCAGGACATCTGGCAATAATTTCTTAACCCCACTTTTTCAACTTCATTTTTTCAACACAAGGAGTCGTCATGGAAAGCATCGTTGGTTTCGTCGCGCTGGCCGCCGGCCTGATCATCGGTCTGGGCGCTGCGGGCGCTTGTATCGGCATCGGCATCATGGGCAGCCGCTTCCTCGAGGCATCCGCCCGTCAGCCCGAGTTGATGAACACCCTGCAAACCAAGATGTTCCTGCTGGTCGGCCTGATCGACGCCGCGTTCATCATCGGCACCGGTATCGCCCTCTGGTACACCACCGCCAACCCGTTCATCAAGTAAGCGGCGCCCCTCTACGTTCAACCGACGCTTGAAGGAGCGAGAACCGTGAATCTGAACGCAACGCTATTCGCCCAGCTCGTTGTGTTCTTCATCCTGGCGTGGTTCACGATGAAATTCGTGTGGCCGCCCATCATGAAGGCGCTCGACGAACGTGCGTCCAAGATCGCCGATGGACTGGCGGCCGCGGACAAGGCGAAATCCGATCTGGTGCTGGCCGAGCGCCGTGCCACCGACGAGCTGCGCAAGGCGCGCGAGAGCGCCAACGAGCTGCGTGCCGGCGCCGAGCGCCAGGGTGCGCAGATCCTCGAGGAGGCGCGTGCCGAGGCGGCGCGAATCGTAGCCGCGGCGCGCACTGCCGCAGAAGGCGAGGCGGAAGTTGCCGCCCAGCGCGCCAAGGAAGTCCTGCGCGACCAGGTGGCTCTGCTCGCTGTCGCCGGCGCCGAGCAGATTCTCCGCAAGGAGATCGACGCCGCCAAGCACGCCGACCTGCTCAACCAGCTCAAAGCGGAACTCTGATCATCATGGCCGAGAACGTCACCGTTGCGCGTCCGTATGCCGAGGCCGCCTTCGCGCTGGCCGAAGCGGGCAACGCGCTGCCCGGCTGGCAGGCCGCGCTGGCGCGCATGGCCGCGGCCGCGGCCGACCCGCAGATGATCGAGTGCATCGCCGATCCGCGTGTGTCGTCGGGTGCGCTCGCCGAGCTGTTTCTCGGCGTGGTGGGCGAGCTGTCGCCCGAGCAGCGCAACTTCGCCGGCGTGCTGGTGGACAACCGCCGCCTGGCGGTGCTGCCGGAAATCAGCGTCCTTTTCGACGAGCTCAAGAACGCCCGGGAGGGCACGCGCGAAGCGGTCGTCAGCTCTGCTTTTCCGCTGAACGACGGTCAGCTCGCCAACCTGCTGGCCGATCTCGAGCGCAAGGTCGGCGGCAAGGTGAAGGCCTCCGTCAAGGTCGAGCCGGAACTGATCGGCGGAGTCCGCATTGCCCTGGGCGACCAGGTTATCGACGCTTCCGTCCGTGGCAAATTGAACGCCATGGCGATCTCGCTCAAGAACTAGGAGTTATTCCATGAACCTCAATCCCTCCGAAATCAGCGACCTGATCAAGAGCCGAATCCAGAACATGCAGCTCGCCCCCACCGCCAAGAACGAGGGCACGGTGGTGACGGTGACCGATGGCATCTGCCGCATCCACGGCCTGGCCGACGTGATGCAGGGCGAGATGCTCGAATTCCCGGGCAACACCTTCGGCCTTGCCCTCAACCTCGAGCGCGACTCCGTCGGCGCGGTGGTCCTCGGCGAATACGAGCACATCACCGAAGGCGACACCGTCAAGTGCACGGGCCGCATTCTCGAAGTGCCGGTCGGCCCCGAACTGATCGGCCGCGTCGTCAACGCGCTCGGCGAGCCGATCGACGGCAAGGGCCCGATCGAAGCCAAGCAGACCGACAAGATCGAGAAGGTCGCGCCGGGCGTGATCTGGCGGAAATCGGTCTCGCAGCCGGTCCAGACCGGCCTCAAGTCGGTCGACTCGATGGTGCCGATCGGCCGCGGCCAGCGCGAGCTGATCATCGGCGACCGCCAGACGGGCAAGACGGCGGTCGCGATCGACGCCATCATCAACCAGAAGGGCAAGGACCTGATCTGCATCTACGTCGCGGTCGGCCAGAAGGCGTCCACCGTCATGAACGTGGTGCGCAAGCTCGAGGAAACCGGCGCGATGGATTACACCATCGTCGTCGCCGCGACCGCCTCCGAGTCCGCCGCGATGCAGTTCATCGCGCCCTATGCCGGCTGCACGATGGGCGAGTACTTCCGCGACAACGGCCAGGACGCCCTGATCATCTACGACGACCTGACCAAGCAGGCCTGGGCCTATCGCCAGATCTCGCTGCTGCTGCGCCGCCCGCCGGGCCGCGAAGCCTATCCGGGCGACGTGTTCTACCTGCACTCCCGCCTGCTCGAGCGCGCCGCGCGCGTCTCGGAAGCCTGGGTCGAGCGCCACACCGGAGGCAAGGTCAAGGGCAAGACCGGCTCGCTGACCGCGCTGCCGGTGATCGAAACGCAGGCCGGCGACGTGTCCGCCTTCGTGCCGACCAACGTCATCTCGATTACCGACGGCCAGATCTTCCTGGAGACCGACCTGTTCAACGCCGGCATCCGTCCCGCCATCAACGCGGGCGTGTCGGTGTCCCGCGTCGGCGGCGCCGCGCAGACCAAGGCGATCAAGAAGCTCGGCGGCGGTGTGCGCCTCGCGCTCGCCCAGTACCGCGAGTTGGCCGCCTTCGCGCAGTTCGCCTCCGACCTCGACGATGCGACCCGCAAGCAGCTCGAGCGCGGCCGCCGCGTCACCGAGCTGATGAAGCAGGCGCAGTACTCGCCGCTGCAGGTCGCCGAGATGGCGGTGTCGCTCTACGCGGTGAACCAGGGCTTCTTCGACGATGTCGACAGCGCCAAGATTCTCGCCTTCGAGGCGGCGCTGCACCAGTACATGCGCCAGCAGCATGGCGCGCTGATGGACAAGATCGAGTCGACCAAGGATCTGGACAAGGATGGCGAGGCCGAACTGGCCGCTGCCGTTGCCGCGTTCAAGAAGACCTGGGCCTAATCGGCGGCTGATCGTCTAGGAGAGCGCCATGCCAGGCGGCAAGGAAATTCGCACCAAGATCAAGTCGGTCCAGAACACCCGCAAGATCACCAAGGCCATGGAGATGGTGGCCGCGTCCAAGATGCGCAAGGCGCAGGACCGGATGCGCGCCGCCCGCCCCTACAGCGAGAAGATCCGCCATCTGGCGGCCAATCTCGCGGCGGCCAACGTCACCGAGTACCGGCATCCATTCCTGGCCAAGACCAAGGAAGGCGAGACGCCGAAGCGCGTCGGCGTGGTGGTGGTGACGACCGACAAGGGCCTCTGCGGCGGCCTCAACACCAACGTGCTGCGCCAGACCCTGACGGCGATGCGGCAGTGGGAGGCGGCAGGCGCGACCGAGATCCGGGCCACCTGCATCGGCAACAAGGGCCTCGGCTTCATGCAGCGGCTCGGCGCCAAGGTGATCTCGCACGTCGTTCATCTGGGTGACACGCCGCACCTGGAAAAGCTGATCGGGCCGATGAAGGTCATGATCGACGCCTTCCAGAACGGCGAGCTGGACGTGGTCTATATCGCCTACACCAAGTTCATCAACACGATGCGCCAGGAGCCGGTGCTCGAGCAACTGCTGCCCCTCACCGGCGAGCGGCTCGGCACGCCGGCAGGCAATTGGGATTACCTGTACGAGCCGGATGCGCGCGTCGTCATCGACGACCTGCTGATCCGCTATGTCGAGGCGCTGATCTACCAGGCGGTAGCCGAGAACATGGCCTCCGAGCAGTCGGCGCGCATGGTGGCGATGAAGGCCGCGACCGACAACGCCGGTACCGTCATCAAGGAGCTGCAGCTGGTCTACAACAAGGCCCGCCAGGCATCGATTACCAAGGAAATTTCCGAGATCGTCGGCGGTGCCGCCGCGATCGCGGGCTAACGATTCAAAAGCTGAGGACAAATCATGAGCAACGGACAAATCGTGCAGTGCATCGGCGCGGTGGTGGACATCAAGTTCCCGCGCGGGGAAATGCCCAAGGTCTTCGACGCCCTGATGATCGACCCGAGCGAGAAGGGTGCCGAGGAAGGCCTCACGTTCGAGGTGCAACAGCAGCTCGGCGACGGCGTGGTGCGCACCATCGCCATGGGTTCGTCGGACGGACTGCGCCGCGGCATGAAGGTCAATGGCACGGGCGCGCCGATCTCGGTGCCGGTCGGCCATGCCACCCTCGGCCGCATCATGGACGTGCTGGGCCGCCCGATCGACGAGGCCGGTCCGATCGGCACCGACGCACGCCGCGCCATCCACCAGAAGGCACCGGCCTTCCGCGAGCTGTCGCCCTCGGTCGAGCTGCTCGAAACCGGCATCAAGGTCATCGACCTGATCTGCCCGTTCGCCAAGGGCGGCAAGATCGGCCTGTTCGGCGGCGCCGGCGTCGGCAAGACCGTNNTTCGCCGGCGTCGGCGAGCGCACCCGCGAGGGCAACGACTTCTATCACGAGATGAAAGAGTCCAACGTTCTCGACAAGGTCGGCATGGTGTTCGGCCAGATGAACGAGCCGCCCGGCAACCGTCTGCGCGTCGCGCTGACCGGCCTGACCATGGCCGAGGCCTTCCGCGACGAGGGCCGCGACATCCTGTTCTTCGTCGACAACATCTACCGCTACACGCTGGCCGGCACCGAAGTGTCGGCGCTGCTCGGCCGCATGCCTTCCGCCGTGGGCTACCAGCCGACGCTGGCCGAGGAAATGGGCCGTCTGCAGGAACGCATCACCTCCACCAAGACCGGCTCGATCACCTCGATCCAGGCGGTATACGTGCCGGCGGACGACCTGACCGACCCGTCGCCGGCCACCACCTTCGGCCACCTCGACGCCACCGTCGTGCTGTCGCGCGACATCGCCTCGCTGGGCATCTATCCCGCGGTCGATCCGCTCGACTCGACCTCGCGCCAGGTCGACCCCAACATCATCGGCGAAGAGCACTACGGCACCACCCGTCGCGTGCAGGCGACGCTGCAGCGCTACAAGGAACTGCGCGACATCATCGCGATTCTCGGCATGGACGAACTCTCCCCGGAGGACAAGCTCACCGTCGCCCGCGCCCGGAAGATCCAGCGCTTCCTGTCGCAGCCGTTCTTCGTCGCCGAAGTGTTCACCGGCTCCGCCGGCAAGTACGTCACGCTCAAGGAGACCATCAAGGGCTTCAAGATGATCGTCGACGGCGAGTGCGACGCGCTGCCCGAGCAGGCCTTCTACATGGTCGGCGGCATCGAGGAAGCGTTCGAGAAGGCCAAGACGCTGCAATAAGGAGCCATCATGGCAATGACCGTTCATGTTGATGTCGTCAGCGCGGAGGAGTCGATCTTCTCCGGCCTGGCCGAGTTTGTCGTGCTCCCCGGCGAAGCCGGCGAGCTCGGCATCCTGCCCGGCCACATGCCGCTGATGACGCGCATCAAGCCGGGTGCGGTGCGCCTCAAGGTGCCGCAGCAGGAGCAGGAAGAGCTGATCTTCGTCGCCGGCGGCATCCTCGAGGTGCAGCCGGGGCTGGTCACCGTCCTGGCCGACACGGCGATCCGCGGCAAGGATCTCGACGAGGCGAAGGCGCTCGACGCCAAGCGCCGCGCCGAGGAGGCGATGGCCGACAAGAGCGCGGAACTCGACTACGCGCGTGCCCAGGCCGAACTGGCCGAAGCCGTTGCTCAGCTCGCCGCGATCCAGAAGCTGCGGCGCAAATAGACCGCGCTCCCGTCGTGCGATAGAGGGCAGCCCAGGCTGCCCTTTTTCTTGGCGGTTCGCAGAGGCCGTGGGCAAGGCAATACAATCCGCGTCGACACAACCCCAGTGACGACCATGCGCCATACAAAAAAGATCAAGGAAGAGGCCGTTGCCCGCATTCGGGCCGGCGACACGCCGTTGCTCGAATTGGCCCGGGAATACGACGTTTCGACCAACACGCTGCGGACCTGGCTGCGGGACAGCGATGCGCGCGCCCGGGCGCAGGACAGCGCCAAGCGCGTCGCGTCGGCCCTGTCGCGCGAGAGATACACCTCGGCCAGCCAGCGCCAGCGTCTGCTGATGCACGCCCTGGAGCAAAGCCCGGCCACCATCATCGTCACCGATGCCGAAGGCAGGATCATCTACGCGAACCCGAAATTCGTCGAGACTACCGGCTACGACGTCAAGGAAGCCGTCGGGCAGACGCCACGTTTCCTCAAGTCGGGCGAAACCTCGCCGGAGGAGTACCGCAATTTATGGAAGGCCATCCTCGGCGGGAACGAGTGGCGCGGCACCTTCCACAATCGCCGCAAGGACGGGAAGCTCTATTGGGAGCGGGCTTCGATCTCGCCGGTCTTCGATGCCGACGGCAAGATCGCGAACTTCATGGCGGTCAAGGAAGACATCACCGCCTATATGGAGGCCGAGGCGGCGCGTCGGCGGTCGGAGGCCGGCTTCCATGCGGTGTTCGCCGCCCTGCCCAGCGCGGTCCTGGTGGTCGATGGCGCAATGCGCATCCTGCTCGCCAATCCCGCAGCGGAAAAACTTCTGGACACCGGGCTGCCGGGCGGGACCCGCCTGGACCGGCTGAATCTGCGCTGGCTCGACGCGTCCGGTGCGATCATTCCGCCAGGGGGGCATCCGGTCCAGCGTGCCCTCGAAGAGGAAACGGAAAGCCGTATGCGATTGGGGCTCGTCCCGCCGCGCGGCGGGACGCGCTGGCTGAACGCAACGGTGCGCCTGATCAGGCTGCCCGAAGAGGAGCAGCCCGCCAGCCTGCTCGTCCTCGACGAAGCGGACTGAAACTCGGCGCCGGCGGAGCGGCGCCGAGGCGGCTATAGGGGCTTCCTGAGCGTGATTGCGCCGCGAATCTCGGCCGCACTGTAGCCGACCGCCTTGTCGTCGGGATAGAGTTCCTGGAGCTTGGCCTTGACCGCCGAATCAAGGCGGTCCGGCGTGCCGTGGCAGCTGAGGCACAGATCCTGCGTCGGCAACGCCTTCATGTAACGGTAGTATTTCTTGTCGCCGTCGGTTACGACTTCGCCCTTTTCCATGCCGGACGGTTTTTCTCCGGCCGCGGTGCGTCGGTCGAAATCCTCGAGCACGGCTTTCTCCCACGCATCGGGAACCGCTTTCGGATTGCGGTTCTTCAGGCTGACCCGGCGGATCGCCCAGCCGGTCTGCTCAGACATGGCCTTGGCCATTTGCGGCGCCTTCTCGCGGCAGACGGACATCGCTTCGGCGTGCCCGCCCTTCTTGATCTCGGCATCCAGTACCTCGAGCAGCTTGGGCGGCATCTTGGTGGCGATGCCGCGGGCCTCCTCGAGCAATTTCGCTTCGTCGGCCAGCGCGGGACCGGCCGCTGCCAGCAACAGCGACAGAACGCTTGAGGCGATCACGCTTCTTTTCATTTCATCCTCCTCTTGTGGTGGTTTTGTCAGGCTACGGTCTTGCTGCGTGCTTCAAGACGGTTCAGATCGGCATTCAGACGGGCGAGATCGGCGCAAAAGACGGCGAACTCCTGGCGGGAAACCAGCAGCGGGTTCTCGAGCGTCAGATATTCGGCGAGATTCTCGCCGAGGTTCCCGGCGGAGCGTTGCTGCCAGGCCGCGAGCCGGCCGGCTGTCACGACCAGGCGGTGCGCGGCAACGTCGCCGATCAATTGGGAAAGATCCTCTTCCGCATCCCAGCGCAGGTTGCGGAAGACGAAGGACAATTCGGTGGCGAATTCGGCGTTGCCCTCGACGCGCGCGCCGGCCATTACCCGGTCGAGACCCTGCAGGAGGCGCCAGAGGGTATCGGCCGGCAAATGGACGATGACGTCGGGCGGCTCGTCCGCGGTCGCGGGGGTGCAGAAGCCGTCGGCAGCGATGACGAAGCCCAGCCGCAAGGGCGGCACGACCAAGGCGGCGCGGCGGCCGGCGAAGGGGGCGAGACGCACGCGCGCCCAGTTCGCCCCGTTCAACAGGTGGTTGAAGCCGGCGAGAAAGGCCGCCTCGATCATGCGGGGGAAATCAGGCGATCTGCTGGATGCCGGCGACGCGCCAGCCGAAGCCGCCATCCACCGGCTTGGTCAGGTGCCAGATTTCGTCGAAGGCGGCCGGTGCGGCAGCGGCCTCCTCGCGCAGCAGGCCCGAGAAGCGCACGCTGGCGACGTGCTGGCCGCCCTCGGTGGCGATCTCGAGCAGCGCGGCGTCGAGCTGAACCACGTCCGTCTGCTGCGCGGCGCGGCCGCGCTCCTGGAACTGCATCTTGAGTTCGGCGAAGACCTCGGGCGTCGTGAAACTCTTCAGGTCGTCCATGTCGCCGCGGTCGTTGGCGGCCTGCAGGCGCACGAAATTCAGCTTGGCCTGACGCAGGAAGCCATCGGCATCGAAGCCGGCGGGAATCGGGCCTGCCGGCGCCGCTTCGCCAGCGCCGAGTTTCATGGCCTCGAATGGCATCGGCTGGACGCTGCCGGTATTGCCGGCGCCGGCGTACTGCATGCCGCCCTGCGGCGCGGCACGCCGGAACAGCAGACGGAAGACGAAGATGGCGGCAAAGACGAGCAGCGCGATCATCAGCAGACTGGCCATTTCCTCGCCGAGGCCGAAATGGGACAGCAGCGCGGCGAGACCGATGCCTGCCGCGAGGCCGGCGATCGGGCCGAGCCAGCTGCGCTTGCCGGCCTGTGCGGCAGCAGCAGGAGCGGCGGCCGTGGCCGGGTTGGTCGCTTGTGCCGGCGCGGCCTGCTGGGCCGGTGTGGCGGGCCTGGGAGGCACGGCCTGCTGCGTCGATGCCGGGGCGTTGCGTTGCATGCCGAAGGACGAGCCCCCGCCGAGGCGCTTGGCTTCGACGTCGCCGGACTGGAAGCCGAAGCCGATGAAGGCCACGGCGACGGAAAGGGTGATCAGCATTCTTTTCATGTCTCTCTGTCTCCTCTTCAGATCTTGTAACCACGATGCAGCGCAACGACACCGGCAGTCATGTTGAAATAGTCGACCCGGCCGAGGCCGGCTTGTTCCATCATGCCTTTCAAGGTTTCCTGGTCGGGGTGCATGCGGATCGATTCGGCGAGGTAGCGGTAGCTGTCCGGGTCATCGACGACCTTACTGCCCAGCCAGGGCAGCACCTTGAAGGAATAGAAATCGTAGGCGGGGGACAGGGGTTCCCAGACCTTCGAGAACTCGAGCACCAGCAGCCGGCCGCCCGGTCGCAGCACGCGGCGCATCTCCGCGAGCGCCTTGTCCTTGTGCGTCATGTTGCGCAGTCCGAAGGCGACCGTGACGATGTCGAAATGATCGTCCGGAAACGGCAGCTTCTCGGCATCGCACTGCGCCACCGGGCCGAGCCGGCCCTCGTCGAGCAGGCGGTCGCGCCCGCGCGTCAGCATCGCGTTGTTGATGTCGGTGAGCCAGACTTCGCCGGTCGGCCCGACCTGCTTGCGGAAGGCGGAGGCGAGGTCGCCGGTGCCGCCGGCGATGTCGAGCACCCGCTCCCCCGTGCGCGCTCCCGCGACCTGGATCGTGAACGCCTTCCACAGCCGGTGCAGCCCGGCCGACATCAGGTCGTTCATCAGGTCGTACTTGTCGGCGACCGAGGAAAAGACGCCGCGTACCCGTTTGGCCTTTTCGCTCTCGGGAACGGTCTCGAAGCCGAAGTGAGTGTCCGCCATCAGTGCTTCATTCCGCAGCTGCCACCCGATTTCGGCGGCAGCGTGGAGGTGTCCACGTCGCGGTTCGCCCCGGCCGCCTCGAGGCGCGCCAGGTAGTCCGCCCAGAATTCGTCGTGATTCTTCCCCAGCGAGTAGAGCAGGTCCCAGGAATAGATTCCGCTGTCGTGGCCGTCGGAAAACACCGGCTTGATCGCATAGTTGCCGACCGGCTCGACCTCGGCGATCTCGACGTTGCGCTTGCCGGTCTGCAGTGTTTCCTGGCCGGGGCCGTGGCCGCGCACCTCGGCGGAGGGCGAGAAGACGCGCAGGTATTCGTAGGAGAGGCGGAAATTGCTGCCGTCGGAGAAGGTCAGTTCCATCTCGCGGGATTTCTGGTGGAGCTTGATTTCGGTGGGAATGGGGGTGTTCTTGTCGAGTCCGGCCATGATCGTGCAAACCTCGGAATTGCGTCGGCTTCTACATATGGGGCCGACTATCATAGCGCAAGGCCGGTCGCCTGCCGGCACAGGCGCGCCTCAATCGCGCCGGTCCTGCTCGAGCGCGTGCTGCTGGCGCTGGAGGAATTCCTCCATGCTGTCGATGCCGCGCAGCAGCAGGATGGTCGAGCGCACCGCCGCTTCGAGCAACACCGCAAGGTTGCGACCGGCGGCGACCGGCAGCACCACCTTGCGGACCGGCACGCCGAGCACGTTCTCGGTCAGCGCATCGAGCGGCAGGCGGGCCAGTTCCGAGGGGCCGACGTTCGGCTTCTGCAGGTGCACGATCAGCTTCAGCCGCATCTTGCGCCGGCAGGCCGTCTCGCCGAACACGGTGCGGATGTTGAGCAGGCCCAGCCCGCGCACCTCGATGAAGTCCTTGAGCAGCTCTGGGCAGCGTCCTTCGAGCACGTCGGGAGAAACGCGCGAGACCTCGACGACGTCGTCGGCGACGAGGCCGTGACCGCGCGTGATCAGTTCGAGACCGAGCTCGCTCTTGCCGACGCCGGAGTCGCCGGTGATCAGCACGCCGATGCCGAGGACGTCCATGAACACGCCGTGCAGCGTGACGGTATCCGCCAACTGGCGCGAGACATAGATGCGCAGGGAATCGATGACCTGCGCCGTCGGCAGCGGGGTGGTGAACAGCGGGGTGTCGGCGACCTCGCAGGCGATGCGGATCTCCTCGAGCACATCGCAGCCGTCGGCGACGATGATCGCCGGCGGATGCGCTTCCATGATCTGGGCGAAATGGTGCTTGGCCTTGCTGTCCCCGTTCTTGCTGTGGCGCTTGTACCAGAGGATCTCGGGTGAGCCGAGCACCTGGATGCGATCGGGGTGGATCAGGTTGAGGTGGCCGATCAGGTCGGCGGGCGAGACGTCGTCGCGATTGACGGCGATCGGCCGGTTGAGGGTGCCGCCGACCCAGGTGAGGTGCAGCCGTTCGCGGTATTTCTCGAACAGCTGGGCGACGATCAGCTGGCCGACTGCCACTGGCTGAAGAGCGCGAGCGCCGCCGCGGCATCGGGCGCGGCGGACAGTTGCTCGCGGAAGCCCTTGTCGCTGAACATCTGCGCCAACTCGGAGAGCATCTGCAGATGGTGTTCGCTGGCGGCTTCCGGCACCAGCAGGACGAAGACCAGGTCGACGGGCTGGCCGTCGGGCGCATCGAACTGCACCGGCACAGCCAGGCGGAAAAAGGCGCCGTGCGCCTCCTTGAGGCCCTTGATGCGGCCGTGCGGAATCGCGATGCCGAGCCCCAGCCCGGTCGAGCCCATTTTTTCGCGGGCGAACAGCGCATCGTAGATGCTGCTGCGGGCGATACCGTAACGGTTCTCGAAGAGCAGGCCGGCCTGCTCGAAGACGCGCTTCTTGCTGCTCGCGTCCAGTCCGACGACGATATTGTCGACGGTCAGAAGTTTGGCTATCAGGTTCATCGTGGTGGGGATCGCCCAGGCACCTTGGGAAAACGCCGGGGGAGGGGTTCTCCGTGGCGAGGGGCCGAAGTATACCCCTCCCCTCGCCGCGTGCAAACGGGTGCGATCAGTGCGGCCGGTACGCTTCTGCGCCTCAGCTTTCCGCCTGCGGCCGGTCGTGGCCGTGATCGTGGTGCTTGCCCTTGTACTTCATCACCTGGCGGTCGAGCTTGTCGATCAGCAGGTCGATCGCGGCGTAGAGGTCGGCGTCGCTCGCGTCGGCGAAGATGTCCTTGCCCTTGACGTGCAGGGTGATTTCGGCCTTCTGCACCAGCTTTTCGACCGAGAGGATCACATGGACGCTGGTGACATGATCGAAATGGCGGATGACCTTGTCCACCTTGCCTTGAACGTAATCGCGCAGGGCGGGAGTGACTTCGACATGGTGTCCAGTGATATTGAGGTTCATGATCTCTCCTCTTTCAGAGTGTTTTGCGAAGATTGACCGGCGGAATGTTCATGGATTCGCGGTACTTGGCGACGGTGCGCCGCGCGACCACGATTCCCTGCTCGCCGAGGATTTCCGCGATGCGGGCGTCGGAGAGCGGCTTGTGGCCGTCCTCGGCGCCCACCAGCTGCTTGATCAGCGCCCGGATCGCGGTGGATGATGCCGCGCCGCCGGAATCGGTGGCGACGTGGCTGCCAAAGAAATATTTGAGTTCGAAGACGCCGCGCGGACTGGCGAGATACTTCTGCGTTGTCACGCGCGAGATGGTCGATTCGTGCAGGTCGACGGTTTCGGCGATCTCGCGCAGCGTCAGCGGGCGCATCGCCACCTCGCCGTGGTCGAAGAAGGCGCGCTGGCGATCGACGATCGCCTGCGAGACGCGGGCGATCGTGTCGAAGCGTTGCTGCACGTTCTTGATCAGCCACTTGGCTTCCTGCAACTGGCCGGCCAGATTGCCGCCGCTGCGCTGGCGCCGCAGCAGGTCGGCGTAGAGCCGGTTGATGCGCAGGCGCGGCATGGCTTCCTGATTGAGTTGCACGGTCCATGCGCCACGCACTTTCCTGACGGTCACGTCCGGCACGACGTAGCGCGTGTCGAGCGGCGTGAACTGGGCGCCCGGCCGCGGGTTGAGCGACTTGATCAGCGCCTGCGCATCGCGCAACGCCTCGTCGCCGCATCCCAGTGCCTTCTTGATGCGCGCGTAGTCGCGATTCGCCAACTGTTCGAGATGCTCGCCGACGATGCGGCGCGCCAACTCGCCGGCCGGCGTGGCGGGGAGGTTGGCGAGCTGCAGCAGCAGGCATTCGCGCGGGTTGCGCGCGCCGACGCCGGGCGGGTCGAGGCTTTGCACATGCCTGAGGGCGATCTGCAGATCCTCGAGCACTTCGTCGGGTTCGCCGACCAGTTCGGCCGGCAGGACTTCGGCGAGCTCCTCGAGCGTCTGGGCCAGGTAGCCGTCGTCGTCGAGCGCCTCGATCAGGAAGGCGGCGCGCAGGCGCTCCGCACCCGAAAGCTGGCTCAGGGCGAGCTGCCCGATCAGGTGGTCCTGCAGACTGATCGCCGCCGCCTGAAGCTCGCCGGCATCGACGTCGCTTTCGTCGTTCGGATCGCGGGGCCCCTTGGCGCTGCCCGCTGTCGGCCACTCCATCCCGTCCGTGCCCCATTCCGCCGGGGCCTCCGCAGGCTCGGCAACGGCGCCGGGCTCTTCGCCGCGGGTACGGCTGAGGGCATCCTCCGCACCGGCATAGACGGCCGTTTCGCCCGGCTCTTCGCGTTCGAGCAGCGGGTTTTCCTGCAGGGCCTGTTC
The DNA here is from genome assembly GCA_002347285.1 of Rhodocyclaceae bacterium UBA2250. Lineage (GTDB taxonomy): Bacteria > Pseudomonadota > Gammaproteobacteria > Burkholderiales > Rhodocyclaceae > Sulfuricystis. Next base: position 1,679 of record DDXW01000042.1, on the reverse strand, counting down.
GATTTCCTGATTGAGCTCCAGCGAGGACAGCTGCAGGAGCCGGATCGACTGCTGCAACTGCGGCGTCAGCGCGAGGTGCTGCGAAAGCCTGAGCTGGAGCGACTGCTTCAATTCATTACATCCGGAAGTGCTCGCCGAGATAAACCCGGCGCACATTCTCATTATCGATGATCTCGGCCGGATGTCCAGCCGCGAGGACCTCGCCTGCGTTGATGATGGTGGCGCGGTCGCAGATGCCGAGGGTTTCGCGCACGTTGTGGTCGGTGATCAGCACGCCGATCCCGCGCTCCTTGAGAAAGCGGATGATTTTCTGGATGTCGAGCACGGCGATCGGGTCGACGCCGGCGAACGGTTCGTCGAGGAGGATGAAGCGCGGGCTGGTCGCCAGCGCGCGCGCGATCTCGACGCGGCGGCGCTCGCCGCCGGACAGCGCCGCCGCCTTCTGGTCGCGCAGGTGGGTGATGTGCAGCTCCTCGAGCAGTTCGTCGAGGCGGGTTTCGAGCGTCGGCGCATCGTAATCCTGCAGCTCGAGCACCGCGCGGATGTTCTCCTGCACCGTGAGCTTGCGGAACACCGAGTTTTCCTGCGGCAGGTAGGACAGCCCGAGCCGCGCGCGCTTGTGGATCGGCATGTGCGTGATGCGGGATTCCGTTCCCCCGTCGGCGATGACGATCTCGCCGCCGTCCGCGGCGATCAGGCCGACGATCATGTAGAAGCAGGTGGTCTTGCCCGCGCCGTTGGGGCCGAGCAGGCCGACCACCTCGCCGCCGTCGACATGCAGGCTGACGTCCTTGACGACGGTGCGCGCGCGATATTTCTTGAACAGGTTGTGAACGGCGAGCGTGGTCATGCGTCGTGCTCCTTGAGCAGCCGGCGGATCAGTTCGGCGGAAAAGCCGCGCCCCTGGAGGAAACGCGCCTGCTTCGCCCATTCGCGCGCATCGGCCGGCGGCGCGGCGAATTTCTTCCGCCACACCGCACGGGCACGTTCCAGCTCGTCGGGCAGTTCGGCGGACAGGTCGGCGACCTGCGCCTCGACCAGTTCGGCGTCGATGCCCTTGCTGCACAGCGTCTGGCGCAGACGCGCCGTCCCGAGGCGCGCGGCCTGGCTGCGGAGGTAGCTTGCCGCGAAGCGCGCGTCCGATTGCAGGCCGGTTCTGGCAAGTTCGTTGAGCACGGCGTCGATTTCTTCCGGAGTGCCGAGCGGCGCAAGCTTTCTCGCGAGTTCGGCGCGGGTGTGTTCGCGTCGGGCGAGGAGCTTGACGGCGCGGCTTCTCAGTTCATTCACTCGGCGGGGCGGCGAGTGCGGAGACGCCGACGGCCGCGCGGATCTTGTTCTCGATCTCGCGGGCGACCTCGGGATGCTCGCGCAGGTATTCGCGCGCGTTGTCCTTGCCCTGGCCGATCTTCTCGCCGTTGTAGGCGTACCAGGCGCCGGACTTGTCGACGAACTTGTGCTCGACGCCGAGTTCGATGATCTCGCCCTCGCGCGAGATGCCCTCGCCGTAGAGGATGTCGAAGTGCGCCTCCCGGAACGGCGGCGCCACCTTGTTCTTGACGACCTTGACCTTGGTCTCGTTGCCGATCACCTCGTCGCCCTTCTTGATCGCGCCGGTGCGGCGGATGTCCATGCGCACCGAGGCGTAGAACTTGAGCGCGTTGCCGCCGGTGGTGGTCTCG
>DDXW01000081.1 GCA_002347285.1 Rhodocyclaceae bacterium UBA2250 | reverse complement strand
CCGAGCCGGCGAACAGGCCGAGCCGCTGGCCGCGGCCGACCGTCAGCAGGGTATTGATCGCGCGGATGCCGACGTCGAGCGGCCGCGAGATCGGTTCGCGCTGCAGCGGATTGGCCGGCCGGCCGACCAGGGAACGGGTCTGCTTGTCCTCGAGCGGCCCGAGCCCGTCGAGCGGCCGGCCGTTGCCATCGACGACGCGTCCGAGCAGCTGGCTGCCGACCGGCAGATGCTTGGCCCGATCGAAGGTGCGCCGGCGCGGCGTGGGCGACTGGCCGATCCGCGGCGGCGGCGGCGGCGTTTCGAGCGGCAGGACGTGGGCGCCCGGTGCGAGGCCATAGACATCGACGGTGGGCATCATGTAGAGCTTCTCGCCGGCGAAGCCGACCACTTCCGCTTCGACGCCGCCGCCGCCGGGCGCCTCGATCAGGCAGCTCGACCCGAGCGGCAGCTTGAGGCCGGCGGCCTCCATCACCAGGCCGTTGATGCGCGTCAGTCGCCCGGCGATGCGAAACGGCTGGACCACGGTTGCTCGCTGCCGGCAATTGGCAAGGAAGTCGCGGATGCGTTCAGGATTCATCGCCGCCATGTCCCGTTCGGGATGCGCTGACCGCCGCCTCAGGCTGCCATGCGTCGGCGAGCCCGAGCCCGTCGAGCACGCGCCGCCAGCGAGTGGCGACGGTGGCATCGACCTGCGTCCCGCCGGCCTCGATCAGGCAGTCGCCGCGTGCGAGCTTGTAGTCCTCGTGAATGCGGTGGCCGGCATGGGCCATCTGCTCGCCCAGATAGGAGCGTACCAGCGCGGCGTCTTCCGGGTTCAGGTAGATCGCCGCATGCTGGTGGGGCAACTGGGCCAGCGCCTCGCGCACCACTTCCTGCAGGATTTCCGGGCGGGCGGCCAGTTCCTGGCGGACCACCCCGCGTGCGATCTCGATCGCCAGGGCAAGCAATTCGTCGGCGACCGCCGCATCCAGATCGGTGAGGGCCTGTTCGAGGCTGGCCGCCAGTTTGCCGATTTGCTCGGCCGCCGCGCGGGGTTGCGCCTGCCCCTCGGCATGGCCGGCCTGATAACCCTCTTCCCGGCCTTTCCGGAATCCTTCCTCGTGCGCCTGCTGATGAATCTGCTCGATCTCGGCGGCGGTGGGCAGGCGCACCGTTTCGACTTCCTGCTGCTGCTGCGGAGGTGGCGGTGGGGGAGGTTCCGGGGGGCGGTTCTTTGCCGCGTCGAAGCTCGCCAGTTCCCAGCGCTCCCAGGCGGTCAGGTTGTCGCGCGTCATCGGCCTAGATCATCTGGTCATCGCCGCCCTTGCCGCCGAGCTGGAGCTGGCCTTCGTCGGCGAGACGGCGCGCGATCTTGATGATCTCCTTCTGTTCGGCCTCCACTTCGGAAAGGCGTACCGGGCCCTTCGATTCGAGATCCTCCCTGAGCATCTCGGCCGCCCGCTGCGACATGTTCTTGAAGATCTTCTCGCGCAGCTCGGGCGAGGCGCCCTTGAGCGCGATGATCAGCGAGTCGGACTGGATCTCGCGCAGCAGCAGCTGGACGCCGCGGTCGTCGACGTCGAGCAGGTTCTCGAACACGAACATCTCGTCGAGGATCTTCTGCGCCAGGTCCGGGTCGTATTCGCGCACGTTGTCGATGATCGCGGTTTCGGTGGCCTGACCGACGAAGTTGAGGATCTCCGCCGCGTGGCGGGTACCGCCCATGGCGGCCTTTTTCACGTTCGTCGCCGCGCCGGCGAGCAGGCGCATCATCGCGTCGTTCAGTTCGCGCAGCGCGACGGGCTGGACGCCGCTGAGCGTGGCGATGCGCAGCAGCACGTCGTTGCGCAGCCGCTCGCTGAACAGCTTGAGAATTTCGCCGGCGTGGTCGTATTCGAGGTGGACGAGGATGGTGGCGATGATCTGCGGATGCTCGTTCTTGATCAGGTCGGCCACCGTGGGAGCGTCCATCCATTTCAGGCTCTCGATGCCGGCCGTGTCGCCGCCCTGCAGGATCCGGCCGATCAGGTTGGCCGCCTTGTCGTCGCCGAGCGCCTTGGTCAGCATGGCGCGGATCATGTTCTCGTCGGCCGACAGCGGGGCGCCCTTGGCGGTGTGGCTTTCCAGTTCCTCGAGCAGCGCCTCGACCTTCTCGCGCGGCACCGACTTCATGCCGGCCATGGCATGGCCGAGTTTCTGCACCTCGCGCGGGCCGAGGTGCTTGAGCACCTCGGCCGCCGCGTCGGCGCCGAGAGTGAGCAGCAGCATCGCGCTCTTTTCGAGGCCTTCCTCAGCCGTTCCCGCCACTCATCCACTCCCTGATCATTTCAGCAATCAGCTTCGGCTCCTTGTGCGCGATTTCGCGTGCCGCGTTGACCCTGTCCTCGAACGTCGGACCCAGCGCGCCCTCGGCTCCCGCCGCCCCTTCCGCACCTGCCGCAGCAGCCCCGGCCGCCGCCAGTTCCGCCTCCGCCTCCGGGCCGCGGATGGCGGCGGCCAGCGTGTCGAAGACCGGCTTGAGCAGCTTGCGCCAGACCAGCCAGGCGATCAGGGCGATGACGAGGTACTTCAGCGCTTCCTTGGCGAGGGACTGGATTTCCGGATCCTTCCAGACAGGCACTTCAAGGGCCGCCTCGGACTCGGGCGGCACGAAGCTGGCGGCCGCGACGTTGATCGAGTCGCCGCGCTTCTCGTCGAAGCCGACGGCCACGCGCACCAGGTCGTTGATGCGCTTCAGCTCGTCGGCGGGCGGCGGTGCCGGCTTGCCCGGCTTGCCGTCCTTGTCCGTCGTCGGACGGTGGTTGATCGCGACGGCGACCGACAGGCGCTTGACGACGCCGGGCGTGCCGCGCGTGTGGCGCACGGTCTTGTCGAGCTCGTAATTGGTGGTGGCGTTGCGCGTGTAGCTGCCGTTCTGGCCGGCACCGCCGGCGGCGGCGCCGACCTGCGGGTTGGTGATCGGCGCAGTGGCCGGCACGGGCGGCTGGTTCGTCAAGGCGCCGGGCACGCCCATCGCGGGGGGATTGCCGTTGACCGACTCGGCGGTCTGCTGGCTGCGGATCGCGGTATCCGGCGTCGGATTGGGAAGGTAGGACTCCTCCACCTGGTCGAAGTTCGAGAAATCGATATCGGTGGTGATCTGAGCGCGGAAGTTGCCCTTGCCGACCAGCGGCTCGAGGATCGCCTCCACCCGCTTCAGGTACTGCGCCTCGATCTCCTTCATGTACTTGAGCTGGGTCGGATCGAGACCGTCGACCCGGTTCGCGTCCTTGCGCTGCGAGATCAGGTTGCCGTCCTGATCGATCACGCTGATGTTGTTCGGATTCAGTTGCGGCACCGAGGAGGACACGAGGTGGACGATGCCGGCGATCTGGGCCGGGTCGAGCGCGCGGCCCGGGTGCAGGCTGACCAGCACCGAGGCCGAGGGCTTCAGGTCGTCGCGCAGGAAGGCGGTCTGCTTGGGGATCGCCAGATGCACGCGCGCGGCGCGCACCGCGCCGAGCGTCTGGATCGTGCGCGCCAGCTCGCCCTCGAGGCCGCGCTGGTAGTTGATCTGCTCGGCGAACTGGCTGATGCCGAGCTTCTGGTTCTCCATCACCTCGAAGCCGACCAGGCCGCCCTTCGGCAGCCCCTGCGACGCCAGCCGCAGGCGCACGTCGTGCACCATGCGGCTCGGCACCATGATCGCGCCGCCGCCCTCGGTGTATTTGTAGGGCACGTTCTGCTGCTGCAGCGCGGTGACGATCTGGCCGCCGTCCTGATCGGAGAGATTCGAGAACAGCACGCCGTAGGGCGGCTCCCGCGTCCACAGCCAGATGCCGACGAGCAGGGCGATGGCGAGCGCGACCGCCGCCATCGCGCCCAGCTTCTGCTTCGCGGTGAGCTGGGCGAGAACGCCGAAATTGAGGGGAAGTGCCGGCGATGCCGTTGCCTGGTCTGCCATGTGCGCTACGAAAACTCCTTTGAAGGCTGCCGCATTGTTGCCTGCCCAAGCAAGAGGGGTTCCACAAAGCAGCGGCAAAAATTGCCGCCATTTCGGGTATTGTGCGGCTTGTCTCGTTTTTGCCGCTCATTTCGCCGCTTCGTCGGCGCCGAGTTTTGCGATGATGCACCGCGCCGTGAATTCTACCGAATCCTCCCCGCCCGCCGCCGGACAGACGTCGCTTGCCGAAGTCCCGCTCGACCCGGTGCGCTTGGCCGAAGCCTTCCGCCTGTTCAATCAGGTCTCGGAAGAACTATCGACGGCGTATGGCGCGCTCGAACGGCAGGTCGAAGCGCTGACGGCCGAGCTGGCGGCGGCCAACGCCGAAACGCAGCGCCTGCGCGAGCAGGCGGAACGCAACGCCCGTCTTGCCGCGATGGGCGAGATGGCGGCGCAGCTCGCCCACCAGTTGCGCACGCCGCTCGCCGCCGCGTTGCTCTACGCAGGCAATCTCGAGAATCCCGGGCTGCCCGAGGCGACCCGCATCAGCATCGCGCAGAAGACCGTCGGCCGCCTCAAGCACCTCGAGCGGCTGATCCAGGACATGCTGCTGTTCGCGCGCGGCGAGGTGCTCGGCCGCGAATCCTTCGAGGTCGCCGACCTGCTCGGCGAGCTGGCGCATACCTTCGAGCCGCTGGCGCGGATGCGCGGCGTCGAATTCGCGCCGGCGGAGGTGCCGGCCGGACTCGTCATCACCGGCAACCGCAAGGCGCTCGTCGGCGCCCTGACCAACCTGCTCGAGAACGCCCTGCAGGCCTCCGCCGACAACCCGGCCGGCAAGGTGAGTCTCGGCGTCGCGGCGACGGACGATCTGCTGGCCTTCAGCATCAAGGACAACGGCCGCGGCATGACGCCGGACGTGGTGGCGCGGCTGTTCGAGCCTTTCTTCACGACGCGCGCCGAAGGCACTGGCCTGGGGCTCGCGATCGCGCGCGGCGTCGCGCGTGCGCACGGCGGCGGCATCGATGTCGCGTCGGAGCCCGCCGTCGGCACCGAGTTCGTGCTGACGGTCGGCCGCGGCATGGGCGACATCGCAAATTCCGGGAGCGATTGAACGATGGCCAACGCAGCCATGAATATTCTGGTCGTCGAGGACGACGAGGCGCTGCGCGACGCGCTGCTGATCACGCTCGAGGCCGCCGGCCACAAGGCGAGCGGCGCCGACGGCGGCCCGGCGGCGCTCGCGCTGATCGAGCGTCAGCCATTCCACATGGTGATTTCCGACCTGCGCATGGCGCCGATGGACGGCCTGCAGTTGCTCGCCGAGATTCGTGCACGGCGTCCCGGCCTGCCGGTGCTGCTGATGACGGCCTTCGGCGACGTCGACAAGGCGGTCGCCGCGATGCGCGGCGGCGCCTGCGATTTCATGCTCAAGCCCTTCGAGCCGAAGGCATTGCTCGACCAGATCGAGCGCTACGCGGTCGCGCCGGCGGCGGAGGGCGTCGTGGCGGTTGACGTGCGTACCCGCGAAGTTCTGCTGCTCGCGGCGCGCGTCGCCAGGACCGACGCCACCGTGCTGCTCACCGGCGAGTCGGGCACCGGCAAGGAGGTGTTCGCGCGCTACATCCACGACCAGTCGGCGCGTGCCAAGGGTCCCTTCGTCGCGATCAACTGCGCGGCGATCCCCGACAACCTGCTCGAGGCTACCTTGTTCGGCCATGAAAAGGGCGCCTTCACCGGCGCGCAGAACGCGCAGGCCGGCAAGTTCGAACAGGCCAGCGGCGGCACGCTGCTGCTCGACGAGATCTCGGAGATGCCGCTCGCGCTGCAGGCGAAGCTGCTGCGCGTGCTGCAGGAACGCGAAGTCGAGCGCGTCGGCGGCAAGAAGCCGGTGGCGGTCGATATCCGCGTGCTCGCCACCTCGAACCGCGACATGGCCGCCGAGGTCGCCGCCGGCCGCTTTCGCGAGGATCTCTATTACCGGCTCAACGTCTTTCCGCTGGCGATCCCCGCGCTGCGCGAACGGCCGGGCGACATCGTGCCGCTCGCCCGGCATTTCCTCGCCCTGCACGGTGCGCGCCTCGGCCGGGCGGCAAAAATCGGCGCGGGCGCGGCGGCAAAACTTGCCGCCCATCCCTGGCCGGGCAACGTGCGCGAGCTCGAAAACGTGATGCAGCGGGCGCTGATCCTCGCGCCCGGCGAGACCGTCGAAGCCGAGCATCTGCTGTTGCCGACAAGCCCGACCACCCCCGGCCTAGCCCCGGTACTCGTTCCAAGGGGCGGGGAAACTGCGGGCGCCGCCTCGCCAGCGCCGAGTTTCGTTGCGGCTCCGGTTGCGCAACCCTTTGTATCAAAAGAAACTTCAGCGAGCATGAAGGATCTCGAGCGCCAGCACATTCTCGATACGCTGGCGAAGGTCGGCGGCTCGCGCAAGAAGGCGATCGAACTGTTGGGCATCTCGGAACGCAGCCTGCGCTACAAGCTCAAGCAGTATCGCGAGGAAGGTTTTTTGCATGACGATGACGCATGAACAAAACCTGGCGCATCGGCACGCGGTTTGCTATAAAACGCTGAACATCAGTCCGGACTGACAAAGCTGAAATCATGGCGATCGATACCCGCAACCTCGAACAAATGCTTTCGGAACTGCGCGCCGCCAGCGCCGTTGCGCAGGGCAAGCCCGCCTCCGCCGCTTCCGCGGCCGAGGGCGCCGACTTCGGCCAGGCGCTCAAGGCGGCGATCGATCAGGTGAATGCGGCCCAGCAGCAGGCGCAGCAAATGACGCAGGAATTCGCGAGCGGCGACAGCAACGTCAATCTGCAGGACGTGATGATCAACCTGCAGAAGGCCAGCCTCTCCTTCCAGCAGATGGTGCAGGTGCGCAACAAGCTCGTCACGGCCTATCAGGACGTGATGAACATGCCGGTCTGACCCGGAAAGCCCGGTCCTAGAAGTTCAGTCCCGAAGCGCGCGCCTTGCGCTCGCGCTCCACCTTGATGATGTAACGCTGGATCAGCGTCATCATCGGTCCCGGCAGATCGACGAACTCGCAGCCCGCGCGCCGGCTGCGCGCGCCGTTCAGCAGCGGGACTTCGAAGAAGCTGCAGACCTTGATCGTGCAGGTGACCATGCCGACTTCGGGCAGGTCGATGCGGCAGTTCGGATAGACACGGCCGGCAGCGAACGGGACTTCCTCGGGCGGCATGGAAATGCCCAGGCCGCCCCCGCTGATGTCATAGACGTTCGCCTCGTGCAGGTGCAGGCCGCCTCCCGGCAGCGGCAGCGGCATCAGGCATTTGAGCGGGCGGGCGGCCGGCGTGGTCAGCCGGTAGAACTCGCGGCGCTGCAGGCGCAGCAGTTCGTCGGGCAGCGCGGCGCGGAACGCGGGGCGCCCCTCGTAGTCCGCCTGGCGCAGGCCGCCGAGGGCGAACTGGATGCGCACCTTGTCGAGCGTGGTGACGCAGAAAAGCTTGCCGGCCGCGACCGCACGACGATTGACTTCGCCGTCGGCGCCGAAATCGAGGATCAGATGATCCTTCTCGACGGCCAGCACCATGGTGAGCAGCAGGTCGTTGCCCTCGTTGAAGAAGACCGTGATCTGCGCCGCGCGATCGCGCAGGCTGCGCAGCACCGCCTGGATCTCCACCGGCGTGCGCAGCATGTACTTGTCGTATTCGCCCTGTTCGAGCACGGGCGCGGCATGGGTTCCGGTGGTGGCGTCGTTCATGGATAGTCTCCGCAAGCGCGGATTCTATTCCATCAGGGTGCCGGGAACCGCGGCGGCTCCAGACTGGCGCCCTGCTGTTCCACCAGATAGAGCCAACTCAGCAGTTCGGCGACGGCGACGTAGAGCGTCGGCGGGATATGGTCGTCGAGGTCCACCTGCGAGAGCAGAGTGACCAGCTCAGGCGATTCATGCACATAGACGCCATGCGCTTTCGCGCGGGCGATGATCTCCTCGGCGATCAGGCCGCGGCCCTTGGCGACGACCTTCGGCGCCAGATCGCCCGGTGCGTATTTCAGCGCGACCGCCAGCGCACGCGCACTCGTTGTTTCGAGCGCATCCTTCTCCTCGTCCGGCAGCGTGCTCACGTCCCTTCCTTGACCTGGAAGGCGAGCAGCGGCACGCCGGCGGCATCGAGCGCCGCCGCCAGCAGCGGTGCCGCGGTGCGCAGGTCGGCGGCGCTGGCGCCGTGCGGCGTGGCCAGCGTGATGGCGACGCCGCGGGAGGACAGCTGCAGGTTCGCGTCCACCCGCCCGAGGCGCGGCGTGGTCAGCGACAGCGCGGTGCGCCAGCGCGCCTCCTCCTCGCTGCTGCCATCAGCCTCGCGTTCGTTCTCCCGTTCGATTTCCCATTCCATCGTCTGCTGCGGCCAGATTTCGCCCTGCCAGATCATGCGCTGCGTGCCGGCGGCGTCGAGCTGCTGCTGCACCAGCGGCCGCAGGTCGTCGGGCACCTGCTGGGCGAGGCTCTGGGCAGACGTGGTTCCGCCCTGCGCCGCCCCGCCAGCGCCGAGTTTTTCGCTGCCGGCCTGCAGCGCCTGCATGACGGCCTCGGCTGTCATCGGGCGATTGGCGGTCGAGATCGTCCGGGCCGCCGTTTCCGCGGCGGCATGCTGAAAGGCGGCGGGGCTCGATTTCTGCCCCTGCGGTTCCTGCAGCAGCTCTTCGAGCGGGCGCTTGCCGGCGACCCATTGCGCCTGGTGCGCCTCATAGAACAGGCCGCTCTGCGTTACCGATTGTGACAGCTTGGACGTCAGTTCCGCGACAGCAGCCTGCGACTGCGGCGGCTGCGCCACCAGCGGCTGGCCGCGATTCAACTGCGCCGCCGGCGGCGCCTCGCCTTCGGGCGGCAACAACTGGCCGATCAGGCGCGCCGCCGGGCTGAATCTGGCGAACGGGTAGGGAGCGGCCTCGCCGCTGCTTGCCGTTTCCGCCTGCCGGGCGATCAGCACGCGCGGCGAGCGGTCGACCACCACCAGCTCGAGCTGATCGCCCGCGCCGGCGCCCTCGGGCAGTTGCAGCGTCAGCTGCTTGCCGGCGACGAGCGCCTTGTAGGTGTTGTCCGGCAGGGCTTCCTGGATGCGCGCCGTAAACCTCTGCCCGATCTGGAGATCGGGCAGGTCGGAAGGAAGCTCATGGACCGGCGCGACCGGCTGCAGCGCGTTCGCATCGGTCTGCAGCCGCATCCGGAGGCCTGCATCGGGGGGAATCAGGACCATGTGTCGTCAGATGCAGGAATGCCGACGCAGGCGGCGGGCAGGTCAGCTGCCGGCGCCGTAGGCCTGGTCGACTTGCCGCTTGCGCGTGTTGCCCGTCAGGAAGCGCCGTACCTGCTCCATCCAGGGCTCGGTATGCCGGCGGATTTCCGCGTCGTCCTGCAGGATGCGCTGGATCAGCGAGCGCATCTTCTCGGCGTCCTGCGGAGCGCTCGGCATCGCCTGCGATTCATGCATCAGGGTATCGCGCAAGCCGGCGACCGCCTCCTCGAGCGCGACCAGGTTGTCCCAATCCTGGGCCCGCGCCGCCTCGACCATGCGGGCGGACAGCGCGCACATCTGTTCGTAGATTTCGATCTGGGCAGCCATCGGCAGCATGGTAGCCTCAGGCGGTTTTCCCGCTGTAGGAAACAACAGCGGGATCGCCGGCTATTTCTTCCCAGGCGCCGCGGATCTCGCCGAGCAGCCTGGAAACCTCTTCCAGCGCCTGCGGATCGTTGCGCGCGTTGGCGTAGAGCAGCCGGGTGCACATGTAGTCGTAGAGGCCGTTGAGTTTTTCGGCGATTTCGCCGCCGTTTTCCAGGCTGAGGCTGGATTGCAGTCCCTGGGAAATGATGTCGATGGCCCAGGAGATGGATTCACCTTTCTTCTTGAGATCGCCTTCGCGCAGGCCGGTCGCCGCGTTCGAAAGCGCGAGCATCGCCCCGTCGAACAGCATCATGATCAATTTGTGCGGGTTGGCTTCGACCACTCCCGTCTGGATGCCCACCTTGCTGTAGGCATCGGCGGACTTGTATTTGGCGGTGAACATGTTGTGCTCTTCCGGTCGGGATCAGGACGAACTGCTGCTGCTGAGGGCGGCGAACTGCTGCTGCAGATACTGCGAGGTCTGCTGCATGTTGGACATGGCGACATCGAGCGCGCTGAACTGCTTGCGGTAGCGTGCCTCGATCTGGACGAGGCGGCGCTGCAGCGCCTCGCGGCGCTTCTCGATGTCGGCGATGCTGCGGTCGATGCCCTCGGTCCGGCTGGTAAAGATGCCGTTCTCTTTGCTCAGGATGCCGTCGAGCATGCTGGTCATGCGGGTGGCGATGCCGCTCGTGCCGGCATTGCCGCTGGTGACCAGTTGTTCGACCGCCTCGGGGTCGGCTTCCAGCGCGCTCTTGAGTTTCGCGCTGTTGAACTGGAGCGAGCCGTCGCGCTGCAGCGTGATGCCGATGTCGGAGAAGCGGCGGATCGATGACGACTGGGTCGATACGCTCAGGCTGGTCATGTCGCGCAGCGCGGTCTGCAGGGCGCGGGCGCCGCTGTCGCCGGTCAGGACGGAGGCCTGCAGGGTTTCCGTATTGAAGGCGGTCAGCTGGCGCACCTGCTCGTTGGCGGCATTGTAGGCCTTGACGAAGGCGTCGATGGCGCCGCTGACGGCATCGGTATTCTTGGCGACCGTCAGGCTGGTCGTGCCTTCCTTGGCGAGCTTCAGCGTCACGCCGGTGATCGCGTCGGAAATGGTGTTGGACGAGCGGTAGATGTCGAGCGAGTTGATCTTGATGTGGGCATCCTGGGCGTCCACCGTGACGGCGAACTCCTTCCCGCTGCCGCTGGCTGCCGCCGGGTCGAAGTAGAGCTTGGCCAGGCCGGTGTTGTCCTTCGCCAGGGGGGTACCGGTGTCGTCCATGGCCGTGATGCGCAGGCTGCGGTTGGCGCCGGTGTCGTCGGCCGTGATCATCAGCTTGTACTGATTGCCGCCGACATCGATGACGCGGGCGGTGACGCCAGCGCCGGCGTTGTTGATCGCGTCGCGAATCTCGCCGAGCGAGGAGGCGTTCTGCGGGATGTCGATGGTCACCGGCGTCTTCGCCGCATCGGCCGTGAAGGTGCCGCCGCTGAAGGTGCCCAGTTCGATCTTCAGCTTGCCGTCGGCCGCCGCGATGTCGGAGGTGATGTCGGCAAAAGCCTGGGAGGCGATGGTCTGTCCCTTGGCGAGGGCGACCACATCGACCGAATAGCCGGCGGCCTGGGCGGCGGTGTTCGCGCTGGCCGCCAGCACCGTCGTGTCCGCCGGGGTGGCCGTCATGCTGCTGAACAGCGTGGAGGACTTGAGCGCACGCGCGGCGGATTGCAGCGAGGCAAAGGCGCCTTGCAGGGTACCGAAGGCCGACAGCTTGGCCTGATAGCTGGCCTCTTTGGTGGCCAGCTGGGTCAGCGGCTGGCTCTCGATCGTCATCAGCTGGGTGATGATGCTGTTGATGTCGAGGCCGGAGCCGATGCCGGAGGAGGTGATCGTCGCCATTGTGCTGCTCCCGGAAAAACCTTTAGCTAATTATCGTCCGAAATCGGGAAAACTGAAGAGGTGTGATGATGGGTAAAGCATGATGCATGCCATTGGTCAGAAAAGAAAAAACCCGCAACCTTGCGGCGCGGGTTTCCTGCCTTGCTGCCTTGCTGCCTTGCTGCCTCAGGCCTTGCCGTTCACCAGCAAGCCCTGCATGCGGCCGACCGACTTCGCGATTTCCATCAGTTCCTTGGAAGGAATCTGGCGCACCAGGTCGCCGGTGTTCTTGTCGATGACCGAGACGATGGTCTTGCCGCTATCGTCGTCGATCGAGAACTGCAGGTTGCGTGCGGACATCTGCACGATTCTCTCGATCTCGGCGACCGCCGACCTGACCTGTTCCGCGCTGGCTTGCGGCGCGTCCGACGGCCGGGCTTCAGCCGCGGGCGCAGGCTTTTGCGATGCCTGAGTGCTTTCGGCGGCCGCCGGTGCAGGCTGGGGTGCCTGTTCGACCGAACTGCCGAGAGTGCGGATGGACATGATGTGCTCCTTCCGTGCCGATTGCCGTTAAGCGGGCAGTGGAGCACCCGCCTGGGTGCCCCACTTCCTTTCAGCTTGCCCGATTAACCGCGCAGGAGCGTCAGGACGTTCTGCGAGAGCGCGTTCGCCTGGGCGAGCATCGCCATGCCGGCCTGCTGCAGCACCTGGTTGCGCGACAGCTTGGCGGTTTCGTCGGCGAAGTCCGCGTCGCGGATGCGCGAGCGGGAGGCCGACAGGTTCTCGGAGGTCGTCTGCAGGTTGACGATCGCAGTCTCGAAGCGCGACTGCAGAGCGCCGTAGCGGGCGCGCTGGCTGCTGATCGCGGAGAGCGCCGAGTCGGCCATCGCCAGGGTGCGGCTCGCGGCATCGACCGTGCTGACGTCGAGTTCGGCGACCTTCTGCAGCTGGCCAGCCTGGGCGGTAGCCGCGGTCATGAACATCGTGCCGGCATCGGTGACCGAGAACGACTTGTCGGAATCGAGGATGATCTGTCCGGTGATCCAGTCGCCCTCGGTGTCAGCCCAGGTGCCTGCCACCGCGACGGCTGCCACGGTCGTTCCTGCCAGGGCCGAGGCGGTGGTGTCGTCGCCGTCGATCACCGTCACGTCTTCGACGCTGACGCTGCTGGTGGCGTCTTCGGCGACGATGCGCAGATCCTTGCCGGCTTCGTTCGTGATCTTGAGGCCGTACTGGCCGTTGTCGGTCTTGACGACGCTGGCGGTGAAACCGGTCTTGCCCGCGGCATCGTTGAAGGCCTGGGCGGCCGCATTCAGTTGTTCGGCGGAGTTGACCGGGGCGGTGCTGTCGCTGCCGCCGGTGGTGAAGGAGATCGTCGTGAAGCCGGACTCAGGCGCGGCGGCGCCGGTCGGATCGGAAACGTCAGTGGAGAGGTAGAAGGTGTAGGTGGTGTCCTGCTGGAAACCGGCAGCGCCGGCAGCCGCATCGTCCGCGCCGAGCACGAACTGGGTGATCGCCGAGGCGCGCACGCCGGTGCCGGCCTGGTTGATCGCCGCTGCGACGTCGGCGGCGGAGGCGCCGTCGTTGTAGGTGATTTCGGTCGAGCCCGTCGCGGTGTTCAGCGTCAGCGTGTTCGAGGTGATGCCGGAAACGTCGCCCGTGCCGTAGGTCAGCAGTGTCGCACCAGCGGTCGAACCCTGGGTCAGGTCACCGAGACCGGTCTGGGTGGAAGCGGCGAGGCCGCCGACGCGGTAGTTGCCGTAGGCGGTGGTCTGGAAGTTGCCCGAGGTGGCGACGATGGTCTGGTTGGCGTTGGCACCGACCTGGAAGGTCGAGGCGGTGAAGGAGCCGTCGAGCAGCTTCAGACCGTTGAATTCGGTGTTGGTCGAGATGCGCTGAAGTTCCTGCGTCAGTTGCGAGACTTCGGAGTTCAGCGCCTGGCGGTCGCCGGCCGAGTTGGTGGCGTTCATCGACTGGACGGCCAGTTCGCGGACGCGCTGCAGGATGTCGCCGGCCGACTGGAGCGCGCCTTCGGCGGTCTGAGACAGCGAGATGCCGTCGTTGGCGTTGCGGCGGGCCTGGTCGAGGCCGCGGATCTGGGAGGTGAAGCGCTCGGAAATCGACAGGCCGGCGGCGTCGTCCTTGGCGGAGTTGATGCGCAGGCCGGAGGAGAGGCGCTGCAGCGAGGTCGACAACGCGGACTGCGAGCCGTTCAGGTTGCGCTGGGCGTTCAGCGAGGGGATGTTGGTGTTGATGATTTGCGGCATGATCTTTCCCTTTCAGAAGGTTGCGAATACCGGCAGCCCAGCTTTCGTATGCCTTCGGGCAGGTGCCTGAAGCCACCGTTGCTTTCATTCACGGCCGGGGAAAGGGAAACTTGAGGGAATTTGCCGCAGGCGGCGCCGACCAAAGAACAAACGGGGCGCCGCGGCGCCCCGTTTGTTTATGAATCAGTGGGTTAGCGCTGCAACAGCGTCAGCACGTTCTGAGTCAGGGCGTTCGCCTGGGCGAGCATCGCCAAGCCGGCCTGCTGCAACACCTGGCTGCGCGAGAGCTTCGCCGTCTCCTCGGCGAAATCCGCATCGCGGATGCGCGAGCGGGAGGCCGACAGGTTTTCGGAGGTGGTCTGCAGGTTGACGATGGTGTTCTCGAAGCGGGCCTGCAGCGCGCCGTAGCGGGCACGCTGGCCGCTGATCGAGGCCAGTGCCGAATCGACGATGGAGAGGGTGCGCGACGAAGCGTCGATCGTGCTCACGTCCATTTCCGCGACTTTCTGCAACTGGCCAGCCTGGGCGGTGTTGGCGACCATGAAACCGGTCGAGGCGATGCCGGCGGCGCCCATGGTGTCGGTGACGGAGAAGGACTTGTCCGAATCGAGGATCAGGTGGCCGGTCAGCCAAAGGCCGTCCCCGGCCGCCCAGCTACCGAGGGTGACGGCGGCGGTGATCGTGCTGGCCAAGCCGGCCGTGGCAGGATCCTCGTCGATGACGCCGATGTCCTCGATGGCGACGGCGGCGCCCGACTGGTTGTTGATGCGCAGGTCCTGTCCTGCTTCGTTGGTGAGGACAACCCCATATTGGCCGTTATCGGTCTTGGCGATCTTGGCGGAGAAACCGGTCTTGCCTGCGGCGTCGTTGAAGGCCTGAGCGGCGGCGTTGAGCTGGTCGAGCGCGCTGACCGGGGTGCCGGTGGCCGTGCCGCCGGTGGTGAAGGATACCGTGACGTAGCCGGCGGAAGGAGCGGCGGGGGGCGTGGTCGAGGTGTCGGTCGAGAGGTAGAACGTGTAGGTGGTGTCCTGCTGGAAACCGGCAGCGCCGGCACCCGCATCGTCCGCGCCGAGCACGAACTGGGTCAAGGCCGTGGCGCGCACACCGGTTTCCGCTTGATTGATGAAGGCGGCCATCTGCGCGGCCGACTGGGCGCCGGGATAGGCGATGTCCTTGGAGCCGATGGCGGTGTTGACGGTCAGCGTTCCTGCCGTGATGGTCGAGGCGTCGGCGGCGCCGACGTGCAAGGAGACAGCGCCGACGCTGGAGCCGCGCGTGAGGTCGCCGACGCCGGTCTGGGTTGCCGCTTCCTGGCTGCCGATCCGGTAATTGCCGTACGCTTGGGTCTGGAAGTTGTTCGAAGTCGCCGTGATCGTCTGGTTGGCGTTGGCGCCGACCTGGAAGGTTGCCGAGGAGAAGGAGCCGTCGAGCAGCTTCAGACCGTTGTATTCGGTGTTGGTCGAGATGCGCTGGAGTTCCTGCGTGAGCTGCTGGACTTCCGCGTTCAAGGCCGAGCGATCGCCGGCGGAGTTGGTGGCGTTCATCGACTGGACGGCCAGTTCGCGGACGCGCTGCAGGATGTCGCCGGCCGACTGGAGCGCGCCTTCGGCGACCTGGGCGAGCGAGATGCCGTCGTTGGCGTTGCGGCGGGCCTGGTCGAGGCCGCGGATCTGCGTCGTCATTCGCTCGGAGATCGCGAGGCCGGCGGCGTCGTCCTTGGCGCTGTTGATGCGCAGGCCGGAGGAGAGGCGCTGCAGCGAGGTCGCCAGCGATGTCTGGGAACCGTTCAGATTGCGCTGGGCATTCAGCGAGCTGATATTGGTGTTGATGATTTGCGGCATGACCCTTCTCCTTAGAGCGTTCGGCGTTCGCATCGACAGCCGGCTGCATGCGCGGCTATTCCTGTGAGCCGATAGAGCAATCGACGTGCCATGCCCGTGAGGCGGGAGAATTGCGGCGGAATATCTCCTCCGTTGCGGTTCGGGCGGCAAAAAGGAGGCGGCGAACGGACTGGTTTGCCGCCGCTTCGGCAATTATTGCCAGTGCATTGCCACTTTATGCTGGCACGGTAATCGCTGGAGGGAGGCGAGGTTATCTCTGGAGAGCACCATGCCTGTCTTGCCGAGCGGACGCCGCATCGAGTTTTCGCTGGATCGTTTTCATGCCCTGCTTGAGCGGATGGATCCTCATCGGGCGCGCCTGATCGTGAACAGCCTGAACGCTCCCGATGATTTGCTGCCCGTGGTCGATGCCGTGCACTTCAGTCTGCAGGAAGGCACTGCCTATTTCGCCGGCTATGTGGCGGCGGATTGGGCGGCTTATGCGGCAGACTGGAGCGAGGCCGACCGGCAGGCATTGCAGGCCTGGTTCGACTCGGCCGCGGCGCGACGGGCGCGTGCCGAGGCGATCGACTACATCCGGGCGTTGCACGGCGCGGACGCCGGCCCGCCACCGGATTATCCCTACCTGATGGCGAATGCGCAGCGCCAGACCGGGTTCGCACCCGCTCCGCGCTTGCGCCAGTAGGGCGCGGGCGCCGCCCCGCCGGCGCCGAGTTTCGAATATCCGCTGGAATGCCGTCTCCGGTCCGCCAGGGCACCATACCGTTGCGTATTGCGTTTAAACTCGCGCATCCCTGTTTGCACGAGGCAGACCGATGGCCAGGACGCAATTCCGCTGGGAAGACCCGCTGCTGCTCGAGGAGCAGCTCACCGAGGACGAGCGCATGCTGCGCGACGCGGCGCGCGACTACTGCCAGGGCAGGCTGGCGCCGCGCATCCTCGAAGCCTTCCGCCACGAACGCACCGATCCGGCAGTCTTCCGCGAGATGGGCGAGATCGGCCTGCTCGGCCCGACCATTCCCGTCGAGTACGGCGGCGCGGGACTCAACTACGTTTCCTACGGCCTGATCGCCCGCGAGGTCGAGCGCGTCGACTCGGGCTTCCGCTCGATGATGAGCGTGCAGTCCTCGCTCGTCATGGTGCCGATCTTCGAGTTCGGCACCGAGGCGCAGAAGCGCAAGTACCTGCCCAGGCTCGCGACCGGCGAGTGGATCGGCTGCTTCGGCCTGACCGAGCCGAACCACGGCTCCGATCCCGGCGGCATGGCCGCGCGCGCCAGGCAGACGGCCGGCGGCTGGCGCCTGACCGGCAGCAAGATGTGGATCACCAACAGCCCGATCGCCGACGTCTTCGTCGTCTGGGCCAAGGACGAGGCGGGGGAGATCCGCGGCTTCATCCTCGACAAGGGCATGAAGGGGCTGACCGCGCCGGCGATCCACGGCAAGGTCGGACTGCGCGCCTCGATCACCGGCGAGATCGTCATGGACGACGTCTTCGTGCCGGAGGAGAACGCCTTTCCCGCCATCCGCGGCCTCAAGGGGCCGTTCACCTGCCTCAACTCGGCGCGGTACGGCATCGCCTGGGGCGCGCTCGGCGCGGCGGAATTCTGCTGGCACACGGCCCGCCAGTACACGCTCGACCGCAAGCAGTTCGGCCGGCCGCTCGCCGCCAACCAGCTGATCCAGAAGAAGCTCGCCGACATGCAGACCGAGATCGCGCTCGGCCTGCAGGGCTGCCTGCGGCTGGGCCGCATGAAGGACGAGGGCACGGCGGCACCCGAGATCACTTCGATCATGAAGCGCAACAGCTGCGGCAAGGCGCTCGCGATCGCGCGCGAAGCGAGGGACATGCTGGGCGGCAACGGCATCTCGGACGAGTTCGGCGTGATCCGCCACGTCGTGAACCTCGAGGTGGTCAACACCTACGAGGGCACGCACGACATCCACGCGCTGATCCTCGGCCGCGCGCAGACCGGCATCGCCGCGTTCTGATCGGGCGCCATGGGTGCGCTTTCCCACCTCAAGGTGCTCGACCTCTCGCGGGTGCTGGCCGGCCCGTGGGCGAGCCAGATGCTCGCCGACCTCGGCGCCGAGGTGATCAAGGTCGAGAAACCGGGCAGCGGTGATGACACTCGCCACTGGGGACCGCCGTGGCTTAGGGACACGGGGGGGACCGAGACGCGCGAGGCCGCCTACTACCTGTGCACCAACCGCAACAAGAAGTCGCTCACCGTCGATTTCACCCGGCCGGCCGGCCAGGAGATCGTGCGCAGGCTCGCGGCCGAAGCCGACGTCGTCGTCGAGAATTTCAAGGCCGGCGGCCTGGCCGCCTACGGGCTCGACTACGCCGGCCTGCGCGCCGTCAATCCGCGGATCATCTACTGCTCGATCACCGGCTTCGGGCAGAACGGCCCCTACGCCGCGCGCGCCGGCTACGACTTCCTGATCCAGGGCATGGGCGGGCTGATGAGCCTGACCGGCCGCGCCGACGGCGAGCCGGGCGCCGGGCCGCAGAAGGTCGGCGTCGCGCTCACCGACATCCTCACCGGCCTGCACGCCGCCGTCGCCATCCTCGCCGCGCTGGCCCACCGCGAGCGGACGGGCGAGGGCCAGCACATCGATCTCGCGCTGCTCGACGTGCAGGTGGCCTGCCTGGCCAACCAGGCGATGAACTACCTCGTCTCCGGCCAGGCGCCGCGGCGCATGGGCAACGCTCATCCCAACATCGTGCCCTACCAGGACTTCCCGACCGCCGACGGCGACATGATCCTCGCGGTCGGCAACGACGCCCAGTTCGCCCGCCTGTGCGCGGTGGCCGGTCACCCCGAGTGGGCGAGCGACGCGCGCTTCGCCACCAATGCCGCCCGCGTCGAACACCGGACGGCGCTGATCCCGCTGCTGCGGCAGGTCACGGTCACGAGAAGCACCGACGACTGGATCGCCGCGCTGGAAGCGGCCGGCGTGCCCTGCGGGCCGATCAACGACCTCGCGCGCGTGTTCGCCGACCCGCAGGTGGCGGCGCGCGGCATGCGCGTCGACCTGCCGCATCCGCTCGCCGGCAGCGTGCCGCAGGTGGCGAGTCCGCTGCGGCTTTCGGCCACGCCGGTCGAATATCGCAATGCACCGCCGCTGCTGGGCGCCGACACCGATGCGGTCCTGACGGCGCTGGGCTACGCGAACGAGGCGATCGCCGCCTTGCGCCGGGAAGGGGTTGTTTGACGTAGCATCGACACTCGCATTTTCTTCACAACAACGACGGAGGAGACTTCCATGAAACTGCGTAGCCTGATCGCCGCATCCACTCTCGCCCTGGCCGCCGCCGCAAGCCAGGCGGCGGAATTCGTCAACGTGCTGACCGGCGGCACCAGCGGCGTGTATTACCCGCTCGGCGTCGCGCTGTCGCAGATCTACGGCAAGGCGCTGCCCGACGCCAAGGCCTCGGTGCAGGCCACCAAGGCGAGCGCCGAGAACCTCAACCTGCTGCAGGCCGGCAAGGGCGAGGTCGGCTTCACGCTCGGCGACGCCTACTCCGATGCCTGGAAGGGCGACGCGGAGGCGGGCTTCAAGGCGCCGCTCGCCAAGCTGCGCACCCTCGCCGCGATCTACCCGAACTACATCCAGATCGTCGCCAGCGCCGATTCCGGCATCAAATCGCTCGCCGACCTGAAGGGCAAGAAGGTCGCCGTCGGCGCACCGAAGAGCGGCACCGAGCTCAACGCGCGTGCCATCTTCAAGGCGGCCGGGCTGAGCTACCAGGACTTCGCCAAGGTCGAGTACCTGCCCTTCGGCGAGTCGGTCGAGCTGCTCAAGAACCGCCAGCTCGACGCCACGCTGATCTCCGCCGGCCTCGGCGTCGCCGCGGTACGCGACCTCGCCACCGCCGTGAAGATCGCCATCGTGCCGGTGCCGGCCGAAGTCGTCGCCAAGATCGGCGATCCGGCCTATCAGGCCGGCGCGATCCCCGCCAATACTTACAACGGTCAGGGCGCCGAGGTCGCCACCGTGGCGATCCAGAACTTCCTCGTCACCCACGAGGGCGTGCCGGCCGAGACGGTCTACAAGATGACCAAGGCGATGTTCGAGAACCTCGACCAGATGGTGGCCGCCCATGCCGCGGCGAAGGCGATCAGGAAGGAGGGGGCGGCGCTCAATCCGCCCGCGCCGCTGCATCCCGGCGCCGAGAAGTACTACCGCGAAGCCGGGTTGCTCAAGTAAGGCGACGCCATGGCCGACCATGGCGTCGCACCCGACCATGGCCTGGAGTCGGTTTCCGAGCACGGCGTGCAGCGCCGGCTCGGCGGCCTGCCGCTGCTGGTTCTGTCGTCGCTGGCGCTGGCTTTTTCCGCCTACCAGCTCGTCGTCGCGGCCTTCCATCCGTTCTCCAGCCTCGTCACGCGCGCGCTGCACGTCGGTTTCCTGCTGGCGCTGACCTTCATCCTCTATCCCGCCTTCCACCATCGCGCGAAGCCCTCGCGCGTGGCGGCGAGCGACTGGCTGCTCGCCGCCGGCGCCTTCGCTCTGTCCACTTACCAGTGGTTCTTCGAAGGCGACCTGATCCAGCGCGCCGGGGAACCGACCGTCGTCGACCTCTGGGTCGGCACGGCGATGGTGATCCTGGTCTTCGAGGCGGCGCGGCGCATCCTCGGCCTGGCGCTGCCGCTGGTCTGCGGCGCCTTTCTGCTCTATGGCCTGTTCGGCAACCATCTGCCGGGCGACCTGGCGCACCGCGGCTTCGACTTCGCGCAGATCGTGGATCAGCTCGGCTTCGGCACCGAGGGCATCTTCGGCATCCCGACGCTGGTGTCGGCCACCTACATCTTCCTCTTCATCCTCTTCGGCAGCTTCCTCGAGCATGCCGGGATGATCCACCTGTTCAACTCCATCGCGCTCGGTTTCGTCGGCCATACCAAGGGCGGCGCCGCCAAGGTGGCCGTCATCTCCTCCGGACTGATGGGCACGATCTCCGGCTCCGGCGTCGCCAACGTGCTGACCACCGGCCAGTTCACCATCCCGCTGATGAAGCGCTTCGGCTACTCGGGCGTGTTCGCCGGCGCGGTCGAGGCGACTTCCTCGATGGGCGGCCAGATCATGCCGCCGGTGATGGGTGCGGTGGCCTTCATCATGGCCGAAAACCTCAACGTGCCCTACGCCGAGATCGTCAAGGCGGCGGCGATCCCGGCCATCCTCTACTACCTCACCGCCTTCTGGATGGTGCATCTGGAGGCCGGCCGCAAGCGCCTGCTCGGCCTGCCGAAGGAGGAGTGCCCGAATCCGTGGCGCGCGATGCGCGCGCAGTGGCACCTGGTCCTGCCGCTCGCCGCGCTGGTGTGGATGCTGTTCAACGGCTACACGCCGATGTACTCCGGCATGGTCGGCCTCGCCCTCACGGCGATCCTCATCCTCGGCGCCGCCATCGCGGCGGGCATGTCGTCCACCGCTTTCCGCTACGTCTTCTGGCTGGCGGTCGGCCTGGCCTGCGCGACGCTGGTGAAGTGGGGCGTCTACCCGGTGCTGGCGGTGATCCTCGCCCTGGTCGGCATGGCCTTCTCGGTGCACGGCGGGCGGCGCACCCTGCGCACCCTGCGCAGCAGCCTGATCGACGGCGCGCGCCAGGCGCTGCCGGTCGGCGTGGCCTGCGCGATCGTCGGCGTGATCATCGGCATCCTGACGCTCACCGGCGCCGCGTCGAGCTTCGCCGGCTACATCCTCCAGGTCGGCGAGCGGAGCCTGTTCCTTTCGCTGCTGCTGACGATGGTCGTCTGCCTCGTGCTCGGCATGGGCATCCCGACCATCCCGAACTACATCATCACCAGCTCGATCGCCGCGCCGGCGCTGCTCAAGCTCGGCGTGCCGCTGATCGTCAGCCACATGTTCGTCTTCTACTTCGGCATCATGGCCGACCTGACGCCGCCGGTGGCGCTCGCCGCCTTCGCCGCCAGCTCGATCGCCAGGGAGCCGCCGCTGAAGATCGGCTTCAAGGCGGTGCAGATCGCCATCGCCGGCTTTGTCGTGCCGTTCATGGCCGTCTATGACAACGCGCTGATGCTGCAGGGCGACCCGTCGCTGGTCGCCGTCGCCTACATCGTCGCCAAGGCGGTGCTCGCCATCGCGCTGTGGGGCGCCGCCGCCATCGGCTTCCTGCGCGCGCCGCTGGCGTGGTGGGAACGCCTCTTCGCCGCCGCCGCCGCCTTCATGCTGATCGCCGCGCTGCCGCTGACCGACGAGATCGGCTTCGCCATGGGCGCGCTGTTCCTCGGCTGGCACTGGCTGCGCGCGCGCCGGAGCGCATGACCGGCATCTGCCTCGTCGCCGGCCTGCTGCTCGCGCAGTTCGGCGACGACATCACGCTGCGCTGGACCCATTCGATCGAAAAGGTCGTCTGGGAGGAAGACTACCGCCGCGAGGGCGAGGCGCTGCGGCTCGGCGCCGCCCGCGTGCGCGGCGCCGGCGCCGGCATGGAACCGCCCGCCGGCGCGGTGCTGCAGGACGGCGTCTGGCATTACCGCCCGGCGCTGCCGCCGCTGCCGCGCCTCGTGCTGCGCCACTCGCCGCATGTGCCGCCCTACGTCGTCTGCGCCGACGGCCGCTGCCGACCGGTGACCGACTGGCTGCCGGGCTTGCCGGAAGAAACGACGATCGAACTGGCGCCTTGCCGCTGACGCGAAACTCGGCGCCGGCGAGGCGGCGCGCCGCAATGAAAAAGGCCCGACTGTTGCCGGTCGGGCCTTCGTATGCTGGCGTCCCCACGGGGATTCGAACCCCGGTTCACACCGTGAAAGGGTGTTGTCCTAGGCCTCTAGACGATAGGGACTTCGTCGTGGTGGAGGTAAGCGGGATCGAACCGCTG
>DDXW01000058.1 GCA_002347285.1 Rhodocyclaceae bacterium UBA2250 | reverse complement strand
GCCGGCCTTCGGATAGACCGGTTCAATCAAAGCACACAGCGCCGACCACGGCACCAGCCGATCCATTTCGGTCAGAAACGCTGCGCGTCGCGTCGTCTTGCCGTGCCGATCAAAACCACCTGCCGAGAGCGTCATCTGTTTCATTGTTTCCATCCGTGTGTGCGAGTTCGCTCGTCTGACCCTTCGGCAGCAAAATCGTTCACACCTTATTCAGACCTTCCCTAACGTGTATCTTTCGTGACCAGCATGACCACCACCATCCGCATCCTCGGCATCGACCCCGGCCTGCGCGTCACGGGCTTCGGCATCATCGACAAGGTCGGCCAGCAGCTCGCCTACGTCACCAGCGGCTGCATTCGCAGTAATGAAGCCGATGCCTTGCCGCTGCGCCTGAAGACGCTGCTCGACGGCATCGGCGCAGTGATCGGCGAGCACTGTCCGGACGAAGCGTCGATCGAAAAGGTGTTCGTCAACGTCAATCCGCAATCGACGCTGCTGCTCGGCCAGGCGCGCGGTGCAGCCATTTCCGCTCTGGTGCTGGCCGGTCTGCCGGTCGCCGAATACACGGCGCTGCAGGTCAAGCAGGCAGTGGTCGGCCACGGCAAGGCGGCCAAGGAGCAGGTCGGCCACATGGTCACGCGCCTGCTGCAACTGCCCGGCGAGCCCTCCGCCGACGCCGCCGATGCATTGGCCTGCGCGATCTGCCATGCGCACGGGGGGCAAGGGCTGGGTAACATCGCGACGCGCGGCTTCCGCGTACGCAACGGGAGACTCGTATGATCGGCCGCATCGCCGGCACCCTGCTGGAAAAGAACCCGCCGCAGATCCTCGTCGATGTCGGCGGCGTCGGCTACGAGCTCGACGTGCCGATGAGCACCTTCTACAACCTGCCGAACCTCGGCGAGCGGGTCGCGCTCGTCACCCACCTGGTCGTGCGCGAGGATGCCCACCTGCTGTTCGGCTTCCTCAGCGAGGCCGAGCGGGCGGCGTTCAGACAACTGCTGAAGATTTCCGGCATCGGCGCGCGCACCGCGCTGGCGGTGCTGTCCGGTCTGTCGGTCGGCGAGCTGGCGCAGGCGGTGGCGCGTCAGGAGACCGGCCGGCTGACGAAGATCCCGGGCATCGGCAAGAAGACCGCCGAGCGCCTGCTGCTCGAACTCAAGGACAAGCTGCCGGCGGCCGGCGGCGCGCCCGCGAAACTCGGCGCCGGCGAGGCGGCGGCCGACGCGGGCAGCGACATCCTCAACGCGCTGCTGGCGCTCGGCTACAGCGAGCGCGAGGCGCTCGCCGCGACGAAAGGCCTGCCGGCCGGCATCGGCGTCTCGGACGGCATCCGCCAGGCGCTCAAGCTGCTCGCCAAGGCTTGACCGGGAGGCCGCGGGCAGCGGGGTAGAATCCGCACATGAATGAAGCCACCCGCGCCAACGCCCGCATCGCGATCGTCGCCCTGATCGTCGTCGGCGCCGCGTGGGTTTTGGCGCCCTTCCTCGCCGCCCTGCTGTTCGCCGCCATCCTCTGCCTGACGACCTGGCCGCTGTTCGCCCGGCTCGAGGCGCATCTCAAGGGACGCACCACCCTCGCCGCCCTGCTGCTGACCCTGCTGCTCGCGCTGGCCGTGCTGCTGCCCATGTCCTATCTCGCCGCCACCATCGCCGACGGCGTCGGTCAGCTGCTGACGCTGCTGCGCCCGTGGTTCGAATCGCGCGATCACGCCCCGCCCGACTGGCTCGCCGGGCTGCCGCTCGTCGGCGAGCATCTCGACGCCTACTGGCGCAAGCTCGCCGGCAACGCGGACGAGCTCGCCAGCCTCGGCAAGCAACTGTTCGAGCCGACGCGCAGACTCCTGACCGCCGCCGTCGCGCTGGTCGGCCAGGGTCTGCTCGAACTGACGCTGGTCATGTTCATCGCCTTCTTCTTCTACCGCGACGGCCACCAGCTCGCAACGCATCTGTCCCGGCTCGCCGCCAAGATCGGCGGACCGTTGGGCGAGCGCATGCTGGAACTGGCGCGCGGCACGATCATGGGCGTGATGGTCGGCATCGTCGGCACGGCGGCGGCGCAGTCGCTCGTCGCGCTGATCGGCTTCCTGATCGCCGGCGTCCCGGCCGCCCTGCTGCTCGCCGCGGCCACCTTCTTCCTGTCGATGGTGCCGGTCGGCCCGCCGCTGATCTGGGGCGGCGCGGCCTGGTGGCTCTACGACCAGGGCCAGACCGGCTGGGCGATCTTCATGGTCGTCTGGGGCCTCGTCGCCATCAGCAGCGTGGACAATTTAGTCAAGCCGATCCTGATCAGCCGCACCGCCAGCCTGCCGATCCTGCTGGTCGCGCTCGGCGTGTTCGGCGGGGTGCTGGCCTTCGGCTTCGTCGGCATCTTCCTCGGCCCGGTGATCCTCGCCCTGGCATTGACGCTGATCGAGGGCTGGTCGGCGGCAGCGGAGCAGGCCGCATGATCGAAACCGACACCTTCGCCGACCGGCTGATCGCGCCCGCCAGCGCCTCGGCGCAGGAAGACGCCATCGAGCGCGCGCTGCGCCCGAAGAAGCTGGCCGACTACGTCGGCCAACGGAAGATCCGCGAGCAGCTGGAAATCTTCATCGAGGCCGCCAAGCGCCGCAAGGAAGCGCTCGACCACGTGCTGCTGTTCGGCCCGCCCGGCCTCGGCAAGACCACGCTGGCCCACATCGTCGCGCACGAGATGGGCGTCAATCTGCGCCAGACCTCGGGCCCGGTGCTCGAGCGCGCCGGCGACCTCGCCGCCATCCTGACCAACCTCGAACCGCACGACGTGCTGTTCATCGACGAGATCCACCGCCTCTCGCCGGTGGTCGAGGAGATCCTCTACCCGGCGCTCGAGGACTTCCAGATCGACATCATGATCGGCGAGGGTCCGGCGGCACGCTCGGTCAAGCTCGACCTGCCGCCATTCACGCTGGTCGGCGCGACGACCCGCGCCGGCATGCTCACCAACCCGCTGCGCGACCGCTTCGGCATCGTCGCGCGCCTCGAGTTCTACACGCCCGAGGAGCTCGGCCTGATCGTGCGCCGCTCGGCGCAACTGCTCAACTGCACGATCGCCGAAGCAGGCGCGATCGAGATCGCGCGGCGCGCGCGCGGCACGCCGCGCATCGCCAACCGCCTGCTGCGGCGCGTGCGCGACTTCGCCGAGGTCAAGCACGAGGGCGCGATCACGCGGGAAATCGCCGACGCGGCGCTGACCATGCTTGACGTCGACCATCTCGGCCTCGACGTGATGGACCGCAAGCTGCTGGGCGCGATGCTCGAAAAGTTCGGCGGCGGGCCGGTCGGCGTCGACAACCTCGCCGCCGCGATCGGCGAGGCGCGCGACACCATCGAGGACGTGCTCGAGCCCTACCTGATCCAGCAGGGCTACCTGCAGCGCACGCCGCGCGGCCGCGTCGCCACCGCGAGCATCTGGCGCCACTTCGGTCTGGAAGCGCCCGGCGGAGCGAACCGCGAGCTATGGCAAGGCCAGTGACGCATCTCGGCGTGCGCGTCTATTACGAGGACACCGACGCCGGCGGCGTCGTGTACTACGCCAACTACCTCAAGTATCTCGAGCGCGGCCGCACCGAATGCCTGCGCGTGCTCGGCTTCGAACAGCGGCAGCTCGCCGCCGAGACCGGGCTCGCCTTCGCGGTGCGTTCCCTCGGCGCCGAGTACCTGAAGCCGGCGCGGCTCGACGACCAACTCGTCGTCGCGACCGCGGTCGAAGACCTCGGTCGCGCTCAGGTAACATTCGGACAGACCATCCGCCGCGGCGACCAGACGCTGCTGACCGCGACGGTGCGCGTCGCCTGCCTCGACCTCGCCACCGGCAAGCCGGCCGCCATGCCGAAGCCGATTCACGACAAACTCAAAGCGCTCGCCTGAACCAACCCGTATGAACGTCACCCAGGATCTCGCCATCGTCGAACTGATCGCCAACGCCAGCCTCGTCGTCAAGCTGGTGATGGCCGTGCTCACCTACGTTTCCGTCATGTCGTGGTACTGGATCTTCCGCAAGTGGTTCGCGATCCGCGACGCCCGCAGGAAGACGGATGAATTCGAGCGCGACTTCTGGAGCGGCGGCGACCTCAACACGCTCTACCAGAGCGCGGTGAACGACCGCCACCACAGCGGCGCGCTGGAGCGCATCTTCGAGGCCGGTTTCCGCGAATTCAGCAAGCTGCGCGGCCAGAAGACGCTCGATCCGGCCACCGCCATCGACGGCGTGCGCCGTGCGATGCGCGCCACCTACCAGCGCGAGATCGACGACCTCGAGGCCCATCTCGCCTTCCTCGCCTCGGTCGGCTCGGTCAGCCCCTACGTCGGCCTGTTCGGCACGGTCTGGGGCATCATGCATTCGTTCCGCGGCCTCGCCAGCATGAGCACCGCGACGCTCGCCGCCGTCGCGCCGGGCATCGCGGAAGCCCTGGTGGCCACCGCGATCGGCCTGTTCGCGGCGATCCCGGCCGTGGTCGCCTACAACCGCTTCGCCCACGACGTCGACCGCGTCGCGGTGCGCTTCGAGAGCTTCATGGAGGAGTTCTCCAACATCCTGCAGCGGCAGATGAAGTAAGCCATGCGGCGACCGAGACGGCTCAAGCACGAAATCAACGTCGTGCCCTACATCGACGTGATGCTGGTGCTGCTGGTGATCTTCATGGTCACCGCGCCGATGATCACGCCGGCCAGCATCGAACTGCCCTCCGTCGGCAAGGCGTCCGCGCCGCCGGTCGAGCCGCTCGAGATCATCGTCAAGGCCGACGGCGCGATGGCGATGCGCGACCGCGCGCTCGGCGGCGCCGAGGTCACCGTCGGCCGGCTCGAACTGGCCGAACGCATCAAGGAGGCGCAGGCGAAGCATCCCGACCAGCCGGTGCTGATCGCCGGCGACAAGAACGTGAAATACGAAGCCGTCCTCAACGTCATGGACGAGCTGCAGCGCGCACAGGTCGCGAAGATCGGGCTGCTGGTGCAGCCGAAGCAGAGGCGATGACCGACGCCCCCGCCACACCGCGCCGACCGCCCGGCAAGCGCATCTCCTTCGCCTTGGCCGTGCTGATGCACGTGCTGCTGGCCGTGCTGATCATCTACGGCATCCGCTGGCAAACGCAGCAGCCGGAAACCGTCGAGGTCGAACTCGTGCGCGCCGCCCCGCCAGCGCCGAGTCCTGCGCCGGCGCCCGAACCGAAGCCGGAACCGAAACCGGAACCGCCCCCGCCGCTCAAGCCCGAGCCGAAGCCGGAACCGGTCAAGCCGCCGCCCAAGCCGGAGATCGCGCAGAAGGAAAAGCCGAAGCCCAAGCCGGAACCGAAACCGATCGCGAAGCCCGAGCCGAAGCCGGCACCCGATCCGTTCAAGGAGCAGCTCGAGCGCGAACTCAAGGATGCGGAAAAGCGCAAGGCGGCCACCGCCGCGGCGCAGGAACTGGCCAGCCTCAAGGCGCAGCAGGCCAGTTCTGCCCAGGCGAGCGCGGTGGCGGACTACATTGCCCGCATCCGCGGCAAGGTGCGCGGCAATATCGTGCTGCCGCCGGATGTGCGCGGCAACCCCGAAGCCGTGTTCGAGGTCACGCAGTTGCCTTCCGGCGAGGTACTCAGCGTCAAGCTCAAGAAATCCTCCGGCAATCCGGCCTGGGACGGGGCGACCGAGCGCGCGATCCTCAAGTCCAGCCCGCTGCCGAAACCCGCCCAGAGCGAACTGTTCAGCCGCACGCTGGAACTCACCTTCCGGCCGCGGGAAGAGTGACTCCGACGTCGCGCTATAATTCCAAGCCCATGAAAAAATTCAAGTCTCTTCTGGCTGCCGGCGCCCTGCTCGCGGCGGCGGCAAGCGGCGCGCTGGCGCAGCTGTCGATCGAAATCACCGGCGCCGGCGCCAACCGCATCCCGGTGGCCGTTGCCGACTTCGCCGGCGAACGCGGCGTTTCGCAAGCGCTCACTTCGGTGATCCGCGCCGACCTCGAGCGCAGCGGCCTGTTCCAGCTGGTCGACACGGCCGGCGCCGCGCTCAACGAGAACACCGTGCCCAACCATGCCGAATGGAAAGGCAAGGGCGCCGACGCGCTCGCCGCCGGCAGCGTCAACACCACCCCCGACGGCCGTTACGAAACCCGTTTCCGCCTCTACGACACGCAGAAGCAGGCGGCCATCGCCGGCCAGGCGCTGGCCCACGCCTCGAACCAGATCCGCACCACCGCGCACCGCATCGCCGACACGATCTACGAAAAGCTGACCGGCGAGCGCGGCATCTTCTCGACGCGCATCGCCTACGTCGTGAAGGGCGCCGGCCGCTACGAGCTGCAGATCGCCGATGCCGACGGCAACGGCGCGCAATCGGCGCTGGCCTCGCGCGAGCCGATCATCTCGCCGGCCTGGTCGCCCGACGGCGGCAAACTCGCCTACGTCTCCTTCGAGGCCAAGAAGCCGATCATCTACGTCCATGACCTCGCCACCGGCAAGCGCCACGTCGTCGCCAACTTCAAGGGCTCGAACTCCGCGCCGGCCTGGTCGCCCGACGGCAGGAAGCTCGCCGTGGTGCTGACCAAGGACGGCGGGTCGCAGCTCTATCTGGTCAATGCCGACGGCAGCGGCGTGACGCGGCTGGCCTCCTCCGCCGGCATCGACACCGAGCCGCACTTCTCGCCGGACGGCCAGTTCATCTATTTCACCTCCGACCGCGGCGGCAGCCCGCAGGTCTACCGCCTGCCGGTGGCCGGCGGCGCGGCGCAGCGCGTCACCTTCGACGGCAGCTACAACGTGACGCCGCGCCTGTCGCCCGACGGCAAGACGCTGGCCTTCGTCACGCGCAGCGACGGCCGTTTCCGCGTCGCCGCGATGGATCTGGCGACCCGCCAGGTGCAGGTGCTCACCGACACGGCCAAGGACGAATCGCCGAGCTTCGCCCCGAACGGCCGCATGATCCTCTTCGCCACCGAGGTCGGCGGCCGCGGCGTGCTGGCGGCGGTATCCACCGACGGTCGCGTCAAGCAGCGTCTCTCGGTGCAGGCCGCGGACGTCCGCGAGCCGGCCTGGGGCCCCTTCCACTAATCAATCACTCTCATCCAGGAAACGACCATGCGCACTTCACTTCTCTCCGTCTCCCTGATCACCCTTCTCGCGCTGGCCGGCTGCGGCAGCCAGCCCGCCGCCCCCGAACAGGCGGGCGCCGGCATCGAGGACCGCAGCCCGAGCGCGGTGACCACGCCCGGCGTCGCCCCGGTGACCGCCGGCCAGCTCGACCAGTACGGTCTGGCCGCGCTCAAGGATCCGAAGAGCCCGCTGTCCAAGCGCAGCATCTACTTCGACTACGACAGCTACGTGGTGAAGGACGAATACAAGGCGCTGCTCGAGCAGCACGCCCGCTTCCTCGCCAAGAACGGCCAGATGAAGATGCTGATCCAGGGCAACGCCGACGAGCGCGGCAGCCGCGAATACAACCTCGCGCTCGGCCAGAAGCGCGCCGAGGCGGTCAAGAAGGCGCTGCTGCTGCTGGGCGCCAAGGAAGACCAGCTCGAGTCGGTGAGCCTCGGCGAAGAAAAGCCGGCCTGCACGGAAGCCACCGAATCCTGCTGGGCGCAGAACCGCCGCGGCGACATGCTCTACTCCGGCGAGTTCTAAGCGATGACGCGGGCACGCCTGGTACTGCTCCTTTGCTGCGCTGCCTGCGCGCTGCCCGCGCATGCGTTCCTCGATGACACCGAGGCGCGCAAGCAGATCGCCGACCTGCGCGCCGAAGTGGCGCAGGGCAGCGGCGCGCTGCGCCAGCGCCTCGACGGCGTGTCGAAGAACCAGCTCGACTTCGCCAACCAGATCGAGGTCCTGCGCGCCGACATGGCCCGCCTGACCGGTCAGATCGAGGTGCTGACGAACAGCCTCGAGGCGGCCCACAAGCGCCAGCAGGACTTCTACGTCGATCTCGACAACCGCCTGCGCAAGCTCGAAACCGTCCCCGCGACGTCGGTCGAGCCAGCCGCGGCAGCCCAGCCGAAGGCCGATCCGCAGGCCGAGATGCGCGACTACGAAGCCGCGCTCGGCTTGTTCCGCGAGAGCAAGTTCGCCGAAGCGCAGGCCGCCTTCGAAGCCTTCATCGCGCGTCATGCCGGCTCGACCCTGCTGCCGAACGCGCATTACTGGCTGGCTTCGAGTCTCTACCAGCAGAAGAAGTACGACCCGTCCGCCAAGGCGTTCGGCCACGTCGCGGCGACGTGGCCCAGCGACCCGAAGGCGCCGGACGCCCTGCTCGGCCAGGCGAACGCGCTGGTCGGCGCGAAGGACGTCCCCGGTGCGATCAAGGTACTGCAGACGCTGGTGGAGAAGTATCCGACCAGCCCGGCGGTCGAGACCGCCCGCGCCCGTCTCAAGATGCTCGCCCCGCAGAAGAAGCGGTAAGCGGCGCACCATGGCGGCAGGCGCGCAGACGCTGCGCGTAACGGAAATCTTCCATTCCCTGCAGGGCGAATCGACGCGCGCCGGCCTGCCGACGGTGTTCATCCGCCTCACCGGCTGCCCGCTGCGCTGCGGCTGGTGCGACACGACCTACGCCTTCACCGGCGGCGAGACGATGACCGTGGCCGCCATCCTCGAGCGGGTTGCCGCCTGCCGCTGTCCGACCGTCTGCGTCACCGGCGGCGAGCCGCTCGCGCAGCCGAACTGCCTCGCCTTGCTGACGGCGCTGTGCGACGCCGGCTACTCGGTGTCGCTGGAAACCTCCGGTGCGCTCGACATTTCCGGCGTCGACCCGCGCGTCTCGCGCATCGTCGATCTCAAGGCCCCGGATTCGGGTGAGAGCGAAAAGAACCGCTGGGAAAATCTCGGCGCCCTGCGGCCGTCGGACGAGATCAAGCTCGTGCTCGCCTCGCGCGCCGACTACGACTGGGCAAAGTCGGCGCTGGCGGAGCGGCGGCTGAACGAGATCTGCCCGGTGCTGTTCTCGCCGGTCTGGGACAGGCTGCCGCCGGCGCAGCTCGCCGACTGGATACTCGCCGACCGGCTGCCGGTGCGCTTCCAGTTGCAGCTGCACAAGGTGCTGTGGGGGCAGGAACGTGGCAGATAAGCCGGCGGTCGTCCTGCTGTCCGGCGGCCTCGACTCCGCCACCTGCCTGGCCATCGCCAGGAGCGCAGGCTACGCCTGCCACTGCCTGTCGGTCGACTACGGCCAGCGCCACGCGGCCGAGCTCGCCGCGGCCGCCCGCGTCGCGCAGGCGCTCGGTGCCGCCGAGCACCGCGTCGTCCATCTCGACATCGGCCAGTTCGGCGGCTCGGCCCTCACCGACGCCAGCATCGCCGTGCCGACGGGAGGTCTCCAGCCCGGCATTCCGGTCACCTACGTGCCGGCGCGCAACACGATCATGCTGTCGCTCGCCCTCGGCTGGGCGGAGATTCTCGGCGCGCAGGACATCTTCGTCGGCGTGAATGCCGTCGACTACTCGGGCTACCCCGACTGCCGTCCCGCCTTCATCGCCGCGTTCGAGACGATGGCGAATCTCGCCACCAAGGCCGGCGTCGAAGGGCATGCGCTGAAGATCCATGCCCCGCTGATCGATCTTGCCAAGGCCGACATCATCCGCCGCGGCGCGGCGCTCGGCGTCGATTACGCCCTGACCGTCTCCTGCTATCAGGCCGACGAGGCGGGACGGGCCTGCGGCCTGTGCGACGCCTGCCGGCTGCGCCGCGACGGCTTCGCCGCCGCCGGACTGCCCGACCCGACACCATATCGGGCGTAAGGGTTAAAATCCGCTCCCCCCAAATCCGTCACAGGGCCCACCAGAGACCCGTCCACTCCAGGAGGAAAGCATGGAATTCACGATTCATCACCAAGTGCTGCTCATCGTCTTCGGCCTGGCCGTGGTCATGGGTGCAGTGGCCAACAAAACCAACTTCTGCACGATGGGCGCCGTGTCGGACTGGGTCAACATGGGTGACACCGGGCGCCTGCGCGCCTGGCTGCTGGCCGCCGCCGTCGCCATGATCGGCGTCGTCGTTCTCGAGGCGAGCGGCGCAGCCAACCTCGGCACGGCGACCTTCCCGCCCTACCGCAGCGCCCAGTTCGCCTGGCTGCGCTACCTGCTCGGCGGCCTGATGTTCGGCGTCGGCATGACGCTCGCCTCGGGCTGCGGCAACAAGACGCTGGTACGCATCGGCGGCGGCAACCTCAAGTCCGTGGCGGTGCTCGTCATCGCCGGCATCTGCGCCTACCTGATGCTGTGGACCGACTTCTACAACGCCGTGTTCGGCAAGCTGGTCGGCGCGACGACGATCGACCTCGGCGCGCTCGGCTTCAAGACGCAGGCGCTCGGCGACCTGATCGGCCTCGGCAACACGATCGTCGGGATCGTCGTGGTGCTCGCGCTCGCCGCCTTCGCCTTCGCCTCCGGCGAATTCCGCGGCAACTTCGACAACGTGCTCGCCGGCATCGTCATCGGCCTGGTCATCGTCGGCGGCTGGTACGTCACCGGCGGGGCGATGGGCGCCGAATGGAAGGAGTACGCCGACTTCGCCGACACCAAGCCGCTGCGCGTCGAGACCCAGTCCTTCACCTTCATGAGCCCGATGGGCGACGGCGTGCGCTACCTGATGAACCCGCAGGACACCTCGCTGATCAACTTCGGCATCGTCGCCCTGCTCGGCATCGTCGTCGGTTCGTTCCTCTGGGCGGTCGTCAGCAAGGGCTTCCGCATCGAGTGGTTCGTCGACGGCAAGGACTTCCTCAACCACGCCGTCGGCGCGGTGCTGATGGGCATCGGCGGCGTGCTGTCGATGGGCTGCACGATCGGCCAGGCCATCACCGGCGTGTCGACCCTGGCCGTCGGCTCGATGCTGACCTTCGCGGCCATCGTCGCCGGCGCCGCCGCGATGATGAAGTACCAGTACTGGCGCATGATGCAGGAGGCCTGAACGCTGCAATTTTTTTCGCTCGCCGGGGGTTCCGCAGCGGCCGGCGAGCCGCTATAATTCGCGGCCTTCCGGGGGTGGTTAGCTCAGTCGGTAGAGCAGTTGGCTTTTAACCAATTGGTCACAGGTTCGAATCCTGTACCACCCACCAAATCACATGGGCCGTTAGCTCAGCTGGTAGAGCAGCGGACTCTTAATCCGTTTGTCGTAGGTTCGACCCCTACACGGCCCACCAATTTCGACGGCTCGCTACGGCGGGCCGTTGTCATTTCCGCTGCCGCCTGGATGAAAGGGAGCCATACGGCTCGCCTTTCCGGATTTTTCTCAGTGATCAGGTTCGAAGCGGCGATGACGCGTAGCTCGTCTTCTCCGATCAGTTGCGCCATCCTTGCCGGCCTCCAGGAAGACAAACAGGACGATCAATCGACGCGTTTGCCTTTCCTTGGCTGGCTGCTCGGCGAGCAGCGCCAGCACCAGCAAAACGAGATTCTGGTCATCCTCGAGGCGAGCAAAATTTAGCCAGTCGTTCAACTGGCTGACCGCAAAAGAAAAAGGCCGGGAATCCCCGGCCTTGTCCACAAAAACGGTGGATAACTACGCCAGCTCGAGGCGTCGCTCGATGCGCTCGATCCGCTCGCGCAGCTTGTCGACGACGTGCCGATCCTGGATCAGTTCGGTGTAAGTGTTGGACTCATCGCGTGTGATCCGGGCCAGGCCGCTCTCGATGTTGGCCAGTCGGCCCATGATCTCCGCGTCGCGTTCGCGGCTGGCGGCTTGCTCGGCCTGAATCTTTTTCAGGTGCTCGAGGATCAGGTTGTCGATCTGTTCGCTCATGTGCAATCTCCTTTCCGGTGAGTGTAGCGTAAAACCGTTTCGCCGCGAACGTTCCTCTCTTTCCCGAGCGTGCTCGGCGTGTCTCATGGATCACGCCGGAGCAGGCACTCCGTTTAAGCGCGGATTAAGGATGCCGGGACACAATTGCGCGCGCCCCATCCTCTTCCTCGCGCTAAAGGTGTCCATGTTTCTCAAGAAGTCTCTCCTCGCGATCTTCATGCTCGCCGCCGTCCTGTCCTTCATGGCTTGGCGGCACTATTTCCCGGTAACAGCGGCGGCCGGCTGGGCAGTGAAAACCCATCTCGACGACCTGCCGCTGGTCAGTGCGCTAGCGTGGGGTGAGAATGGAGCGCTTTTCATCTCCCTGGAACACGGCAAGCAGCGGGGCGTGCTGCTCAAGCGGATGCCGGATGGCCCGCTACAGGAAGTGTTGGGCGGGCTCAACAAGCCCGACGGACTGGCGCACTTCCGCGGCGGCGTCCTCGTCAGCCAGGAGGGCGGCGAGCACCCGGTGCTTTGGGTGCGCGAAGGCCAAGCGGAACCCCTGTTCGCGGGAAAGAACATAGAAGGGATCGCCGCCGATACGAACTACGTCTACGCGATCGAGGACCGGCCCGAGGGCGGTCGCCTCTGGCGCTACGATCCCGCGAGCCGCGGCGCCGAGGTGCTGCGCTCCGGCTTGGCCGTCGGCGAGGGGCTGGCCGTCTGCCCGGACGGCCGTCTGTTCTACTCGGAGAAGAAGCAGGGCTGGATCAAGCTCTACCGGCCGGCGGCGGACTCGGACCCGATCGTCCATGCTGGTCTCAACGCACCGGGCTACCTGATGTGCGGCCAGGAGGGGCTCTGGATCACCGAGGATGCGACCCATGGGGCGCGCCTGCTCCTGATGGAAGCGGGGGGAAAACTGCGGGTCATCCTCGAACATCTGCGCTCCGGACAGGCCATCCTGGCCATCGCCCCCGGCCGGCTGCTCATCGCCGAGCAAGGGCGCGGCCGCATTCTCGAAATCAACCGGATACCTTCCAGCAATCAACAGCCATGACCGCTTCGACTCCTGCCTCTGCCCAACCCTCCATCGGCCTGCCCCAGCACCTGGCCTATACGCTGCTCGGCACCACGCTGCTGCTGGGCATGCACGCGCTGTTGCGGCTGGCGCTGCTGCTTAACAACCGGGAGCAGGCCGCGACGGCCATGGCAGGCGATCTGGCCGAGGCCTTCATTAACGGCCTACGCTTCGACCTGCGTCTGGTCGCCATGCTCTGCCTGCCGTTGCTCATGGCCATCGCGGTTCCCCGTCTGATGCAGGCCCGCCGCTGGATGCACGTCTGGCTGCTCGCCTGGGCCAGCCTGTCGATCTTCCTTGGCGTCGTCGAGCTCGACTTCTACCGGGAATTCAATCAGCGCCTGAACGGCCTGGTCTTTCAGTACATGAAGGAGGATCCGAAGACGGTGCTGAGCATGCTCTGGTTCGGCTTTCCGGTGCTGCGCTACCTGCTGGCATGGGCCCTGGCCACCTGGCTGATGGCCCGGCTGCTGAAGCTGCTCGACCGACTGACGCGCTTTTCGGCTTCCGCAGGGGAAGTGCGCAAGCCGGGCCGCCGCACGGACGCGTGGCATGTGCGCGTGCCGGCGCTGCTGGTTTGCCTGATGCTGGCCGTGGTCGCCGCGCGCGGCACCCTGCGGCAAGGCCCACCCCTGCGCTGGGGCGATGCTTTCACCACCGACTCGATGTTCGCCAACCAGCTCGGCCTGAACGGCACGCTCTCCTTCGCGTCCGCGGCCATGGCCCAGATGTCGAGGCAGCGTGACAACATCTGGAAGGTCACCATGCCGCAGGCCGAGGCAACCGGGCACCTGCGCCGGATCCTGCTCACCGCCCAGGACAGCTTGGTGGATGCGGATCAGGCAGCCGTGCGCCGGGACTATACCCCGCCTGAAGCCAAGGTTCCGGCGGTGCGCAACGTCGTGGTGATCCTCATGGAAAGTTTTTCCGGCCGGCATGTGGGCGCGCTGGGCGCGCCGGGGAACATCACGCCGCATTTCGACAAACTGGCCGGGGAGGGTGTGCTGTTCACCCGGTTCTTTTCCAATGGCACCCATACCCATCAGGGCATGTTCGCCAGCTTCGCCTGCTTCCCCAACCTGCCTGGCTTCGAATATCTGATGCAGCAGCAGGAGAGCAGCAACCATTTCTCCGGCCTGCCCCAGCTGCTCGCCGCCCGCAACTACGACAACCTGTACGTCTATAACGGCGACTTCGCTTGGGACAACCAGTCCGGCTTTTTCGGCAAGCAGGGCGTCAGCAAATTCATCGGGCGCTTCGACTACGTCAATCCGCTGGTATCCGATCCGACCTGGGGCGTCTCTGACCAAGACATGTTTTCACGTGCGGCCGCCGAACTGGCGAAGCAGCCGCGCGACCGGCCGTTCTACGCTCTGCTACAGACGCTATCGAACCACACGCCGTATCCCCTTCCGCAGACGCTGCCGGTCGAACCGGTGACGGGCCATGGCCAGCTCGACGAGCATCTGACCGCCATGCGCTATTCCGACTGGGCGCTCGGTCAGTTCTTCGAGCAGGCGCGCCGTGCGCCCTATTTCAACGAAACGCTGTTCGTCATCGTCGGCGACCACGGCTTCGCCAGCGGTGAACAAATCACGGAAATCAACCTGTCGCGCTTCCATGTACCGCTGCTGCTGCTCGCCCCCGGCATCCGCCAGGCCTTCGGGGCGCAGCGCGACACGGTAGGCACCCAGGTGGACATCGTCCCGACGATCATGGGCCGGCTGGGCGGCAAGGTACGGCACCAGTGCTGGGGCCGCGACCTGCTGAACCTGGCGGCGGATGATCCCGGCTTCGGCGTGATCAAGCCCTCGGGCAGCGACCAGACCGTCGCCCTGATCAAGGACAGCCGAATCCTTGTCGCCTCGCGTACGAAGGCGCTCAAGCTCTACGACTATCGGCTGAGTCCGGCCATGGCGTCTGCCGTCGTCCATGACGAAGCGGCGACCGCCGCCATGAAGACCGAGCTGGAGGCCTTCATCCAGGTCGCGACGCGCAGCCTCATGGACAACACCACCGGCAGCGTCGGCGGCAAACCATAAGCAAGACCCCCGCCGACGCCGGTTTCCCGGCTGCCGCGTTCAGGGGTGGCAGGACTTGCTGTCGCCGCTGCAGCCGCTGCCGCCGGAGCAGCTGCCGCAGCCGCCGCCGCTCTTGCGGAACGGCCCGAGCTGCGGGTTGCGCGCAGCGAAGAGGCGGTAGAGCCGATCGACCGTGATGCCGGCCAGCAGGATCAGGAAGATCAGCCCGATGACGAGCAGGTAGGTGCCCACTCAGCTGCCCAGCCCGGCGAAGCCCATGAAGGCCAGCGAGAGGATACCCGCCAGCATCAGCGACAGCGCCGTGCCCTGCGCCACCGAGGGCACGTCGGAAAGCTGCAGGCGCTCGCGCACGCTGGCCATCAGCACCAGCGCCAGCGTGAAGCCGGCGCCGCCGCCGAAGCTGAAGGTCAGCGACTGAATGAAGTCGTATTCGCGCGCGGTCTGGAACAGCGCGACGCCGAGCACCGCGCAGTTGGTGGTGATCAGCGGCAGGTAGATGCCGAGCGCGCGGAACAGGCCGGGGCTGTACTTCTTCAGCACCATCTCGACCAGCTGCACCGCCGAGGCGATGATGACGATATAGGAGATCAGACGCAGGAACTCGAGCTGGAAGGCGGTGAGCAGCAGGTTGAGGCCGTAGGCGCACAGCGAGGCGACCAACATCACGAAGGTGGTCGCCACGCCCATCGGAAAGGCGGTGTCGAGCTTGCCGGAGACGCCGAGGAACGGGCACAGGCCGAGGAACATCGCCAGCACGAAGTTGTTGGCGAGCAGCGCGTTGATGAATATCTGGGCGACGGATTCAGACATGGCGCACCTCCGCGAGCTTGCGCTGCTTGCGGCGCTCGAGCGCCGCGAACAGCAGCAGCCAGGCACCGAGCACGAAGAAGCCGCCGGGCGGAAGCACCATCACCACCCAGGGCTGGAAGCCGGCGCCGAACAGCGATATGCCGAACAGCGTGCCGGCACCGAGGATCTCGCGCACGCAGCCGAGTGCCAGCAGACCGATGGTGAAGCCGATGCCCATCCCCAGCGCATTGACCATCGCGGGAGCGGGCGGAGTTTTCGACGCGTGCGCCTCGGCGCGGCCGAGGATGATGCAGTTCACCACGATCAGCTGGATGAAGGCGCCGAGCGCATCGTAGAGGGCGAGGCTCACCGCCTGAATCACGTAGTCGACCACCGTGACGAAGGTGGCGATGATGACGATGTAGGTGGCGATGCGCACCTCCTTCGGGATCAGCTTGCGCAGCAGCGACACCAGGCCGCACGAGCAGATCAGCACGAAGGTGGTCGCCACGCCCATCGACAGTGCGTTGATGCCGGAGACGGTGACCGCCAGCGTCGGGCACATGCCGAGCACCATGACGAACACCGGGTTCTGGCGCCAGATGCCCTCCATGAACTCGTCCCAGTTGCGAGCCTGACTCATGATTTTTCCTTCAGCTTGTCCAGGTGGGGCGCCAGGCGCGGCACCAGCGTCTGCGCCGTGTCGTTGATCGCCTTGCCGATGGCGCGCGAGGTGATCGTCGCGCCGGCGATGGCGTCGACCTCCCATGGATTGGTCTTGCTGCCGTGCTTGACGGTGCGAATCTCGTGGGCCAGCACCAGGCGGTCGTCGGACGGTTTGGCCTCGAGCGGGAAATTGGCGAGGAACTCCGCGTCGACGAGGATTTTGTCACCGATGCCCGGCGTCTCGCGCATGGCGACCACGCCGAAGCCGGTCACGCTCGCCGCGGCGGGATCCCAGGCGAACAGGATGCGCACCGTGTCGGCGTAACCCTTGGCCGCGCCCTCCGCGGCGATGCCCGCCAGCCTGGCGGCCTCGTCGTAGCCGGCGTAGAACTTGATGCTGCCGGTCGGCGCCGCCTCGCCGGCGCCGAGTTTCTTGAGTTCGCCCGCGGACGAGACCGCGTATTCGGCGATGGACTTGGCGCGGGGAATCACCTTGAACACCGCGCGCTCGACGGCGATGCGCTTGTTCTCCTGCACGGCGGCATAGGTGCCCTGATAGGCGGCGACGATGATCACGCCGCAGATCATGGCGATCAGGCCGAGCGTGCGGATCATCGCCGCCGTCGGCGTGGTTTCCGGCAAAAGGTCAGTCGCGTGGCTCATTCGGTTTCCTGCGTTCGTCGCGTTTCGGCTTGTTCCACATGAAGCGCTTCTTCGGCGTCACCGCGCCGGCATCCTCGCGCGAGATGTAGCCCGGATGCAGCGGATAGGAGGCGCCCCGCTTGGCGTGGCCGAGCCGCGCCAGCGCACTCTTGCCGAACGGCGTCGGCTGGGTGACCTTCTCGATCAGCGGCGTCAGCGCGTTGCCGAGCAGGATCGCGTACATCACGCCCTCGGGCAGGCCGCTGTAGTAGCGGATGATCACGGTGAGCAGTCCGATCAGCGCGCCGTACACCCACATGCCCTTCGGCGTCACCGGCGAGGTGGCCATGTCGGTCGCCATGTAGACGGCGCCGAGGATCAGGCCGCCGGAGAACAGCATGAAGAAGGGATTGGGGAAGCGCTCCGGGCTCAGCGCGAACAGCAGCCAGGCAGTCAGGCCGGCGCTGCCGAGGATCGCCGCCGGGATGCGCCAGTCCATGAAGCGGCGCAAGGCGAGATAGGCGCCGCAGAGGAGGATCAGCGCCGGCGAGGGGCCCACCGCCATGTGGCCGGACAGCGAGGTGACCAGTTCCTCGGCGCCGGCCAGCACGCCCTCGAACTTCCACTTCGCCAAGGGCGTCGCGCCGGCCAGCGCGTCGAGCTGCTTTGCCTTGAGCCACAGCATCATGTCGGCCGGCCGCATCAGCGGCAGCGCCAGCGACGAGGGCACGAATTCGGTGAAACGGCCGGGCAGGAAGGAGGGCGAATAGGTGGCGATCGCCTGCGGGAAGGCCGCCTGCGCGAAGGCCCGGCCGACCAGCGCCGGGTTGAAGACGTTGAAGCCGATGCCGCCGAACAGCGCCTTGCCGAGCGCGATGGCGACGAAGCCGGCGACGGCGCCCATCCATAGCGGAAAGCCCGGGGGCAGCGACAGGGCCAGCAGCAGGCCGGTGATGACGGCGGAGTAGTCGGAAATGTCGCCGGACTGCGTGCCGGTCTTGACGAACCAGCGCTCGGTCGCCAGGCAACTCGCGGTCACGACGACCAGCGAGGCGAGCGCCGACAGGCCGTACTGGAAGACAAAGAACGCGCATACCGGCACCAGCGACCAGACGACATGGCGCATGATCGTCTCGACGCTTTTGGGCGCCTTGATGTGCGGGGCGGAACGGATTTCGATGCTCATGCCTTGGCTACCGCCTTTTCACGGAGGATCTGCTTGGCGACGCGGAACTGCTGCACCAGCGGAATGTTCGACGGACAGACGTAGGAGCAGCAGCCGCACTCGAAGCATTCGCCGAGATGGTAATCGGAACCCATCAGGTCGTACTCGCGCTTGGCGGCCAGCATGCCGAGCGTCGAGGGGTTGAGGCCCATCGGGCAGGATTCGACGCACTCGGCGCACTTGATGCAGGGATAGGTCTTCAAGCCCTCGCGGCGGGCCATCTCCGCCCCGTGCATCACCAGCACGCCGGACATGCCCTTGGTGATCGGCACGTCGAGCGAGGCGGCGGCCTGGCCCATCATCGGCCCGCCGAGGATGATCTGCCGCGCATCGACGCCGGGCGCGCCGGCGTAGTCGAGGATGAAGCGCAGCGGCGTGCCGAGCGGCACGATGTAGTCGCCCGGCCGCGCCACGCCCGGCCCGGTGACGGTGACGACGCGCTCGGTCAGGCCGCGGCCGGCCGGCAGCAGCCGGCCCAGCGCGGCGAGCGTGCCGACGTTGTTGACCACCATGCCGAGCGACACCGGCAGGCCGCCCGCCGGAATCTCGACGCCGAACAGCGCCATGATGAGCATCTTCTCGGAGCCTTGCGGATACTTGGTCGGCACCAGCTCGGCGAAGATCTCCCCTTCCGGTAGCGTTCCCGCGCGCTCGATCGCGGCGCGGACCGCCTCGCGCGCGTCGCGCTTGTTGTCCTCGATGCCGACGATCGCGCGCACCGCGCCGCAGGCGCGCATCGCGTAGCGGATGCCGGTGACCAGATCGTCGGCCTGCTCGACCATGACGCGATGATCGCAAGTCAGGTAGGGCTCGCATTCGCAGCCGTTCACCACCAGCGTATGCACATGCGCCTGCTTCGGCACGGTCAGCTTGGCATGGGTCGGGAAGGCGGCACCGCCGAGGCCGACCATGCCGGTATCCCAGATCGCCTGCAGGATTTCGCCGCCGGTCGCCGCCGCGAGGTCGCGCGGCCGCCCCCACAGATCTTCCTGGGTGGCGCCGGGGTGGGCGCGGATGACGATCGACTCGACCCAAGGGCCGCGCGCCGAGGGATGCAGGCCGATGGACTCGACCACGCCGGTCAGCGGCGCGTGGTGCGGCACCGACAGCCAGTCGTCGGTGCGCGCGATCGGCTCGCCGCGCACCACTTCCTGACCGACCCGGACGATCGGGCGCGGCACCTTGCCGATGTGCTGCGCCAGCGGCACCGTCACCTTCGGCGGGAAGGGCAGCCGGCGGATCCTGGTGTCCGCCGTCAGCTTGCAGGACGGCGGGTGCACGCCGCGCTGGAAGGCCTCGCCGCGAAAGTACGAGAGCAGCTTCATCGCGTCATCCGGCTCAGTTGTACTTCGCGGCGCGCGCCATCAGCTTGTCGATGCCCGCCTCGCCCATGTTCCACGGCGTGCCCGGATGGATGCAGCCGGCGGTGCACTTCTCCGCCGCCTTGACGATGTCGGCGAATTTCGCGCCCTTCGGATTGATCACCACCGCGAGCTTCTGGTCGTTGTAGGCGAAGGTCTTCGGCGCGATGTTGATGCATTCGTCGCAGGCGGTGCACTCGGGCGTTTCGATCCACACCGGTTCGTAATCGCCGCCATTGCCGCCGGCGTTCTCGGCCGGCGCGGCGAAACTCGGCGCCGGCGCGGCGGCGGGAGCGAAATCCCCGCCGGCCATGCCGAGGCTGGCGGTGATTTTCGCCAGCAGCTCGCTGCGCACGCGCTCGGCGATGCCGGTCGCGTCGGCCGGCTGGGCGTCGAGGCCGGCGATATTGCGCAGCTGGCGCCAGAACTGCAGGCGCTCTTCGGTCGAACGCACCAGTTCCTCGGTGACCAGCAGGCGCATCAGGCGACGCTTCGCATCGACGGCCCAGATGAACGGGAACTTGCCTTCGCGCTCGTCGGCATCGAGTTTAAGGAAGTCGGCGAGCAGCGCCATGTTGTCGTTCCACGTCTCCGGCGGCGCCTTCTTGAACTGCTTGAGGAAGCGCGCCTCGGTCGCGGCGAAATCGGCAAAGGTCATCGGCAGCGTCATGCTCGCCTCGTTGCCGGCCTCGTCCAGATACTTCAGGGTGTAGGTCGGCCAGTCCTGATCGAGCGCGGGGTTGCCCTCGAGGCTGACGCTCTCGTGGAAGGTCGTGCCGGCGTCCGGATCGAAGCGGAACAGCGGGTAGGCGCGGCCCTCGACCGCGAGCTTGCTCTGGTCGAAGCTCTTGTCGTCGCCGACGCCATGTTCCGGCGGGCAGACGGCGTAGATGTTGAACAGCGCCGGCCGGCGGCTGTTGAGACCGTCGATGTAGCTCTCG
The DNA here is from genome assembly GCA_002347285.1 of Rhodocyclaceae bacterium UBA2250. GTDB lineage: Bacteria > Pseudomonadota > Gammaproteobacteria > Burkholderiales > Rhodocyclaceae > Sulfuricystis. Next base: position 19,972 of record DDXW01000058.1, on the reverse strand, counting down.
ATCAGGTGATTGACGTGGGCGATGGTGCTCTGGCTGACGAACGAGGTGCGGTGCGCCAGGCCGATCAGCGAGATCTCCTTGCGGGTCTCCTGCTTGCCGCGCTGCGCCGCGCCGTAGGGCGCCATGTCGGACACCTGCGAGATGAAGCCCGAGGTGCAGGCCTGGCCGCCGGTGTTGGAATACACCTGCGTATCGACGACGAGGATCTTGATCGGCATGCCGGACATCAGCGCGCGCGACAGGTTCTGGAAGCCGATGTCGTACATCGCGCCGTCGCCGCCGAGCGAGACGACCGGCGGGCAGAGCAGCCACTCGTCGGCCGAGAACTTCTGCCAGGCGAAGCGGCGGAAGAAGTCGTCGTCGCGGTCCGGCAGATAGTCGCCGGCCAGTTCCTTCTCGGCCATGCGCACCGCCTTGAAGCCCTCGGCCATCTTCGCCATGTGACCCTCGAACAAGCCCATCGCCACCGACGGCGAGTCCTGGAACAGGTGCGAGGTCCACGGGAAGGGGTAGGGGCTGAACGGATAGGTCGAGCCCCACACCGAGGTGCAGCCGGTCGAGTTCACCACCCCCATCTCGGCGCGGCCGCGCTTGGTCGGGCCCTCGAGGTAGCGCCACCTGAGATCCTTGAGCTTCTCGAGCAGCTGGGCGGTGTTCTTCACCCAGACCGGGTCGAGCAGCTGCGAGGGCTTGTTCTCGTTGAGCTTCGAAGCCAGGTTGGAGAGCGTCAGGTCGTGCTGGCCGGCCGCTTCGACCGCCTTGACGACCGCGCTGGTGTCGGTCAGGTCGACGGCCGAGGCCAGCTTGATGCGCATATGCTGTTCGAGGCGCTCGATCAGGCCGTCCAGCTTCTCGACGAAGGCCTTGACGCGCGGTTGCATCAGCGCGGTCACCGTGGCGGTGAACAGGTGGATCGCGGTCTTCTCGCCGCAACCGAGGCAGGCGCCGTCGCCGCAATTCATCGAGTTGTAGTTCTGCTTGTCGAGCAGCAGGGTCTCGAGCGCGCCGATCTTCTCGTCGAGGCTGTCGATGCGGGCATATTCCTTCGGCGTGGTCGGCAGGTCGAGCCAGAAGTTCCAGTCCTCGCGCAGCCGCTGGATCGACTCGTCGGTCTGCGTCACCATCTTCAGCGCATCGTCCTCGCACACCGTCACGCACAGCGCGCAGCCCTTGCAGGTGTAGGGATTGATGGTGATCGAGAACAGGCCGCCGGCGCCCTTGGCCTTCTTCTCCTTCTGCGTCCAGTAGGGCTTGGTGGTGCCGAAAGCGAAATCGCCGATTTCCGCCGTGAACAGCTTGAACTCGGCCGCCATCTTTTCCTGGTCCTCGGCCGGCGCCTCCGCCACGGTGGCGGCGATCGCCTGGTCGATCAGCGGCCGCACCGCGACGCCGTCGCCGCCGATCAGGCCGCGCAGCTTCTTCTCGACCGTGCGGGAGGCGCGGCGCAGGAAGCGCGTCGGCGTGCCGCGGGTCTCGATGCGGTTGATGACGCTGTTGAAGATGTCGTTGACGGTGCTGACCAGGCCGGGAATCGCCGAGTCGGGACACTCCGTGTAGCAGTTGCCGCAGGCCGTGCAGTTTTCGGCGACCCACACCGGATGCTCGAAGCGGATGCCGGTCATGTCGCGGAAGACGCCCGTCGCGGCGGGCATCAGCGAAGCGCCGATGAAGGGATCGACGAGGTTGTCCGAGCCTTTGCCGGTCAGGTAGAAGTTGCCGGTCTGCTCCCAGAAGCGGTGGATGTCGGCGACCTTGCCGTCGCCGGCCGGCAGCTGCTTGAGCATGACCGGCAGGCCGGCATCCTTCTTCACCAGCTGCTTGCGCGTGACGCCGGCCTGCTTGTCGGCGATCTCCTTGAGCTCGGTGTAACCGCGCTTGACGACACGCAGGTTGTCCTGCACGACGCGCGCCCCCTTGCTGCCGAACTTGGCCTGCAACTGGGCCTCGATCGCGGCGAACAGCGCGTTTTCGGTCAGGCTGGCGTTCTGCATCACCGGGCTGGCGGCGAAGAAGGCGCCCTGGAAGGTGATGCCCTGCATGCGCAGCTGCAGCTCGGCGGAGCCGGCCTCCTCGCGCGCGATCTGGAAGGCGTCGATGTAGAAGACGCGGATCTCGTTATCGACGATGAACTTCTGCGCCCAGACCGGGAAGCTCGCCCAGGTCTCGTCGCCGAGGTTCGACTGGATGATGAAGACGCCGCCTTTCTTGAGGCCGGACAGCGGGTTCGAGTGGCCGAAGACGTTGGGGTCGGGCGAGAGGACGACGTCGACATAGACGTATTCGGAGTTGACGCGGATCGGCTCCGGCGCCGCCGACAGGTAGTAGGTGGTCGGCTGCCCCTTCTTCTCCGAGCCGTATTTCGGGTTGGCCTTGATGTCCCAGCCGAGCAGTTCGTAGAGCGTCATCGCCAGGTTCTTGCCGGTGGTGATCGCGCCCCAGCCGCCGACCGAGTGCATGCGCACCGTGATCGCACCCTTCGGCAGCAGGTTCGGGTTCTCGCTGCCGCGGATGCCGAGCGCCCGGATCTGCGGGTACTTTTCCTGCAGATCCTGCTGGTGCACCTCGTCCTTCGGGTTGAGCGGATCGCGCACGAAGTCGATCGACAGGTAGAAGAACTTGCGCTTGCCGCCGTCCGGCAGCATGTTCTCGATCGCGCCGATCATCCCCTCGGGCTGCAGGTCGCGCGAGCCGAGGCCGTAGCAGCCGGAATAGAGGCGCGGCATCTCGCCGGCGGCGAAGCTCGCGTAGGACGGGAAGGGCTTCTCGCCTTCCGGCGCGAGGCCGTTCTCGATGCACTTCACCATGGTGGCGCGCACTTCGCGCATCAGCGGCAGGTCCTCGGCCAGCGGCTGGTCGGTGCGCTCGAGCACCGTCACGCCCTTCTTGCCCTTCAGCACCTTGCCGAGCAGGTCGCCCGGGAAGGGGCGGAACATCGTGACATTGACCACGCCGACCTTGAGCTTGCGCGTCTCGCGCAGGTAGTCGGCGACCGCTTCGGCCTGCACCACCATGCTGCCCATGCCGACGATGACGTAATCGGCGTCATCGGTCTTGTAGGTGGCGACGCGCTGGCACTGGCGGCCGGTCAGGTGGGAATACTCCGCCATGCAGGCGTCGGCGATCTCCTCGATGTGGTCGAAGAAATAGGGGCGCTGGCCGGCAGTGGCCTGCATGTAGGCATCCTGGTTCTGTACCACGCCGGAGACGACCGGCGCATCGACGTCCCAGATCGCCGGCACGCGGCGGCGCTTCGGGCCGTAGAGCATGGCCTGCGCGGCGGTCGGCGTGTCGATCAGGTCGTCCGGCTTGCCGAGGTACTCGGCCACCAGTTCGCGCTCGGGCAGCACGCAGGACTCGATCAGGTGGGTGGTGAGAAAGCCGTCCTGGCCGATGATCGCGGGCGTCAGCGACAGTTCGGCGATCTTGCGGCCGATCAGGTTGAGGTCGGCGCATTCGGTGGCGTTCTTGGCCATCACCTGGATGAAGCCGGTGTCGTCGATGCAGTGGTAGTCGTCGTGGCTGCAATGCACGTTGAGCGAGGCCTTGGTGATCGCGCGGCAGCCCATGTTGAGGACGTAGGGCAGGCGCTTGCCGACCGCGCCATAGAGCGATTCGTGCATGAACGCGACACCCTGCGCCGAAGAGAAGTTGGTCGCGCGCAGGCCGGTCATCGCCATGCCGGCGGTGACGCCGGCTGCGGCGTGCTCGGACTCGGGCTCGATGAAGATCAGCGGCTTGTCCGAGATGTTGAGGTGGCCCTTGGCGACTTCCTCGGCCCAGTACTCGCCCATCTGGGTCGACGGCGTGATCGGATAGGCGCCGGCGGCGTCCGAGGCTTCGCGCTCGACATGGATGACGGCGGTGTTGCCGTCAACGGCATCGCGCACACCGGGATACTTCACCTTCGCGGTGTCGGTACCGGCTTCGCTTTTCTCGGACTTGAACAGTTTCATCAACATGATGGACTCCTGATTGGCAATCGGTTCAATGCATCACTGCAGTTGGGGCAGGGCATCCTGCCGCAGAATCTTCTTCGCGGCGGCGCCTTTGACGGGTTTGTTCGGCGACTCGAACCAGACGATCGCCCCGGTCGGACAGCGCTCGATCGGCCCGCGCGTCGCCCAGGCGTTCAACTCGTAGCGCACGGCGGCGAGGTTGCCGTCCAGCCGCATCAGGCCGGGCGGCGCGTCGGCGACGCACTTGCCGCAGGCGGTGCAGGCCACCTCGCAGGACCTCTCCGCCGTGTCGCCGTCCGCCTGGTTCTTGCATGCGATCCACAGCTTGTGGCTGGTCGGCTCGAGCGAGAACAGGCCCTTGGGGCAGACCTCGACGCAATCGTTGCAGGCGGTGCACTTGTCGGCGTCGACCACCGGCAGGCCGTGCGCGTCGAGGTGCAGCGCATCGAAGTTGCAGACCACCTCGCAGTCGCCCAGGCCGAGGCAGCCCCAGGCGCATTCCTTGCCGCCACCGCCGACCACGGCCGCCGCGCGGCAGGTCTTCAGCCCGGCATAGCGCGCGCGCGTAAAGGCGACGTGCTTGCCGCCCGCGCAGGCGAGGCGCGCGACCTTCTTCTCGACATTGCCGGCCTGCACGCCGAGCAGGTCGGCGATGTCCTGGCGCTGCTGCGGCGAACTCACCGTGCATTGCGCCGGCACGACCTCGCCGCTCACCACCTTTTCGGCGAAGCCGCGGCAGCCGGGCATGCCGCAGGCGCCGCAATTCGATTTCGGCAGGAGTTCCTCGACCTGCCCGATGCGCGGGTCTTCGAAAACGAACAGCTTGCGATTGGCGAAGGCCAGCAGCCCGGCGAGCGCAATGCCCAGCACGGCCATGAAGCCTCCCGCAATCGCCAGATTCGATATCGATTCCATTGAAGACAGCCAACACCAATAATTCAGGCGCGCTGCCAAGCCGGCAGGGCACGCCGTGATCGAAAAAAACGCCAACGAAACAGTCCATCGGCGAACCTTCCAGACCTGCTGGCCGGACGCCTTGCGGGCATCCGCATCAACGATCTCCACGGCGTGACCGGGGGTTTCCGGCCAGCTGAACGGAAAGGCGGCTTACTGCCTTTCCTGCATCGCACGCACAAGGTTGGGCCCTGCGCATGTTCGTGATGCCTCGCAGTATATGAAAGATTGCGGCAGCGCAGCAAACAATGGTTTTAATGGGAAACATAAATGAAACTATCGCCATAGCCGCGCCGCCCCGCCAGGGCCGAGTTTTCGCAACGCTTGACCTGCAATAAGCGAAATCCCGCCGATTCAGGCAAAATTCGCCCCCCATGCTGACCGCCACCGGCCTCACCTGCGATCGCGGCGAACGCCGCCTGTTTGCCGGGCTCGATCTTGCGGTCGGGCCGGGCGAATGGCTGCACGTGCAGGGCGAGAACGGCGCCGGCAAGACCAGCCTGCTGCGCATCCTGGCCGGTTTGGCGCCGCCCGCGGCAGGCGAAATCCGCTGGAAGGGCGAACCGATCCGGATGCTGGCCGAGGACTACCGCAAGGAGCTGCTGTTCCTCGGCCATCACGGCGCCGTCAAGGAGGAACTGACGCCGCTCGAGAACCTGATGCTCGCCGCCCGACTCGACGGCGCGGTGCTCGACGAAACGACCGCCCTCAAGGCGCTGGCGCGCTTCGGCTTGCGCGGCCGCGAGGATCTGCCGGTGCGCTTTCTGTCCGCCGGGCAGAAGCGTCGCGTGCTGCTGGCGCGCCTGGCCGTGCGACAGGCGGCGTTGTGGATTCTCGACGAGCCGTTCACCGCCCTCGACGTCAAGGCGGTCGACATGCTCTCGGCGCTGATCGTCGAACACGTCACCGGCGGCGGCATCGCCATTCTCACCAGCCATCAGGCGATTCCCCTGCCCAACGGCAAGATCCTCAAGGTGGGGCCATGAAGTCGATGCTCGCCGTCATCCGCCGCGACCTGCTGCTGGCGATGCGCAGGAAAAGTGAAGTCCTGACCGCGCTGTTCTTCTTCGTCATCGTCGTCAGTCTCTTTCCGCTCGGCATCGGCCCGGAATCCGCGCTGCTGCGCAAGATCGCGCCCGGCATCCTGTGGGTCGCCGCGCTGCTGGCCACCATGCTGGGGCTGGCGCGGCTGTTCGCGCCCGACCATGCCGACGGCACGCTCGAACAGATGGCGCTCTCCCCCTCGCCGCTGGGTCTGCTGATCGCGGGTAAAATCGTCGCCCACTGGATCACGACTGGCCTGCCCCTGGTCCTGCTGGCGCCGGTGCTCGGCATCCAGTTCGACCTGGATGGCGGTGCGCTGTGGATCCTGGTCGTGGCGCTGTTGCTGGGAACGCCGTTGCTCTCGCTGATCGGCGCCATCGGCGCGGCGCTGACGCTGGGCGTGCGCGGCGGGGGCGTGCTGCTGTCGCTGCTGGTGCTGCCGCTGTATGTGCCGACGCTGATTTTCGGCGCCGGCGCCGTCGAATCGCACATCGCCGGCATGGGTGCCGGCGGGCATCTGTCCCTGCTGGCCGCGCTGTTGGCGGTGGCAGTATTTTTCGCGCCGTGGGCGACCACGGCCGCGCTGAGGATTGCGCTTGAGTAACAACCGGGTTGTTCAGTGGTTCAAATACGCCTCGCCGCAGAGTTTCTATCCGCTCGCCGGCAGGATGATCCCGTGGTTCTGGGCGCTGGCGGCGGTGTTCGGCGCCGCCGGCCTGTGGATCAGCTTCTTCGTCGCCCCGACCGACTTCCAGCAGGGCGAGGGCTACCGCATCATCTTCATCCACGTGCCGGCGGCCTGGATGTCGATGTTCATCTACCTCGTCATGGCCGCCTGGGCGGGCCTCGGCCTCGCGCTCAACACGCGCCTCTCCGGCATGATGGCGCAGGCGCTGGCGCCGACCGGCGCGTTGATGGCCTTCCTCTCGCTGTGGACCGGCGCGTTCTGGGGCAAGCCGATGTGGGGCGCCTGGTGGGTGTGGGACGCACGGCTCACCTCGGCGCTGATCCTGTTCTTCCTCTACATCGGCTTCATCGCCCTGCAGGCGGCGATCGACGACCCGCGCCGCGCCGACAAGGCCGGCGCCATCCTCGCGCTGGTCGGCGTGGTCAATGTGCCGATCATCTATTTCTCGGTGAAGTGGTGGAACACCCTGCATCAGGGGGCGTCGGTCTCGCTGATGAAAGCCCCCACGATGGCCGCCACCATGCTGTGGGGAATGCTGCTGATGGCGCTGGCGTTCTGGATGTACTCGATCGCCGTCGCCCTGATGCGGGTACGCGCGATCATCCTCGAGCGCGAGGCGCACACCGACTGGGTCAAGGAACTCGACGAGGTCAGATCATGATTTGGGAGTCTCCCGCCGCCTTCTTCGCCATGGGCGGCTACGGCCTCTACGTCTGGGGCAGCTTCGGCGTATGCGCGCTGCTGATGATCGTGGAACCAATCCTGGTCGGCAAGCGTCGTAAGGATATTTTGCGCAGCCTGCGCCGCGAGCGCCTGGCCGAAACACTCGACGACAATGAAACCACGCCATAAACGCATCGCCCTGATCGGCGGCAGCCTCGCCGCCCTCGGCATCGCCACCGCCTTCGTGCTCAACGCGCTGGACAGCAACCTCGCCTTCTTCGTCACGCCGACCGAGATCGCCGAAGGCAAGGCGCCGCAAGGCAAGACCTTCCGCGTCGGCGGCATGGTCAAGGAAGGCTCCCTGCGCCGCGACAACCTGACCGTGCATTTCCTCATCACCGATACCGCCAAGGAAGTGCCGGTCGCCTACACCGGCATCCTTCCCGACCTCTTCCAGGAGGGCAAGGGCGCGGTGGCACAGGGCAGGATCGGCGCGGACGGCGTCTTCGTCGCGAGCGAGGTGCTCGCCAAGCACGACGAGAACTACATGCCGCCCGAAGCGCAGCACGCCGTCGACCAGGCGCAGCAGACCGCCAAGACTCTCAAGCAATAAGGCCCCCCATGATCCCCGAACTCGGCCACTTCGCCCTGATCCTCGCTTTGTTGGTCTCGCTGGTGCAGGGCGTGCTGCCGCTCGCCGGCGCACAGCGCGCCCAGCGCCAATGGATCGCCCTCGCCCGCCCCGCGACGACGACAACCTTCCTGCTGATCGCCTTTTCCTTCGCCTGCCTGACGTGGGCGTTCTACACGAACGACTTCACGGTCGCCTACGTCGCCCAGAATTCCAATACGCAACTGCCGACGATGTACCGGATCTCGGCGGTGTGGGGGGGGCACGAAGGCTCGCTGCTGCTGTGGGTGCTGATGCTCGCCGGCTGGGCGCAGGCCGTGGCGCTGTTCTCCCGCCAGCTGCCCGAGGCGATGGTGGCGCGCGTGCTCGGCGTGCTCGGGCTCGTCATGATCGGCCTGCTCGCCTTCGTGCTGCTGACCTCCAATCCGTTCGAGCGCCTGCTGCCGGGCGCGGAAGAAGGGCGCTCCCTCAATCCGCTGCTGCAGGATCCCGGCCTGGTCTTCCATCCGCCGATGCTCTACATGGGTTACGTCGGCTTCTCGGTGGCCTTCGCCTTCGCGCTCGCGGCGCTGATCGCCGGCCAGCTCGATGCCGCCTGGGCGCGCTGGTCGCGGCCGTGGACGACGGCGGCGTGGATCTTCCTCACGCTCGGCATCGCGCTCGGCTCCTGGTGGGCCTACTACGAGCTCGGCTGGGGCGGCTGGTGGTTCTGGGACCCGGTCGAGAACGCTTCCTTCATGCCGTGGCTGGTCGGCACGGCGCTGATCCATTCGCTCGCCGTCACCGAGAAGCGCGGCAGCTTCAAGAACTGGACGGTGCTGCTGGCGATCGCCACCTTCTCTCTCTCGCTGCTCGGCACCTTCCTCGTGCGCTCGGGCGTGCTGACTTCGGTACACGCCTTCGCTACCGACCCGCGACGCGGTATCTTCATCCTGATCCTGCTGGCCATCGTCGTCGGCACCTCCCTGCTGCTGTTCGCCGCGCGCGCGCCGAAAGTCAGCCTCGGCGGCAAGTTCGCGCTCGTTTCGCGCGAGACCCTGCTGCTCGTCAATAACGTGCTGCTGGTGGTCGCCTGCGGCGCCGTGCTGCTCGGCACGCTCTATCCGCTCATCATCGACGCCTTCGGCCTCGGCAAGCTGTCGGTCGGCGCGCCCTACTTCAACGCCGTGTTCGTGCCGATCATGCTGCCGCTGCTGGTGCTGGTCTCCGCTGGCCCGGTCGCCCGCTGGAAGCATGCCGAGTTCGCCGACATCGTCGGCAAGCTCTGGCCCGCCGCGCTCGTTGCGCTGATCGCCGGCATCGGGCTGCCCTTCCTTGCCGGCGAGTGGCACGCCTACGTCGCGCTCGCGCTCGGGCTGGCGGTCTGGATCGCCGCGGCGATCGTGCTGCAGACGATCGACCGCTTCAGAACCGGCGCTCCCGCGCGCGCCTGGTGGGGCATGCAGCTCGCGCACTTCGGGCTGGCCGCCTTCGTCGTCGGCGTGGCGATGGTCAGTACCTACGAAGAAGAGCGCGACGTGCGCATGTCACCCGGCGAGACGGTGACGGTCGGCGGCCACACCTTCAAGTTCCTCGGCGTGCAGCAGGCGCAAGGCCCGAACTACGTCGCGGCGCGCGGCAGCTTCGAGTTGTCGAAGGACGGCAAGCCGCTGCGCACTCTCCATCCGGAAAAGCGCAACTACGATAGCTCCGCGATGCCGATGACCGAGGCCGCCATCGATGCCGGTCTCACCCGCGACGTTTATGTCTCGCTCGGCGAACCGCTCGAGGGAGAGGCGTGGGCGGTGCGCGTCTATTTCAAGCCCTTCGTCGACTGGATCTGGGGCGGCTGCCTGCTGATGGCGCTCGGCGGGTTCGTCGCCGCCAGCGACCGGCGCTACCGTCTGAGGATCAAACAGGCAGCGCCCGTTGCCGTCGGAGTCTCCGCATGAACAAGTTCCTCCTGCCGCTGGGCATCTTCATCGTGCTGGTCGCCCTGCTCGCGGTCGGCCTCAACCTCAACCCGCGCGAGGTGCCCTCGCCGCTGGTCGGCAAACCCGCGCCGCTCTTCAGCGTGCCGCGACTGCAGGAACCGGAAAAGACCTTCTCGCCGCAGGAAATGATCGGCAAGGTCTGGCTGCTCAACGTCTGGGCCTCGTGGTGCGTCTCATGCCGCGAGGAGCATCCGGTCATCGTCGACGCCGCCAAACGCGGCATGCTGCCACCGGTCATCGGCCTCAACTACAAGGACAAGCGCGAAGACGGCCGGCGCTGGCTGGCGCGCTTCGGCGACCCCTACCAGTTGTCGGCCTTCGATGCCGACGGCCGCGTCGGCATCGACTATGGGGTCTACGGCGTGCCGGAAACCTACCTGATCGACAAGCAGGGCGTCATCCGCTTCAAGCAGATCGGCCCGATCACCCCCGAAGTGCTCGAGAAGAAAATCGTCCCGCTGGTGCAGGAGCTGAACAAGTGAAGAAATATCTCCCCGCGCTCGCGCTGGCCGGCGCGCTGCTGGCGTTCAACGCCGCCGCCAAGGAGGCGGAGCCGCTCGCCGACGATCCGGTCGTCGAGCAGCGCTTGGTCAATATCGCCGGCGAACTGCGCTGCCTGGTCTGCCAGAACGAGTCGCTCGCCGGTTCGCAGGCCGATCTGGCCAAGGATCTGCGCCGCGAAGTGCGCGGCCTGATCAAGGAAGGCAAGACCGACGAGGAGGTGAAAGACTTCCTCGTCAGCCGCTACGGCGACTTCGTGCTCTATCGGCCGCAGGTCAAGCCAGAAACCTACCTGCTGTGGGCTGGTCCGTTCATCCTGCTGATCGTCGGCATCGTCGTGCTGATCCGCTACCTGCGGCGACGCAGCGCCATGCTGACCGAAACCCCGCTCACCGAAGAAGAACGCCGGCGCGCCGCCGCGCTGCTCGAGGAAAACCGCCCATGATCGGATTCGCCATCGGCGCGACGCTGCTCGTCGGTATCGCCCTGCTGTTGCTGCTGCTGCCCTTCCGCCGCCGCCCCGCCAGCACCGAGTTTTCGCGCCGCCAGCTCAATGCGGCGATCTACCGCGACGAGTTCGCCGAACTGGAGCGCGATCGCGCCGAAGGCGCCCTGACGCAGGCCGACTTCGAACAGGCACAGGCCGAGCTGCAGCGCCGCCTGCTCGAGGACAGTACGGATAACGAAGAAGCCGCGACGGCGGCCGCGCCGGCCAGCCGCACCATCCCCGTGGTGCTGGCCCTGGCCCTGCCGCTCGGCGCCGCGCTGCTGTATCTCATCCTCGGCAATCCGGCCGGCATCAACCCGCCGCCCCCGCCGCAACAATTCACCGCCGACGACATCGAGCGGATGGTCACCGGACTCGCCGCCAAGCTCGAAAAGGAACCGGAGAACCACCAGGGCTGGGCAATGCTCGCCCGCTCCTACAAGGCGATGGGCCGCATGGACGAGGCGGTGCGCGCCTACGAGCACGCCACTCCCCTCGTCAACAGCAGTCCCGACCTGCTGATCGACTACGCCGATACGCTGGCAGCCAGCGGCGGCGGCTTCAACGACAAGGTGCGCGCACTGATCGAGCAGGCGCTGCAGCTCGATCCCGCCCATCCGCAGGGTCTGTGGCTGCGCGGTACCGCCGCCTACGACGTCAAGCGGTACGACAAGGCGATCGCCGACTGGGAGGCCCTGCTCAAGTTGCTGCCGCCGGAATCCGAGGATGCGGCCGTGCTCAAGGCCAACATCGCCGAGGCAAGGGAACTGCAGGCCAAGGCGGCCGGCAAGTGACGCTCAAGCCGAATTTCCATTTCGCTTAAGCTAGATCAAGGCGCTCCCACCCCCAAAATCCCGAGAATGCCCCCATTGTCACAAAGGGGGTAGGGATATGAGCTTCTGGAGCACATTCAAGAAACCGAGCGCGAAATATTCGCTCATCGGCCTGCTGACCTTCGGCTTCGTCGGCGGCATTCTCTTCTGGGGCGGCTTCAACACCGCCATGGAAGCGACCAACACGCTTGATTTCTGCATCTCCTGCCACGAGATGCACGACAACGTCTATCAGGAATACAAGCAGACCGTCCATTACCAGAACCGTACCGGCGTGCGCGCGGTCTGCTCCGACTGCCATGTGCCGAAGGACTGGACGCACAAGATGATCCGCAAGATCCAGGCCTCGAAGGAAGTCTGGGGCAAGATCACCGGCATCGTCGATACGCCCGAGAAGTTCGATGCGCACCGCCTCGAAATGGCCGAACGCGAATGGAAGCGCATGAAGGCCAGCGACTCGCGCGAGTGCCGCAACTGCCACACCTGGGAGGGCATGAAGGCGGAAGGCCAGAAGCAGCGTGCGCGCAAGCAGCATGAGCTGGCGCAGAAGAACAACGAGACCTGCATCGACTGCCACAAGGGCATCGCGCACAAGAAGCCGGCCGGCATGAAGGAAGACGACGAGGAGTGAGTCCCCCGGGGCTTCGGCCAGAAACGAAGGGCGGCCAAGGCCGCCCTTTTCATTTTGGCTGTTAGGATACGTCGATGGTTTCGAGACGCGACTTTCTGCGAGGCAGGCTAATAACGCCGCCGCCTGCAACCGATGGACCGCGCATCGCGGTCATCGGCGGCAGTTGCATGGCCTTCAAGGATGTGGTTTGCCGCAGCTGTGGCGATGCGTGCGGAGAGGCGGCGATCCGCTTCTCCCCCCGGCTGAACGGGGCTGCTCTGCCGGTCGTCCTGGCCGAGCGCTGCACCGGTTGCGGCGACTGCGTGGCGGCCTGTCCCGCCGGCGCCGTCACGCTGGCGGCCGGCGACAGGAAGGTCTGACGATTACCCGAATTACTTGGCGTTGCCGACGAAGGTGTTCTCGACCAGCGGCGGCGCGTCGACCTGCGGCACATGGCACTGCACGCAGTTGTAGCGCGCGGCCGAGCCTTCCGCCAGTTTCTCGCCCGTCGCCGGGTTGATGAAGTGGCTGTCGCCGATCTTCGGAGCCTTCTTCTGCTGATAGGTCGCAGCGCTGTGGCAATCCATGCAGGAGTTCTCTTCTAGGTTGATATCGCCAAACTTCTCGATATCGTGCGGAATCACCGGCGGCTGGGTGCTGAAGGTACGCGCAATCTTGCTTTGCGTGCCAGGCCGGCCACCAACGTATTTCTTCTCCTGCTGCGCCTTGTCGGTCGCAGCGACGTCGTCGCCGCGCATCGACTTGACGCCGGCGAACTGCTGGGTGCAGCCGAACAGCAGCGCCGCAGTCAGCGCCATACCCATCGTGACGTTTCGTTTCATGATCGTCTCCCTTCCCGTGAGAAATGCATACAGAGTCCTACTTGCCAGAATTTCCGAAGCGGCTGCCGAAGGTGAACACCCCCTTCGAGCACACATCGATGCAGCGGCCGCAGTTGGTGCAGTTTTCTTCCAGAATCACCGGCGGCGTCCCATTGATGCCCTTCAGCGCAGGACGGATAACCTGCTGCTCGGGACAGACCGCAAAGCAGTCCATGCAATCGTTGCAGGCATCGCGCCGCGGCAGCTTCACGCGCATGACCGACAGCTTGCCGATCAGGCTGTAGAAAGCGCCCACCGGGCAGAGATGGCCGCACCAGCCGTGCCGCATGACGAACAGGTCGAAAAGGAACACGGCGAGAATCACCGCCCAGGCGGCGCCCAGGCCGAAAAACAGGCCGCGATGCAGCATCGACACCGGATTGACCATTTCCCAAGCGATCGTGCCGGTTTGCAACGCGACCAGCAGCGTCATGCCGAGAATCCAGTAGCGCGTCATGCGCGACAAATGCGCGCCGCCCTTCAATCCCAGTCGCGCACGCAGCCAGTTGGCGAAGTCGGTGACGAGATTGACCGGGCAGACCCAACTGCAGTAAGTCCGTCCGCCGACCAGCAGGTAGAGGAGCAGAACGACCACCACGCCGATCAGCGCCAGCTTCTCCGGCATTTCGCCCGTCAGCACCGACTGCAGCAGCAGAAAGGGATCGGCCAGCGGCAGGAAGTCCAGCGTGTAGCTGTAGTTGAGGTTGCCCTTGACGATCCACAGTTTGAACCAGGGACCGACCAGGAACAACAGCAGAATGCCAATCTGGCTGATGCGGCGCAGGATGAGCCATTTGTGGGCGGCCAGCCAGCCTTTCTCGGCGATCGCTTCCGCACCGGGCCGCAAAGGAGTCGCGCTCATAGCTTGCCTCCCTGGAAGGCCTTGGGCACGACGGGCTCTGCCGGCGGAGCTTCGCTCGGCGGAACGGAAGACAGCCCCTTGCCGTGCTCATATTTCATGCCCTCGGGCAGGTTGTACTGGTGCTCGATGTCCGGTGCGACCAGGCTGCCGCCGGCCTTCTCCTTCTCGACCCAGCCGAGCCGGTAGTGCGCCGACAACTGGCCCTTGGCCATGTAGAGCGGGAACACCTTGATGGCGGCGATCTCCGTCGGGCAGGCCTTTTCGCACTTGCCGCAGCCGGTGCAATCCGAGGAATGGACCACCGGGATGAACAGCGTGTGCTTGCCGGTGCGCGTATTGGTCTGCGGTTCGAGCGTGATCGCCTTGTCGATGACCGGACAGACGCGATAGCAGATGTCGCAGCGCAGGCCGAGGAAGTTGAGGCAGGTCTCCTGATCGACCAGCACCGCGAGTCCCATGCGCGATTTGTTGATGTCGGTGAGCGAGTGGTCGAGCGCACCCGTGGGACAAGCCTTCACGCATGGAATGTCCTCGCACATCTCGCAGGGCGCCTGGCGCGCGATGAAATAAGGAGTGCCGGTCGACATCGGCTCTTCGGGCTTGGCAAGATGCAGGATGTCATAAGGGCAATCGCGCACGCACAGTCCGCAGCGGATGCAGGCGCCGGAGAACTCGGTTTCCGGCAACGCGCCCGGTGGGCGGATGGCGGCAGGGGGCAGCGCCGTGGCATGGCGCGCATACAGGCCGAGCCCGAGTCCCAGCAGGCCGACGCCGCACGCCATGCGTGCGGTATCGGCGAGGAACTGGCGACGGGCCGAGCCTTGGGGCTTGCTGTCTTTGTCCATGATTCGGGGACGGGAAGCCGGCCCCCTGAACTGCTTCCCGTATTCATCAGGTTAAGGAACGATCAGACCTTCACGACCTTGGCGGCACACTTCTTGTAGTCCGTCTCTTTCGAGATCGGGCAGGTGGCGTCCAGGGTGAGCTTGTTGACCAGCCGGTGCTCGTCGAAGAACGGGATGAAGATCAGCCCCTCCGGCGGCTTGTTGCGGCCCTTGGTGTCGACACGCAACTGGATCTCGCCGCGGCGGGTACTCACCTTGACGACGTCGTTGCGCTTGAGGCCGCGCTTCTCCGCATCCTTCGGATGCATGAACACCACCGCATCCGGGAAGGCCTTGTAGAGCTCGGGCACGCGGCGGGTCATCGAACCGGTGTGCCAGTGCTCGATCACGCGGCCGGTGCACAGCCACAGATCGTATTCCTTGTCCGGCTGCTCGGCAGCGGGCTGATAGGGCAGCGCGAAGATCTTCGCCTTGCCGTCCGGATAGCCGTAGAAGCGCACGCCTTCGCCCTTCTTGACGTAAGGATCGTAGCCTTCGCGGAAGCGCCACAGCGTCTCCTTGCCGTCGACCACCGGCCAGCGCATGCCGCGCACCTTGTGGTAGGTCTCGAACGGCGCAAGGTCGTGGGCGTGGCCGCGGCCGAAGCTCGCATACTCCTCGAACAGGCCCATCTGCGCGTAGTAGCCGAAGGCCTCCGACTCGTCGTTGCTGTAGTTCGGAATGCCGTGTTCATTGACGCGCTTCAGCTCGGCGAGCGGGAACTTGTTGACCTGGCCGTTGGCATACAGCACGTCGTACAGGGTCTTGCCCTTGTATTCAGGCATCTTGGCGATCAGCTCGGCCGGCCAGACCTCCTCGACCTTGAAGCGCTTGGAGAACTCCATGTATTGCCACAGGTCCGACTTCGCCTCGCCCGGCGCCTTGACCTGCTGGCGCCACATCTGGCCGCGCCGCTCGGCGTTGCCGTACATGCCCTCCTTCTCCATCCACATCGCGCTGGGCAGGATCAAATCGGCCGACATCGCCGAGACGGTCGGATAGACGTCGGAAACGACGGTGAAGCATTTCGGGTTGCGCCAGCCGGGATAAATCTCGTCATTGACGTTCGGGCCGGCCTGCATGTTGTTGGTGGTCGAGGTCCACAGGAAGCCGACCTTGCCATCTTTGGCCATGCGCGACTGCAGCACGGCGTGGTAGCCGGGCTTGTCCGCGATCGTGCCGGCCGGCAGCTTCCAGATCTTCTCCGATGCCTCGCGATGCTTGGGATTCATCACCACCATGTCGGCCGGCAGGCGATGGGCGAAGGTGCCGACCTCGCGCGCCGTGCCGCAGGCAGAGGGCTGGCCGGTCAGCGAGAACGGGCCGTTGCCCGGCTCGGAAATCTTGCCCATCAGCAGGTGCACGTTGTAGATCATGTTGTTGACCCAGGTGCCGCGCGTGTGCTGGTTGAAGCCCATGGTCCAGTAGGAGGTGACCTTGGTCTTCGGGTCGGCGTAGGCCTTGGCCAGCGCTTCGAGGCGATCCTTCGGCACGCCGGAGATTTCGTGCGCCTTGTCGAGGGTGTATTCGGACACGAACTTGGCGAACTCGTCGAAGCTGATCGGCGAGTGGGCGTTGGGGTCGCCCTTCGGCTTGCCGTCCGGGCCGGGATAGCCGTTGTTGCCGGCCACCTGTTCGAGCGGGTGATTCGGACGCAGGCCGTAGCCGATGTCGGTGACGCCCTTGAAGAAACCGACGTTCTTGGCGACGAAGTCCTTGTTGACCGCGTTGTTCTGGATGATGTAGTTGCAGATGTAGTTGAGGATCGCCAGATCGGAACTCGGCTTGAAGATCAGCTCGTTGTCGGCCAGTTCGCAGGAGCGGTGGCTGAAGGTCGACAGCACGTGGATCTTGACGTGGTTGGCGGTCAGGCGACGGTTGGTGATGCGCGACCAGAGGATCGGGTGCATCTCGGCCATGTTCGAGCCCCACAGCACGAAGGCGTCGGCATGCTCGGCATCGTCGTAGCAGCCCATCGGCTCGTCGATGCCGAAGGTACGCATGAAGCCGGCCACCGCGGAGGCCATGCAGTGGCGCGCGTTCGGGTCGAGGCTGTTGCTGCGGAAACCGGCCTTCATCAGCTTGGCGGCGGCATAACCCTCGAACACCGTCCATTGGCCGGAACCGAACATGCAGACGCCAAAGGGGCCCTGGTTGGGATCCTTCATCGTGGCCTTGACCTTCTCGGCCATGATGTCGAACGCCTGGTTCCAGCTGATCGGCGTGAATTCGCCGTTCTTGTCGAACTTGCCGTCCTTCATGCGCAAGAGCGGCTGCGTCAGACGGTCCTTGCCGTACTGGATCTTCGACAGGAAATAGCCCTTTACGCAGTTGAGGCCCTTGTTGACCGGCGCGTCGGGATCGCCCTGGGTGGCGACCACGCGGCCGTCCTTGACGCCGACCAGCACGCCGCAGCCGGTGCCGCAGTAGCGACAGACGCCCTTGTCCCAGCGCACGCCGTCGTCGCCCCTGGCCTGGGCGATCGCCTGGGCGCCGGGAATGGACATGCCCGCCACGCCGGCTGCCGCCGCCACCGCGTTCGCCTTGATGAATTCACGCCGAGTCAGTTTCATTGCAGACCTCCTTGTCGTTGCGGCATGGCCTGACGGCTACGCCTTCACTGAGATTTCCGTTTCCGGATCGGTTTCAAGCTGGTGAAAGACCATGGACGCCGACAGCACGCCGTCCAGCCGGCTGATCAATTCGAAAGTGTCGGTGGTCGCGCGATCGTCGGCCGTCTCGATGGTGACGACCATCTTCCCCTCCGGGGAAACCCCATGTACTTCGACGCCGTCGATTTTCCGCAGCGCCTCCTGTACTGCCGCGACGCGGTCGGGATGGGGAATGACGACGATGCTGGAGATATTCATGCGCGAACCAAACTACCCTAAAAATTTTGTGGGTTTGTCGATTCGCACATCCTAGGAGCCGCGCCCCCTGAATGGATTGATGGGTATCAAGAAATCCGAATGTCGAGTCCGGCGCTCGGAAAAGAAACTCGGCGCTGGCGAGGCGGCGCGGAGCCGCCCGGAAAGTCAGTTCACGTCGTAGTAGTAAGGCTTCTGCGGTACCTGTGCGGCGGCGAGACGCGCCTGCTCGTCGAGATCGCGGGTGCCGCGGTCCCACCACAGCGCGCGCCCGCTCTGCTGCACGCCGCGCTCCTCCGGATGCTGCTGCAGCCACTCGCGCATGAAGCGGGTATGTTCGGATTCGTAAGCCATCGTTCCTCCTTCAGTTTCCTTCAGTTGCGGTTGGTTCAGTTGCGGTTGGGGTAGTCTTCCTTGAGGCGGGTGATGCGCGTTACCGCGGGCAGGTGGCGCAGGCTGCGCAGGATGCGCGCGAGATGGATGCGGCCGCCGACCTGCAGGGTGAAGTAGAGCGCCGTGGTCGCGCCGGTATCGGCATCCATATGCACGTCGGCGATGTTCGAGTCGTGTTCCGCGATCGTGGCGGCGAGGCGCGCCAGCACGCCCGGGGAGTTCTGCGCGACCACCTTGATCAGCACCTCGAACGGCCCGACGGCGCGCGGGTCCCATTCGACATCGACCCACTCCCGGCTGCCGCCCGGGCCCCGCGCGACCTTGCTGCTGCGCAGGCTCGGACAGTCGTGGGTATGCACGATCAGCCCCTCGCCGGCGCGGATCACGCCGATGATCGGGTCGCCGGGGATCGGCCGGCAGCAGCGCGCCAGTTGCATCGCCATCCCCTGGCTGCCCTGGATGCGGATGGCGCCGGCGCTTTGCGCCACCGGCCCGCCCGAGGCGCGGCCGTCGAGCAGGCGGCGCGCGACGATCGCCGGCAGGCGCTTGCCGAGCCCGATGTCGGTGAGCACCTCCTGCTGCGTCTTGCCCGAGAACGTGCGCAGGAAGCGCTGCCAGGCGGCGCTGCCGAGTTCCTCGAGCCGATGGCCGAGGCCGTGCAATGCCTGGGCGAGCAGGTGCTCGCCGAGCGCGGCCGACTCCTCGTTCTGCCGGGTCTTGAGGAAATGGCGGATCTGCGCGCGCGCCTTGCCGGTCTTGACGAAGCCGAGCCAGTTCGGATTCGGCGCGGCGTTCGGCGCGGTGATGATCTCGACGCGGTCGCCGTTGCGCAGTTCGGTGCGCAGCGGCATGTGCTCGTGATTGATGCGGCAGGCGATGCAGCGGTTGCCGATGTCGGTATGCACGGCGTAGGCGAAATCCACCGCCGTCGCGCCGCGCCGCAGCGAGAGGATCTTGCCGGCCGGCGTGAACACATAGACCTCGCCGGGGAACAGGTCGACCTTGACGTGCTCGAGGAACTCGGCGGAATCGACGGACGCCATCTGCAGTTCGAGCAGCGACTGCAGCCACTGGTGGGTGGTGCGCTGCAGCTCGGAGAGCGACTGCTCGTCCTTGTAGAGCCAGTGCGAGGCGACGCCGCTCTCGGCGATGTGGTGCATCTCGCGCGTGCGGATCTGCAGCTCGACCGGCGTGCCGTAGGGGCCGATCAGCGTCGTGTGCAGCGACTGGTAGCCGTTCGCCTTGGGGATCGCGATGTAGTCCTTGAACTTGCCCGGCACCGGCTTGTAGAGGCCGTGCAGCGCACCGAGCGCCAGGTAGCAGGTCGGCACGTCGGCGACGACGATGCGGAAGCCGTAGATGTCGAGCACCTGCGAAAACGTCAGGTGCTTGTCGCGCATCTTGCGGTAGACGCCGAACAGGTGCTTCTCGCGCCCCATGATTTCGGCATCGATATGCCACTCTGGCAGACGCTGCTGGATCGCCTCGAGAATGCGGCCGACCACTTCGCGGCGGTTGCCGCGCGCCGCGCGCACCGCCTTGGCCAGCACGCGGTAACGCATCGGATGCAGGTTGCGGAAAGCCAGCTCCTGCAGCTCGCGGTACAGCGTGTTGAGGCCGAGCCGGTTGGCGATCGGCGCGTAGATCTCGAGCGTCTCGCGCGCGATGCGCCGGCGCTTTTCCGGGCGCACCGCGTCGAGGGTGCGCATGTTGTGCAGCCGGTCGGCGAGCTTGATGAGGATGAC
>DDXW01000055.1 GCA_002347285.1 Rhodocyclaceae bacterium UBA2250 | reverse complement strand
GCGAATCGACGTAGGCGTGGCCGGCCTCGATCAGTTTTTCGGCGAAGCCGTACATCTGCTGGAAATAGTTCGAGGCGAAGAACTGGTTCTTCCCCCAGTCCCAGCCCAGCCAATGCACGGCGTCGATGATCGAGTCGACGTATTCCTGCTCCTCCTTCTCCGGGTTGGTGTCNNTTCGGCTCCGGCGGGAAGCGGGTGCGGATGCTCGCATGCTTGCCGGCGGCGAGGTCGGCGTCGATGAGGTTGCGGATGAAGTTCGAGACTTTGTTTTCGGGTTCGGCCATGATCGGCAGGCGCTTGATGCAAAAGCCCAATTCTACCGTCGCACCGTAGAATGCGGCCCCATGAACTTCGCCGCCTTTCTCGCCATCGGGGTCGGCGCCGTGCTCGGCGCCTGGTTGCGCTACGGCCTGGGCCTCTGGCTCAACCCGGTCTTCGTCGCCATGCCGCTCGGCACGCTGGCAGCGAACCTGCTCGGCGGTTATCTGGTCGGCGCGGCGGGGGCGGTGTTCCACATCAACGTCGAGTTGCCGCCGGAACTCAAGCTGTTCTTCGTCACCGGCTTCCTCGGTGCGCTGACCACCTTCTCGACCTTCTCCGCCGAGGTCGTGCATCTGATCCAGAACGCCCGCTACGGCTGGGCGGCGGGGGCGGCGGCGCTGCACCTGTTCGGCTCGCTGGCGATGACCGGGCTGGGCATCTTCACCATCCACAAGCTCGCTCAGTAACTTTTCCCGCCGCCCCGCCAGCGCCGAGTTTCATGGAACCAATCTTTTTGCACGTCGATGCCGCGCTGATCGTCGCCGAAAAGCCGGCCGGCCTGCTGGCCGTGCCGGGGCGGGGGCCGGACAAGCAGGACTGCCTCAGCGCCCGCGTCCAGCAGCGCTATCCCGATGCCCTGATCGTGCATCGGCTCGACATGGATACCTCGGGGCTGATCTGCTTCGCGCGCACTGCCGAGGCGCAGCGCCGCCTGAACCGGTCGTTCGAGGAGCGCAGGGTGGGGAAGCGTTACTGCGCTTGCGTGATCGGCCGCCTGGAAGGAGAAGGCGAGATCGACCTGCCGTTGAGCGTCGACTGGCACAATCGGCCGAAGAGCAGGGTCGATCCCGTGCATGGCAGGCCGAGCCGCACGCGCTGGCGCGCCGCCGGCTACGATGCGGCGCGCGACACCACGCGCGTCGAGCTGGCGCCGGTGACCGGCCGCTCGCACCAGCTGCGCGTGCATCTGGCTGCGCTGGGTCACCCGATCGTCGGCGACCCGCTCTACGGCCAGCCGGCGGAGCGCATGCGGCTGCACGCGACGGCGCTCGCCCTGTTCCATCCGGAGGACGGCCGGCCGGTCGAGTTCTTCAGTCCGCCGCCGTTCTGACATGAAGTTCGATCCGGAAATCCGCCGCGCCGCTCGCCCGGCCATCGCCTACGACGAGGCGCTGCCGGTCAACGCGCGCCGCGCCGAGATCGCGGCGGCGATCNNGGGCAAGACCACCCAGCTGCCGAAGATTTGCCTGGAACTCGGCC
Source organism: Rhodocyclaceae bacterium UBA2250 (assembly GCA_002347285.1). Classification (GTDB taxonomy): domain Bacteria; phylum Pseudomonadota; class Gammaproteobacteria; order Burkholderiales; family Rhodocyclaceae; genus Sulfuricystis. The sequence continues at coordinate 8,063 of DDXW01000055.1, read as the reverse complement.
GGGGCCTGCGCGGCCTGATCGGCCATACCCAGCCGCGCCGCATCGCCGCGCGCGCCACCGCGAGCCGCATCGCGCAGGAACTGAAATCGGAGCTGGGGAAATACGTCGGCTACAAGATCCGCTTCACCGACCGCACTTCGTCCGAAAGCTACATCAAGCTGATGACCGACGGCATCCTGCTGGCCGAGACGCAGACCGATCCGCTGCTCAGGCAGTACGACACCATCCTCATCGACGAAGCGCACGAACGCTCGCTCAACATCGACTTCCTGCTCGGCTATCTGAAGTCGGTGCTGACGAGGCGGCGCGACCTCAAGCTGATCGTGACTTCCGCGACGCTCGACGCCGAGCGGTTTTCAAGGCACTTCAGCGATGCGCCGGTGATCGAGGTCTCGGGCCGGCTCTACCCCATCGAGACGCGCTGGCGGCCTTTCGACGACCGCAAGGATGCCGACCTGAACGATGCCATCGTCGATGCGGTCAGCGAGGCGCACCGCACCGGCCCCGGCGACGTGCTGGTATTCCTGCCCGGCGAGCGCGAGATCCGCGAGGCGGCGGAGGCGCTCAGGAAACACCACCCGCCGGGACTCGAGATCCTGCCGCTGTTCGCGCGCCAGACGGCGCAGGAACAATCACGCGTGTTCGCGCCGCATCAGGGCAGGCGCGTGGTGCTGGCGACCAACGTCGCCGAGACCTCGCTGACGGTGCCCGGCATCCGCTACGTGATCGACACCGGACTCGCCCGCGTCAAGCGCTACAGCCACCGCAACAAGGTCGAGCAGCTGCAGGTGGAGAACATCTCGCGTGCCGCTGCCAGCCAGCGTGCCGGCCGCTGCGGACGCGTCTCCTCGGGCGTCTGCTTCCGCCTCTACTCGGAGGAGGACTTCGGCAAGCGCACACCCTATACCGATCCGGAGATCCTGCGCTCCTCGCTGGCCGGCGTGATCCTGCGCATGAAGTCGCTGCACCTCGGCGACGTCGAGGACTTCCCCTTCCTCGAACGGCCGGCGCCGCGCATGATCGCGGACGGCTATGCGCTGCTCGGCGAACTCGGCGCCATCGACGAGACGAGCAAGGAACTGACCCCCGTCGGCCGCGAACTGGCCAAGCTGCCGCTCGATCCGAAGATCGGCCGGATGATCCTCGCCGCGCGCGATCTCGGCTGCCTCGGGGAGACGCTGGTCATCGCCGCCGCCCTTTCGGTGCAGGACCCGCGCGACCGGCCGCAGGAGCAGGCCGAACGTGGTGGAGGGGCCGACCAGGCCCACGCGAAATGGAAGGACGAGAAGTCGGAATTTCTGTCCTATCTGAAGTTGTGGAACGCCGCCGACGAAGTGTGGAAGCACGAGTCGTCGAGCAAACAGAAAACCTGGTGCCGACAGCACTTCATCAACTGGCTGCGGCTGCGCGAGTGGCGCGACGTGCATGGCCAGCTGATGACGCTCTGCCACGAGCACGGCTGGAAGGAGAACCAGGTCGCCGCATCCTACGATGCGATCCACAAGGCGCTGCTGACCGGCCTGCTCGGCCACATCGGCCTGATCAACGAGGAAGACAAGAACTATTTCGGCGCGCGCGGCATCAAGTTCTTCATCCATCCCGGCTCGGCGCTGGTCAAGAAGGCGGGCCGCTGGATCGTCGCGGCCGAGCTGGTCGAGACCTCGCGCCTGTTCGCACGCTGCATCGCGAAAATCGAGCCGGAATGGCTGGAGCAGGTCGGCGCGCATCTGCTGCGCAAGCATGTCTACGAACCGCACTGGGAAAAGAACGCCGGGCAGGTGGTCGCCTGGGAGCGCGTCACCCTGCACGGACTGACGCTGCATGCCAAGCGGCGCATCCACTATGGCCCGAAGGATCCCAAGTTGGCGCGCGAGCTGCTGATCCGCGGCGCGCTGGTCGAAGGCCAGGTGACGGACGAGTGGCTGAAGAAGTGGAGGTTCCTGCAGCACTACCAGAAGCTCAAGGCGGAGATCGAGCGCCTCGAGCACAAGTCGCGCCGGCCCGACGTGCTGGTCGACGACGCGCTGGTGTTCGCCTTCTTCGACGCGCTCGTGCCCGAGGGCATCACGACGCTGGCCGCCTTCGACAAGTGGCGGCGCGAGGCGGAGCAGGAAAATCCGAAGCTGCTGTTCCTGGAGAAGGAGCAGCTGATGCGCCACGAGGCGGCGGGCATCACCACCGACGCCTTTCCGCCGCAGTTCGGGTTCGGCGGCCGCCAGTGCAAGCTCGCCTACAAGCACGACCCGGGCAGCGCCGACGACGGCGTGACGCTGGCGCTGCCGCTCGAGGCGCTCAACCAGGTGCCCGCCACGCGCCTGGAATGGCTGGTGCCCGGCCTGCTCAAGGAAAAGGTCGTCGCGCTGTTGAAGACGCTGCCGCAGAAGTACCGCCACCGCTGCCAGCCGCTCGACGGCTTCGCCGAGACGTTCTGCGACGCCGAACATGACCTCGACGAGTCGCTGGCGAAGGCGCTGACGCGCGCGATCGAGGAAAAGATCGCGCTGAAGCTGCCCATCGACGCGCTGCGTCCCGGCGAGCTGCGCCCGCATCTGTTCATGAACCTGCGCCTGCTCGACGAGCACGGCGCGACGCTGGCGATGTCGCGCAACCTGGCCGAACTGCGCGCCGACTATGGAGAATTCGCCGCGCCGTCCGAGGAGAAGGCGGCGGAGATCCAGCGCGTCGACCTGCGCGGCCGGTTCGCGGCCGCGCTGCGCGAGCAGTTCAAGTTCGTCGAGAAGAGCCTGCCGCGCGAGCTGGGGATGCAGTTCCTGCCGTTCGGCTCCGAGAGCGAATTGAAGGCGCAGATCGCCGCCGTGACGCTGGAGCGCACCTGCCTCGCCGAGCCGCTGGCCGAGGGCGATGCCTCTTTCGATGCGCGCGTGGCCCAGGCCAAGGACCGCGTCGGGCTGGTGGCGCAGGAGGTCGCGCGGCTGCTCGGCGCGATCCTCGCCGAATACGCGGTCGTGCAGAGGAAGCTCGCTGCCGCGCAAAAGGCTTTCCCGCAGGCCGGCGCCGACATTGCGTCCCAGCTGGCTGAACTGATGCCGAAGCGCTTCGTCGTCGCCACGCCGTTCGAGCGCCTGCAGCACTTTCCGCGCTACCTGAAAGCGATCGGGCTGCGTCTCGACAAGGCGCGCAACGATGCCGTACGCGATGCGCGGCTGCTGGCCGACTGGCAGGCGCTGGCCCGGCCGTGGGAGCGCGAGTGGGCGCAGGCGCGCAAGGGCGGCAACGGCGACCCGTTTCTGGAAGAATACCGCTGGCTGCTGGAAGAGCTGCGCGTCGCGCTGTTCGCCCAGGAGTTGAGGACGCCGAGCCCGGTCTCGGTGAAACGCTTGCAGAAGATGTGGGAAGGACGGCCGCGATGAGTCTCGATGCAGGGGAATTTTTCAGGCAGGTGTTGCGTGCGGGACGCGACCTCGCCCGGCCGGAAATGCTGTTCCACGCGCTCTGGCCGCCGCTCGTCGCCTTCCTGTGCTGGTTCGCGGTCGCCTGGTCCGTCTGGCAGCCCGCCACCGCGTGGGTCGTCGCGCAGTTGCCCGACTGGAGCTGGCTGGCGTGGGCCGGTCCCTGGCTGGCGCAGGTCGCCGTCTTCCTCGCCTTCGTGCCGCTGGTCTATTTCACGACGCTGCTGCTGGTCGCCGTGTTCGCGCTGCCGCGCATGATGACGCTGATCGCCGCGCGCGACTATCCCGACGTCTCGCGCCAGGGCTCGGCCGGCGCGGCGTTCTGGGGCAGCCTCGCCAACACGCTGGCGGCGGGCGCGATCTTCGTCGCCGGCTGGCTCGTCACGCTGCCGCTGCTGCTGGTGCCGGGCATGATCCTGGTGCTGCCGCTGTTCTGGGCGGCCTGGCTCAACCAGCGCGCCTTCCGCTTCGACGCGCTGGCCGAGCACGCGCAGCCGGATGAGCGCGCCATGCTCGTGCAACGCGAGCGCGGCGGCCTGTATCTCGGCGGACTGGTCGGGGCGCTGGCGTCCTACGTGCCGCTGCTCAATTTGTTCGCGCCGGCCTTCACGGCGGTGCTGTTCGTCCATCTGTGCCTCGGCGGCCTGCGGGAGTTGCGCCGGGAGCGAGGGGTGTCGGTATGAGAAGCTACGGATTGATCGTCATCGGCGACGAGATCATGCGCGGCAAGCGCCAGGACAAGCATCTGGCCAGGTTCATCGAAATATTCACCGCACGCGGGCTGCATCTGTCCTGGGCGGAGTACCTGGGCGACGAGCGGCCGCGCCTGATCGAAACCTTCAAGCGCACGCTCGCCTCCGGCGACGTGGTGTTTTCCTGCGGCGGCATCGGCGTCACGCCCGACGACCATACCCGGCAGGCGGCGGCCGCCGCCGCCGACGTTCCGCTCGAACTCAATCCGGACGCCGAGCGCGAGATCCGCGCGCGCATGGCCGAGATGGGCCAGCCGGTGACTGCGGCGCGTCTGGAGTTGGGAACGGTTCCTCGAGGCAGCCGCATCATCCCGAATCCGTTCAACCGCATTCCGGGTTTCAGCTATTGGGATCACCACTTCCTGCCCGGCTTTCCGCAGATGGCCTGGCCGATGGCCGAGTGGGTGCTCGACACCTGCTACGCCGATGACTTCCGCCAGAACGCCGAAACCGAAGCGGCGATCCTGGTTTGGGATGGCCTCGAAGGCACGATGCTCGACCTGATGCGCCAGACGGAGGCGGATTTTCCCGGCATCGTCGTCTTCAGCCTGCCGAGCTTCGGCAGCGAGACGGTGCGGCGCCACGTCGAACTCGGTGTGCGCGGCGCGCCGCAGCAGGTGGCCCGGACGATCGAGGTGCTGAAGGCGGGGGTTGCCGCCTTGGGTTACCAATTCGACTGCAAGTGAAAACCCGGCGCTGGCGAGGCGGCGCCGCCTCGCCAAAAAAAGCCCCAGCCTTGGGGCTGGGGCTGAACGGTTCCATTGCGGAACCGGAGGAGGAGACAAAAAATCGTTACGGCTCAGCAAGCCGGAGCAGCTGGTTCAGGCGGCCTTCTTGGCCTTCTGGGCGGCGCCGACGGCCTTGACGGTCGCGGAGGTCGCGGCGGCGACGTTCGCTTCGGCCATCTCGGCGACCTGCTTGGCGGCCTTGTTCATCGTCTCGTAGGCCGAGTTGGCGGCGGCGATCGCCGACTTGACGGCGGCGACGGCGACGTCGGAACCGGCCGGGGCGCTCTTGGCGGCCTTGTCCAGCACGTTGGAGACGTTCTTGTTCAGCTCGACGTACTGGCTGTCGAAGATCTTGGAGAACTCGTCCTGGGTCTGCGAGGCGATCTCATAGACGCTGCGCGAGTAGGCGACGGCCTTCTCGAAGGCGGGCTGGGCCAGGGCGGACTGCATGCTCACCAGTTCCTGCACGTCCTTGGCGGCCAGCAGGGCCTTGGCGTTGTTGACGCTGTCTTCGAGCAGGATGCGGGCGGTGTTCAGGTTCAGGGCGGCAAGGCGCTCGGCGCTGGCGAACGCGGTGTTGGCGATGGTCAGCAGGGTTTCGACGTTGGCTTTGTTGGCGCCGGCGAATTGTTCGGGGGTCGTGTACATGGCGATCTCCTAAATTGGGTAATGCAGGGATTGAGTTGCGGAATGGTGCAGTGCATCAATGAACTCAATTATAGGGATCGAACTCTCGAAGTCAAGCACTTTTTTGTGCATTGCAGCAAAAAAGTGGCAAAAATATAAATCAATTAATTATCAATTGGTTGCGTTATTTTTTGGTTGCCGGCCACCGAAATTTGACATCTTTGCCCATGGTTGGGACGTGAAATTGCTGCCCTGCACACTCCTGATCGGAGATGGTGGAAGGTCTTAGTTGGCTGCCGGGGATGAGGGCGGTGCGGCGGGCGCCGCCTTCGCGTTCTTCGGCTGGATGATCGCGGTGACGCGTCCTTCCTTGCTGGCCGGGCTCGCGCCGGGAGTCGAGGTGACCAGGTATTGCTCGGTCTTGCCGTCGTAGAAGATGTAATGGCCGCGCACCTCGTCCATGCCGCTCTTGACGAAGGCACGGTTGAAGAACTCCGCCTTCTCGCTGCGCGAGTCGTATTCGATGCGTTCGCCCTCGCCCTCGATGTATTCGTCCTTGCCTTCCCGCTTCTGGCGGAAACGGGCCAGGCCGCCCTCGCCGCCGGTCGCCACGCCTTTCTGGAAGCCCTCGGCATCCTGGGTGACGACGAGTTTGGCGGTGCGGATCGACAGGGTTCCCTGGGTCAGGACGACGTTGCCCTCGAAGATATGCACGCGCTTGATGTCATCGACGGTGACGCGCGCCGCCTCGAGGTGGACCGGCTTGTCGCGGTCGGCGCGTTCCGCCAGCGCGGGGCCGGCGAGGATGGCGAGAAGGGTGGTGAACAGCAGTTTGCGCGCGGTGATATTCATGTCAGCGACCGGATTTGGGTTTCGATACGGGTTTCGGTTTCGGCTTCGCGACGGGCTTGGCTTTCGGTTTCGCCTTCGGCATCGCCGTTGCCGCGCGGGCCGGTTTGGCGGGCGCGGCGACTGCCGGCGCCGCGGCCATCGTGCTGCGGTCGCGGAAGAATATGCCACGAACCGGGCCTTCCAGCACATAGCTTTCCAATTTGCTGTTGACCTTCAGACCGCTGCCATCGACGCGCGATCGGCCCTGCGTGATCGTGACCGGCACGTCCGTCCGGGCGATCTCGTCGTCGGGCCAGGCATGGAGGCGCGCCGTCGTCAGCACGCTGTCCGGCTTGCCGCCGACGCCGGTGCGGGTGACGCGCACGTCGTCGATCAGCTCGACATGCTTGCCTTCGCTGTCGATCCGCGCTTCGCGTGCGCTCACGTAGGTGGGCGGCGTCCGGTGGTAGGTCAGCCGCGGCGCCAGAACGACCGTGCTGTCGTCGTCCGGATAGTGTCGCATTTCGTCGGCCACCAGCGTGTGCTGGAGGGCGCCCGCCGGGTCGAAGCGCCGCACATCGAATTTCTGGACGATGTAATCCGGATCATGGCGGGCTTTCCCGTCGCCGCCGAGCGACTGCGGACGCGAGGCCAGGTCGAGCCAATAGGTCATCCCGGCCAGCAAGCCGACCAGCAGCAAGGGAAACAGCGCGGTGCCGGTATGGGTTCTGGCGGACATTGCCGGCCGCTTCAGGTCAGATAGGGCGCCATGACCCGCTCCCAGCTGCCCTGGGCGCGCAGGATGAATTCGCAGACTTCGCGTACCGCACCGGCGCCGGCGGGGGCGCGGGCGACGTAGCAGACGTTCTGGCGCACCAGCGCATGGCCGTCGGGGACGGTCGCCGAAAAGCCGCAGACGCGTAGCAGGGGCAGGTCGATCAGGTCGTCGCCCATGTAGCCGCACTGGTCGAAAGCGAGATTTTCGCGGGCCAGCAGCGAGGCCATGGCCGCGCGCTTGTCTTCGATGCCCTGCAGCACCAGGCCGATGCCCAGATTGGCGGCGCGCCGGGTGACGATGGGCGAGTCGCGGCCGGTGATGATGGCGAGCTTGACGCCGGACTTCGCCAGCATCTTGAGGCCGAGACCGTCTCGGCTGAAGAAGGCCTTGCAGAAATCACCCTCGGGGCCGAAGTAAAGGTGGCCGTCGGTCATCACGCCGTCGATGTCGAAGCCCATCAGGCGGACTTTGGCGGCGTGGGCGGCGCAATCCATCAGACCACCTTGGCGCGGAACAGGTCGTGCATGTTGAGCGCGCCGAGCAACCGGCCGTCGGCGTCGGTGACCGGCAGCACGAGGGTCTTGAAGCGCTCCATCATCTCGACGGCCTCGACGGCGAGCCGCTCCGGTGCAATGCTGCGGGGATTGCGCGTCATCACTTCCGCGATCATCAGCTTGCGCAGGTCGCCGAAGCGTTCGATGGCGCGGCGCAGGTCGCCGTCGGTGAAGATGCCGCTGGCCTTGCCGGCGGCGTCGGTCATGATCACCATGCCCATGCCGGCGCGGGTCATCTCCAGCAGGGCGGCGGCGAAGGTCGCCTGCTCGCCGATGACGGGCATCTCGGTGCCGCTGCGCATCACGTCGCGCACATGGGTGAGCAGTTTCCTGCCCAGCGCGCCGCCGGGATGCGAACGGGCGAAATCCTCGGCGCCGAAGCC
>DDXW01000036.1 GCA_002347285.1 Rhodocyclaceae bacterium UBA2250 | reverse complement strand
GCCTACACCCTGGAAATCACGCCGACACAGGTGAAGGATCTCGAGGCGACGATCGATCGGCTCGCCGATTTCATCGCCATTGAGGCGAAGGACCGCAAGCGCTTCAAGAAGCTCATGGAAGAGAGCAAGCGCTTCGAATCGTTGCCGATCAGGACGCGGCTGACCGACGAGGAGGTGGCGAAGTTCATCGCGCGGCGCTTCCGCTTTCCCGGCGTCGACATCAAGGCGCGTCTGTTCCGTCAGTATCCGCGCGGCGCCTTCGCCGCGCACGTGCTCGGCTACATCGGCCGCATCACCGAGCGCGACCTGGGGCGGATCGAGGAACGCGAGGCGGAGAACAACTACCGCGGCACCGACCATTTCGGCAAGACCGGCCTCGAGCAGCATTACGAGTTCGAGCTGCACGGCACCACCGGCTTCGAGCAGGTCGAGGTCGATGCCGGCGGCCGGCCGGTGCGCACGCTGGCGCGCACCGCGCCGGTGGCCGGCAACAACCTGACGCTGACGCTCGACGCGAAGCTGCAGGAGATCGCCGAACAGGCCTTCGGCGACCGCAGGGGCGCCCTGGTGGCGATCGAGCCGGCCACCGGCGGCATCCTCGCGCTGGTGTCGGTGCCGAACTACGATCCGAACCTGTTCGTCGATGGCATCGCGGCCGCCGACTGGGAGGCGCTCAACAACTCGCCGGACAAGCCGATGGTCAACCGTGCGCTCAACGGCGCCTATCCGCCCGGCTCGACCTTCAAGCCGTTCATGGCGCTCGGCGCGCTGACGCTCGGCAAGCGCCGGCCCGAGCAGGCGATCGCCGATCCGGGCTTCTTCACCTTCGGCAACCATACCTTCCGCGACGACAAGAAGGGCGGGCATGGCATGGTCGATATGTACAAGTCCATCGTCGTCTCCTGCGACACCTACTACTACATGCTCGCCAACGACATGGGCATCGACAATATCGCCGGCTTCATGGCGCAGTTCGGCTTCGGCAGCCGCAGCGGCATCGACATCGAGGGCGAGTCGGAGGGGGTGCTGCCGTCGCCGGCCTGGAAGCGCAAGCGCTTCAAGAAACCGGAGCAGCAGAAATGGTACGCCGGCGAGACCATCAGCATCGGCATCGGCCAGGGCTACAATGCCTACACGCCGATCCAGCTGGCGCAGGCCACCGCGACGCTCGCCAACGACGGCGTGATGTTCCGCCCGCACCTGGTCAACCACATCACCGACACGAAGACCGGCGCCAAGACCTTCATCGAGCCGCAGCCGCTGCGCACGCTGCCGCTCAAGCAGGAGCACATCGACGTGATCAAGCGCGCGATGGTCGGCGTCAACACCGAGGGCACCGGTGCGCGCGCCTTCAAGGATGCCGGCTACGTCGCCGCCGGCAAGACCGGCACGGCGCAGGTGTTCTCGTACAAAGGGGTCGAGCACAAGACGGAGCACATGCAGGCCCACCTGCGCGACCATGCGCTGTACATCGCCTTCGCGCCGGCCGACGCGCCGAAGATCGCGCTGGCGGTGCTGGTCGAGAACGGCGGCTTCGGCGCCCAGGCGGCCGCGCCGATCGCGCGCCAGGTGCTCGACTACTATCTGCTCGGCAAGCTGCCGCCGGGCGCCGCGCCGGCGGACGAGGAGGCGAAGGAGGCGGACGAGGAATGATCAAGACCCTCTGGATCAAGCTGGTCGCCCCGATCGATGGCCCGCTGATGGCCTTCACCGGGTTGCTGCTGCTCACCGCCCTGATCGCCATGGCCAGCGCTTCGCCGGAACGCATGACGGCCCAGTTCGTCAACCTGGCCGTCGCGCTCGCCGTCATGCGCGTTGCGGCGCAGGTGCCGCCGCAGCGGCTGATGCACCTCGCGCTGCCGGTCTATCTGGCTGGCCTGCTGCTGCTGGTCGCCGTGGCCCTGTTCGGCGACATCTCGAAGGGCGCGCGGCGCTGGCTCAACCTCGGCTTCATGCGCATCCAGCCGTCGGAGCTGATGAAGATCGCCATGCCGCTGATGCTCGCCTGGTACTTCCAGAAGCACGAGGCGCTGCTGCGCCTGCGCGACTATGCGGTCGCCACCGCGATCCTGCTCGTGCCGGTGGCGCTGATCGCCCGACAGCCCGATCTCGGCACCGCGATCCTCGTGCTCGCCGCCGGCTTTTTCGTGATCTTCCTCGCCGGCCTGCCGTGGAAGGTGATCATCGGCCTGGCGGCGGCGGCCGGCGCGGCCGCGCCCTTCGCCTGGAACCTGCTGCACGACTACCAGCGCCAGCGCATCCTGACGCTGCTCGACCCGGAGAGGGATCCGCTCGGCAAGGGCTTCCACATCATCCAGTCGACGATCGCGATCGGCTCGGGCGGCATCCTCGGCAAGGGCTGGGGCCAGGGCACCCAGGCGCAGCTCGAGTTCATCCCCGAGCGCCACACCGACTTCATCTTCGCGGTCTTTTCCGAGGAGTTCGGCCTGCTCGGCAACCTGGTGCTGCTGGTGCTCTACGCGCTGCTGATCGGCCGCGGCCTGCAGATCGCCGCCAACGCCGCGACGCTGTTCGCCCGGCTGCTGGGGGGCGCGATCACGCTGATCTTCTTCACCTACGCCTTCGTCAACATGGGCATGGTTTCCGGGATTTTGCCTGTCGTGGGCGTGCCGCTGCCCTTCATCAGCTACGGCGGCACCGCGCTCGTGACGCTGTGTCTCGGCATCGGCATCCTGATGTCGATCCAGAAAAACCGCATGCTGGTCCAGAAATGAACAAATACGCCCTCTTGCCATTCGTCCTGCTGCTCGCCGCCTGCGGCGGGCAGCCACCGCGTCCCGTCGCCGAGGGACCGGGCGCCGCCTCGCCAGCGCCGAGTATTGCGGAGAAGAGGCCGGCCGTCGTGACGAAGCGCGGCGGCGGCTTCTACCTCGACGACGGCCCGCTCGACACGAGCGTGGACCTCGCCGTGATCCCCGATGCCGTGCCGCGCACGGAGCCGCTGCACCGTTTCGCCAACCGGCCCTATGCGGTGCTCGGCCGCGATTACCTGCCGCTGCAGTCCGCCGCCGGCTACCAGCAGCGCGGCACGGCCAGCTGGTACGGCCGGCGCTACCATGGCCAGAAGACATCGAGCGGCGAGGTCTACGACATGTTCGGCATGACGGCGGCGCATCCGACCCTGCCGATCCCTTCCTACGTGCGCGTCACGCGGGTGAACGCCGGACCCGACTCCGGCCGGTCGGTGGTGGTGCGCGTCAACGACCGCGGCCCCTTCCTGCACGACCGCCTGATCGACCTCTCCTACGCGGCCGCCTGGAAGCTCGGCATCGTCGACAACGGCAGCGGCACGGTGGTCGTCGAGAGCGTGCTGCCCGGCGCGCCGGCTCCCGTCCCGCCGACGGGGGCCGACCTCGCCGCCGCGCCGCCTCCACCGCTTGTGGCGGAAGAGAACAGGGCCGTTGTGCTCGAGGATCTGCAGGACCGCAGCGGACACTTCCTGCAGCTCGGCGCCTTCGCCAGCCGCGACAACGCCGAATCGCTCAAGGCCAAGCTCTACCGGGATCTCGGCGAACTCGGCGCCAAGCTGGTGGTGCGCAGCAGCGGCAGCCTGCACCGCCTGCAGCTCGGCCCGTGGGCCGACGTCGCGGAAGCGCGCCGCGTCGCCGAGCAGTTGAAGATCGCCTTCGGCCTGCCCAGCGTGCTGGTCAAATAGGGGCGCGCGAAAAAGGGGCCGCGGCGCGGGCGGTATAATTTCCGCTCCCCTCCCCCCGACAGACCACAGAAAACAGATGCGCTTCCTTTCCCTGTTGCTCGCCCTGCTTTGCCTGAGCGGCGGCATCCGCGCCAACGAACCGCCGCCGGCGCTCGCCGCCCGTTCCTGGCTCCTGATCGACCAGACCAGCGGCCAGGTGCTCGCCGCGCAGAATCCGGACATGAAGGTCGAGCCGGCCTCGCTGACCAAGATCATGACGTCCTACGTGGTCTACGCCGCGCTGCGCGACGGCAAGCTCAAGCGCGACCAGGTCGTGCCGGTCTCGGTCAAGGCGTGGAAGGCGATCGGCTCGCGCATGTTCATCGACCCGAAGCAGACGGTGACCGTCGAACAGCTGATCGCCGGCATGGTGGTCCAGTCGGGCAACGACGCGACCATCGCGCTCGCCGAAGCCGTCGCCGGCAGCGAGGAGGCCTTCGCCAACCTGATGAACGCCGAGGCGAAGCGGCTCGGCCTGACCGACACGCATTACGTGAACGCCACCGGCCTGCCCGATCCGGCGCACATGACCACGGCGGCCGATCTGGCGCGCCTGACGACCGCGCTGATCCGCGATTTCCCCCAGGACTACCAGCTCTACAAGGCCAAGGACTACACCTGGAACAAGATCAAGCAGCCGAATCGCAACCGTCTGCTCTGGGCCGACAGCGCGATCGACGGCGTGAAGACCGGGCATACGGAAACCGCCGGCTTCTGCCTGATCGCCTCGCGCCAGGACGGGGCGCGGCGCCTGACCGCCGTCGTGCTCGGCACCGCGTCCGACCAGGCGCGCGCGCAGGAGACCCTCGCGCTGCTGCACTACGGCGCGCGCGCCTTCGACGCCGTCAAGCTCTACGACAAGGGCCAGGCGCTTTCCCGGCTCAAGATCTACAAGGGTGCCGAGAACACGGTCGGCGCCGGCTTCGCCGCGGACTTCGTGCTCTCGCTGCCGAAGGGCGTGGCCGGCAGCGACCGCCTCAAGGGCGAGGTCCATAGCCGGCAGCCGCTGATCGCGCCCGTCAAGCAGGGCGACGAAGTCGCGACCCTGCGCCTGACGCTGGACGGCAAGCCCTACGGCGAATATCCGCTCGTCGCACTCGCCGACGTGCCGGTGGCCGGCATCCTCGGCCGTGCCTGGGACGCCGTGAAGCTCTGGTTCCAATGAGCACCTGCTATCTCAACGGCGAATTTCTGCCGCTCGAGCAGGCGCGCGTCTCGCCGATGGACCGCGGCTTCCTGTTCGGCGACGGCATCTACGAAGTCGTGCCCGTCTATTCGCGCCGGCCGTTCCGGCTGGAAGAGCATCTGGCGCGCCTGCGGCGCAGCCTCGCGGCGATCCGGCTCGCCGACCCGCTCGGCGACGCGCAGTGGTGCGCGCTGGTCGAGCGGCTGGTCGCGCAGGCGGAATGGGAAGACCAGTCCGTGCTGCTGCAGGTGACGCGCGGGCCGATGGCGGTACGCAACCACGCTTTCCCCGCGACCGTGACGCCGACTGTGTTCTGCCTCGTCGAGCCGCTTTCCGCGCCGCCGGCCGCGCAGCGCGAGCAGGGCGTCGCGGCGATTTCCGCCGCCGACTTCCGCTGGCTGCGCTGCAACGTCAAGTCCACCTCGCTGCTCGCCAACTGCCTGCTGCGCCAGATGGCGATGGATGCCGGCTGCGCCGAGACGATCCTGTTCCGCGACGGCATCCTCACCGAGGGGGCGGCCTCGAACATCTTCGTCGTCAAGGACGGCGCGCTGCTCGCACCGCAGCGGAACCACCTGATGCTGACCGGCATCACCTACGACGTGGTGCTCGAACTCGCCGCCAAGCACGGGCTGACAACCGAGGTGCGCGATATCGCCGACGCCGAGGTGCGCGCGGCCGACGAATTGTGGCTGACTTCCTCGACCAAGGAGGTGTTGCCGATCGTGATGCTCGACGGCCAGAAAATCGGCGCCGGCAGGGCGGCGGGAAAACCGGGGCCGGTGTTCGCGCAGATGTTCGGCTGGTACCAGGACTTCAAGCGCGAGGTGATGCGCGGCCATGGCTGAAACGGAAACCCTGCTGGAGTTTCCCTGCGACTTCCCACTCAAGATCATGGGCGCGACGCGCGACGGCTTCGCCCAGGCCGTCGTGGCAGTCGTGACGAAGCATGCGCCGGACTTCGACGCGGCAGGCGTCGAGATGCGTCCGTCGAAGGCCGGCAACTACCTGTCCGTCACCTGCGTCGTGCGCGCCGAATCGAAGCAGCAACTGGACGCGCTCTACCGCGAGCTGACCGCGCACCCGTGGGTCAAGATCGTTTTGTAATCCGCAAGCTCGGCCGGGTCGAGTACGAGCCGACCTGGCGCGCGATGCAGGAATTCACGACGCGGCGCGATGAGCGCACGTCCGACGAACTCTGGCTGTGCGAGCATCCGCCGGTGTTCACGCTCGGCCTTGCCGGCAAGCCGGAACACCTCCTCAGGGATATCGGCATCCCGGTGGTGAAGATCGACCGCGGCGGCCAGATCACCTACCACGGCCCCGGCCAGATCGTCTGCTACCTGCTGCTCGACCTCAGGCGGCGCGGCCTCACCGTCAAGGGGCTGGTCAACCGCATGGAACAGGCCGTCATCGACCTGCTGGCGGAATACGACGTGCCGGCGCAGCGGCTGGCGGGCGCGCCCGGCGTCTATGTGAATGGCGCGAAGATCGCCGCGCTCGGCCTCAAAGTGAAGAACGGCTGCAGCTACCACGGCCTCGCGCTCAACGTCGCGATGGACCTGGCGCCGTTCGCCGCGATCAACCCCTGCGGCTACGCGGGCATGGCCGTCACGCAGCTGACCGCATTCGACCCTGCGGCGGAAGTGGAATCGGTCGGCGCTAAACTGGTCGCCCAATTGAGAGAAAAGTTATGACACAGAAACAGAAGGGCGAAGCCAAGACCGCCAGGATCCCGATCAAGGTCGTGCCGGCCGCGCCGCTGAAGAAGCCCGAATGGATCCGCGTCAAGGCGGGAAATTCGGCGGCGCGCTTCGGCGAGGTGAAGGCGATCTTGCGCGACCATGGCCTGCACACCGTCTGCGAGGAGGCCACCTGCCCGAACATCGGCGAGTGCTTCGGCAAGGGCACGGCCACCTTCATGATCCTCGGCGACCTGTGCACGCGCCGCTGCCCGTTCTGCGACGTCGGCCACGGCGTGCCGCTGCCGCCCGATCCGCAGGAACCCGAGCAGCTCGCCAAGACCATCGCGGCGATGAAGCTCAAGTACGTCGTGATCACCAGCGTCGACCGCGACGACCTGCGCGACGGCGGCGCCGGCCACTTTGCCGCCTGCATCCGCGCGATCCGCGCCGCTTCGCCGGCGACCACCATGGAGATCCTCGTGCCCGACTTCCGCGGCCGGCTCGAGATCGCGCTCGACATCCTCGCCGCCGATCCGCCGGACGTGATGAACCACAACCTCGAAACCGTGCCGCGTCTCTACAGGCAGGCCCGCCCCGGCGCCGACTACGCGCATTCGCTCAGGCTGCTGCAGGAATTCAGGCGCCGCCTGCCGCACATCCCGACCAAGTCGGGCCTGATGGTGGGCCTGGGCGAGACCGACGACGAGATTCTCGACGTCATGCGCGACCTGCGCGCCCACGACGTCGAGATGCTCACCATCGGCCAATACCTCGCGCCCTCCGGCCACCATTTGGCCGTGACCCGGTACGTACATCCTGATGTCTTCAGGATGTACGCGGACGAGGCGGCGAAGATGGGCTTCAGCAACTGCGCCAGCGCGCCGCTGGTGCGTTCCAGCTATCACGCCGACCTGCAGGCGCACGGCGCCGGGGTGGCGTAGAAACTCGGCGCTGGCGGGGCGGCGCGACGGCCGCCAGTGCATCAGTCCGGCAGCAGGTAGATGCGCTGCGGTTCGCTGCGGCGGACCTCTTGCGCGGCGACGATGCCTTGCAGCCGCGCCGCGTAGCTGTCGTGGATGCGTTCCCAGCCGAGATGGCGCACGCTGCCGGCGCAGGCGGAGCGCCAGTCCTTGCCGCCGAGTCCGGCCGCGAGGCGGCGCGCGGCGGCGATGAATGCCGTGCGGTCGCCGGGCGCCGCCAGCTGGCCGTTGTAGCCGTTGCCGATCAGGTCGCCGGCGGCGGCGTGGTCGAACGCGACCACCGGCAGTCCGCTCGCCAGCGCTTCGCCGACGACGTTGCCGAAGGTCTCGGTCAGGCTCGGAAACAGGAACAAGTCGGCGCTGGCGTAGTGGGCGGCCAGATCCTCGCCGCGCCGCACGCCGGTGAAATGGGCTTCCGGATGACGGCGCGCCAGCGTCTCCGCCAGCGGGCCGTCGCCAACGCAGACCATGCGCGCCCGCGGGTGGTCGGCGCGCAGCGCGGCGAAGGCGGCGAAGGCGAGTTCGAGGTTCTTCTCCGGCGCGAGGCGGCCGACCACGAGGCAGACCGGATCTTCCGGGCCGGCGCCCCAGGCGGCGCGCAGCTCGCTGGAACGGCGCGCCGGGTTGAACAGCACGGTATCGACGCCGCGCGAGAGGACGCCGACGTCGCGGAAGCCGAGCCGCACCAGTTCGTCGGCCAGTTCGCGCGTCGGCACCAGCGTTGCGGCGGTACGGTTGTGGAACCAGCGCAGGTAGCGTTCGATGCCGCGCTTCAGCCAGCCGATGCCGTAGTGGCGGCTGTAGGCGTGGAAGTTGGTGTGGAACGTCGACAGCACCGGGATCTCGAGGCTGCGCGCGGTCGCCAGCGCCGATAGACCGAGCGGTCCTTCGGTGGCGATATGCACGATGTCGGGACGCCTTTCCTGCCAGGCGGCCCGCAGCGTCGCGCCGGCCGGCAGCCCGAAGCGCAGTTCCGGATAGCGCGGGATCGGCAGGCCCGGCGTGAGCAGTTGGCCGTCCGCCAGCCGGCCGGTGCGCTCGTGCTTCTGGCGCGGCCGCACGATGCGTACGCGGTGGCCGCGCGCGGCGAGGCCGTCGGCGAGCCGGCCGAGCGTCATGGCGACGCCATTGACTTCGGGCAGGTAGGTTTCGGTGACGAGGGCGACGGCCAGCGGCGGCGCGGCCATGCTCAGGCGGCGGCGCGCAGGGGAACGACCGGCACGGCCGGCGCGCCGGCCAGACGCCATTCGACCAGTTCGAGCCGGCCGTCGAGGTGTTCGACGATGCCGGTACAGCTGTCGACCCAGTCGCCGCAGTTGATGTAGAGCAGGCCGTCGGCTTCGCGCAGGCAGGCGCTGTGGATGTGGCCGCAGACGACGCCGTCGAGGCTGCGCTCGCGCACGGTGCGGATCACCGCGTCCTCGAAGTCGAAGATGAAGGAGACGGCGCGCTTGACGCGGCGCTTGGCGAAACCGGCCAGCGACCAGTAGCCGGCGATGCGCAGCGTGCGCCGCCACCAGGAGAGCCAGGCGTTGAGCCGCAACAGCAGGTCGTAGCCGATGTCGCCGAGCACGGCGAGCCAGCGGTGATGGCGCGTCACCTGGTCGAACTCGTCGCCGTGCAGCAGCAGCAGGCGCTTGCCGTCGGCCGTCTCGTGGACGTGTTCGGCGGCGACTTCGATGTCGCCGAAGCGCGCGCCGACGTATTCGCGCAGCGCCTCGTCGTGGTTGCCGGGGATCAGCATCACCCGCTCGCCGTGGCGCGCGCGCCGCAGGATCTTCTGCACCACGGTGTTCTGCGCGGCGGTCCAGTGGATCGAGCGGCTCATCCCCCAGAAATCGACGATGTCGCCGAGCAGGAACAGGTGGTCGGCCTCGTAGGCGCGCAGGAAGGCCAGCAGACTGTCCGCCTGGCAGCCGCGCGTGCCGAGGTGGATGTCCGAAAGGAAGAGGCTGCGTACCTTCATGGCGGCGAGATTGCCGTCGTCAGGCTACGGGAGCATGAAGTTTCGGTGACGGAACCGTGACAGCTCAAACGGGCTGGCGGGCCGCATGGCGCTGCCGTACGTCGCGGTACACCTCGGCGAGGCGCCGGGCGCAGGCCTCGGTCGTCCACTCGCGCACGAAGACATGCGCTTCTTCGGACATGCGCCGTCGCAGCGGCGCATCGTTGGCGAGCGTGGCGAGTGCCGCGCCGAAGGCGGCCGGCTCCTGCGGGGCCGGCAACGCGCCGCGGCGCGGCTCGACGATCTCGCGCGTGCCGAGCGCGGCGAAGGCCAGCACCGGCAGGCCGGCCGCCATGGCCTCGAGCAGCACGAGTCCCTGCGTCTCGGTGCGCGACGAGAAGACGAAGATATCGGCGGCGGCGTAGCAGCCGGGCAGTTCGCGCGCGCGATCGAGATAGCCGACGAAGCGGACGTGCGGCGTCACCCCGAGCGCTTCCGCCTGGCGCTTGAGCGCCGGCAGCGCCGGTCCTTCGCCGGCGATGACGAGCATCAGGCCGGGCGCGGCGCGCAGCGCATGGGGCAGGGCCTCGAGCAGGAAGCCGATGTTTTTCTCGTGCGCGGCGCGGCCGACGAACAGCGCGACCCGGCGGTCCGCCGGAATGTCGAAACGCCGGCGAAACTCGGCGCCGGCCGGGCGGCGCCCAGCGGGGCTGAAGTGCTCCACCGGGATGCCGGTCGGCACGCGATGCATCGGTGCGGTGACGCCGTAGCCGGCGAGCGTCTCCTCCATCGCGCCGGACGGGACGATGACCGCGTCGAGCGTGTTGCACTGCCGCCGCGCCAGATTGCGCGCGAACGCGCGCAGCGCGGCCTTCGGCAGCGCCGGCACGTAGTTGTGGAGGTAATCCTCGAAATGCGTGTGGTAGGTGGCCACGCAGGGCAGGCGCTGCTGGCGGGCGTGCCGCAGGCCCGCATAGTGCGCGGCGAACGGCGTCTGCACATGCACGAGATCGTGCCGGCGAGGACCGGCGGCGAGCGCGCGGCGCAGCGCACCGTGGCGCATCAGGCGGTCCTCGGGATCGAAGGGCACGCGCCGCGCCGGCACGCGCGTGACGCGCGCGTCGTCGCCATGGTCCGGTGTCGGCGCGGGATATTCCGGGGCGACGACATCCACCTCGATGTCCTGTTCCGCCAGCGCGTGGCGGAAGGTCTCGATCGAAGTGGAGACGCCGTTGATGCGGGGAAAGTAGACGTCGGAGATCATCAGGATGCGCATGCCGCGCATCATGGCGGCCGATTGTTTCATGCATATTTCATTCGCGGCCCGCCATGCTGACCATGGGAGGCGGCGTGGCGCGGGAATCCGGCGCCGGCGGGGCGGCGCTTCAGGTGCCGCTGATCAGGCGCTCGGCCGGCAGCCGGGCGCAGAACGTGCTGCCCTGTCCCGGAACGGAGCGGATCTGCAGCGTGCCGCCGTGGCGGGCCAGCACGTGCTTGACGATGGCGAGCCCGAGGCCGGTGCCGCCCGCGGCGGTCGAGCGTCCCTTGTCGACGCGGTAGAAGCGTTCGGTCAGGCGCGGGATGTGCTCGGGCGGAATGCCGATGCCGGTGTCGGTCACGGCAAAGAGCGGGCTGCCATCCGCGATGCGCCAGTCAATGGTGATCGTGCCGCCGGCCGGGGTGTAGCGCACGGCGTTGAAAACGAGGTTGCCGAAGGCGCTGCGCAGTTCGTCGGTGCTGCCGCGCAGCCGGCTTGGCGCGACTTCCACGGTCGCGATCGTGTGTCTGCCCCCTGACAGCGCCTGCGCATCGGCGACGAGGGAGGTCAGCAGGGCGGACATATCCACGCTCTCGTCGCGCGGCGGCTGGCAGTCGTTCTCGAGGCGCGACAGCGTCAGCAGGTCGGCGACGAGCCGGTTCATGCGATCGGCCTGTTCGGCCATCAGCTTGTGGAAGCCGCGCACCGTCTCCGGATCCGGTGCCGCCTCGTCCGTCAGCTGCTCGAGAAAGCCGGTGATCACGGTCAGCGGCGTGCGCAGTTCGTGCGATACGTTGGCGATGAAGTCGCGATGCACGGTCTTCGACCGCTCCAGCTCGGTGACGTCGCGCGAGAGCAGCAGGGTGCCGTCGGCGAAGGCGATCAGGACGACCGACAGGATGCGATCCGTGCCGTTGATGCCGACGCGCAGCAGGATGGGATCCGGCGCGGCGCCGCCGCGGTAGGCGGCGAGAAAGGCGTGGAATTCGGTCTGCCGGATCAGCTGTTCGGCGAGGGTGCCGACGTCGCGGTCCGCCTCGAGCATGAACTGCCGGCAGGCCGCGGAATTGAGCCAGCGGATGTAGTAGTGGTTGTCGAGCAGGATCACGCCGTCCGGCAGCGCCTCGGCGGCGAGGCGGAAGCGCTCGAGGGCGGCGGCGATGACTGACTGACGCTTCCGTTCCTCCTTGCGCAGACGCTGCAGGGCGGAGAAGACGGCGCGCCAGGCGCCGCGGCCGTCGGGAATCGGCTGCGTGTCCGGCGCTTCGAGCCAGGCGCGCAACGCCCGGCGCTGCAGGATCTGGCGCGCCAGCAGCGCGCCGAGGACGACGACCAGCGCCAGCAGCAACAGCACGGCGATGCCGGCGGTCGGGGTCATGCGCGCGGGCTGGTGAGCTTGTAGCCGATGCCGCGCACGGTTTCGATCATGCTTTCACCGGCCGAGCCGAGCCCGGCCCGCAGGCGGCGGATATAGACGTCGATGGTGCGGTCCTCGAGGAAGCGGTGGTCGCCGCGCAGGGCGTTGAGCAGCTGGTCGCGCGACAGGGCGCGATTCGGATGGTTCATCAGGTACTGCAGCAGCTCGAATTCGGTTGGCCCCAGGCTGACCGGGCGACCGTCGCAGGTGACGGTGCGTGCGCCAGGATCGAGTCGCACGGCGCCGACCTCGACCGGGTCGCCCGCCAGGTGCGGGGAGCGCCGCCTCAGCACAGCGCGGATGCGCGCGATCAGTTCCTTTGGCGAAAACGGCTTGGTGACGTAGTCGTCGGCGCCGATGTCGAGTCCCTGGACGCGATCGGTTTCCTCCGCGCGTGCCGTGACCATGATGATCGGCAGTTCGCGCGTGCGCGCTTCGCCGCGCAGGCGCTTCGCCAGCGCGATGCCCGACATGCCGGGCAGCATCAGGTCGAGCAGCGCCAGTGCCGGCAGCTCGTCGCGAATTGCCGCGATCGCCCGCTCGGCAGTGTCGACGACGGTGACTTCGAAGGCCGCCTGTTCCAGCGAGTAGCGCAGCAGTTCCTGGATGGCGGCCTCGTCCTCGACGACGAGAACTCTCGGGTGCCCGCTCATTCGGCCTTGATTTCCTGTTCCAGGGCCTCGATGTCGAGGTGGCGCACGTCGCGCCCCTTGACGATGTAGATCACGTCCTTGGCGATGTTCTTGCAGTGGTCGCCGATGCGCTCGATCGACTTGACGATGAAGACGATGTCGAGGGCGGTCGAGATGGTGCGCGGATCCTCCATCATGTAGGTGACCAGCTCGCGCGTCACGGCGCGGAAATGCTGGTCGACCTCCTTGTCCTGGCGGATGACCGCGGCAGCCAGTGCCACGTCCATGCGCACGAAGGCGTTGAGCACGTCGCTGAGCATCGTCGCGCACTGCTCGCCCATGTGGCGCACCGTCATGATCTGGGGCGTGGCGGCGCGCATGCCGCGCTCGATGATCTTGCGCGTCGCCTTGGCGACCTTTTTCGCCTCGTCGCCGATGCGTTCGAGGTCGGTGACGGTCTTGCTGACGGCCATGATCATGCGCAGGTCGACGGCGGCCGGCTGACGGCGCGCGACGACGTGCGTGCAGGCGTCGTCGAGTTCGATCTCGTAATTGTCGACCTCGGCGTCGCGCGCGATGACCTGCTCGGCCAGTTCGCTCTCGCCTTCGG
This sequence comes from Rhodocyclaceae bacterium UBA2250, assembly GCA_002347285.1. Classification (GTDB taxonomy): domain Bacteria; phylum Pseudomonadota; class Gammaproteobacteria; order Burkholderiales; family Rhodocyclaceae; genus Sulfuricystis. The sequence goes on along the minus strand of DDXW01000036.1, from coordinate 21,366 downwards.
CGAAGGCGAAGACGGCGCCGCGCACCTGCTCCTCGACCAGGCCGCCCATGCGCGTCAGCCGGGCACGGATTTCGTCGAGTTCGGTGTCGAATTGCGTGGATAGGTGTTCGTGCATGCTGTTCCCCTCTGTGTCCGCTGCGGTCCGCTCAACCGAAGCGGCCGGTGATGTAGTCCTCGGTACGCTTGTCTTTCGGCTTGATGAAGATTTCGTCGGTGTTGCCGAATTCGATCAGGTCGCCCAGATACATGTAGGCGGTGTAGTCGGAGACGCGCGCCGCCTGCTGCATGTTGTGCGTGACGATCAGGATCGTGACCTTTTGCTTGAGCTCGTGGATCAGCTCCTCGATGCTGGCGGTGGCGATCGGGTCGAGCGCCGAGGTCGGCTCGTCGAACAGCATGATCTCGGGGTCGGCGGCGAGCGCGCGGGCGATGCACAGGCGCTGCTGCTGNNGCTGCTGCTGGCCGCCCGACAGGGCGAAGGCCATGTCGTGGAGGCGGTGCTTGACCTCGTCCCAGATCGCCGCGCCGGTGAGCGCCTCCTCGACCTTGTCGTCGAGCACCGAACGCTGTTTGACGCCGCGCACCCGCAGGCTGTAGGCGACGTTCTCGTAGATCGTCTTGGGGAAGGGGTTCGGCTTCTGGAACACCATCGACAGGCGCATGCGCACCTCGATCGGGTCGACGCGCGCGTCGAGCAGGTTGGTGCGGTCCGGATGCAGGATGATTTCGCCCGCGTAGCGGTTGCCGGGATAGAGGTCGTGCATGCGGTTGAACGAACGCAGCAGCGTGCTCTTGCCGCAGCCGGAAGGACCGATCAGCGCGGTGACCTTCTTGTCGTAGAGCGGCAGGTTGATGTTCTTCAGCGCGTGGAAGTCGCCGTAGAAGAAATTGAGGTTGCGCGTCTCGGCCTTGATCGGCAGGGAGGCGGTCTGGATAGTCGTTTCGCTCATGATGGGGTTACCACTTGATGTTTTTGCGCAGACGGTAGCGCAGCCAGATGGCGGCTCCGTTCATGGCCAGCGTCATCAGCACCAGCACGAAGCCGGCGGCGGCGGCGTTGGCGAGGAAGGCCGCTTCGGGCCGGGAGGTCCAGTTGAACATCTGGATCGGCATGACCGTGAAGGGAGCGAGCGCCCAGTCGAACAGTCCGGCCGGCGGGTCGCCGGCGAAGGGCGCGGTCGGCAGGAAAGCGATGAAGGTCAGCGCGCCGATGGTGATGATCGGCGCCGTTTCGCCGATGGCGCGCGCCATGCCGATGATGACGCCCGTCAGGATGCCGGCGCTCGAATAGGGCAGGATGTGGTCGCTGACGGTCTGCCAGGTCGTCGCGCCGCAGGCGTAGGACCCCTCGCGGACCGAGACGGGAATGGCGCGGATCGATTCGCGCGTGGCGACGATCACCACCGGCAGGATCAGCAGCGCCAGCGTCAGGCCGGCGGAGAGGATGCTCTGGCCGAGGCCGAACTGGTAGACGAACAGGCCGAGCGCCAGCAGGCCATAGACGATCGACGGCACGCCGGCCAGGTTGGTGATGTTGATCTCGATGATGTCGGTCAGCCAGTTCTTCGGCGCGTATTCCTCGAGATAGACGCCGGCGGCGATGCCGAGCGGCACGGCCGCGCAGGCCGTCACCACCATCACCAGCGTCGTGCCGACCCAGGCCGACAGGATGCCGGCGCTGGCGGCGCGGCGTGACGGGAAGTTGGTGAAGAAGTCGAGGTCGAGGCGGGGAATGCCGCGCACCGCCATGTCGAGAAACAGGGCGCTGAAGGTGAGCACGCCGATCATCAGCGCGATGATGCCCAGCACGCCGAAGAAGGCGTCCCAGCGCTTGGCGCGCGCGATCAGCGCGCGGATGGCTTCGATATCCTGGGGTTGCAGCATCTCAATACACCTCGCGGTAGCGCTTGCGCAGCCAGTAGCCGAGCAGGTTGAAGGCCAGCGTCATCAGCATCAGCGTCAGGCCGGCGGCGAAGATCGTCTGGTAGCCGATCGAGCCGTGCGGCAGGTCGCCGAGCGCCACCTGGACGATGAAGGAGGTGATCGTCGCGCCCGGTTCGAGCGGGTTGAACGTCAGGTTCGGCTGCATGCCGGCGGCGACGGCGAGGATCATCGTCTCGCCGACGGCGCGCGAGATGCCGAGGATGTAGGCCGAGGCGATGCCGGAGGTGGCGGCCGGCACGACGACGCGCAGCGAGGTCTGCAGGCGCGTCGCGCCCATCGCGTAGGAGCCTTCGCGCAGCGCCATCGGCACGGCGCGCATCGCGTCCTCGGACAGCGAGGCGACGTAGGGGATGATCATGATGCCCATCACGATGCCGGCGGACAGCAGGTTGAAGCCGGGCAGGTCGGGGTAGATCATCTGCAGCAGGGGTGTCAGGAAGACCAGCGCGAAGTAGCCGTAGATGATGGTCGGCACGCCGCCGAGCAGCTCGAGGAAGGGCTTGGCGATTTCGCGCACCTTGAAGGGGGCGAACTCGGAAAGGTAGATCGCGATGATCGTGCCGAGCGGGATCGCCACGAGCAGAGCCACGGCCGAACTGGTGATCGTGCCCGAGAGCAGCACCATGATGCCGTAGTGGGCGTCGTCGAACAGCGGCGTCCATTGGGTGTCGAACAGGAAGTCCTTCAGCGGCACGTGCTGGAAGAACACCCAGGATTCCGAAACCAGAATGTAGACGATGGCCAGCGTCGTGAACACCGACACCAGCGCCGCGGCGAGCAGCACCGCCTCGATGATGCGTTCCTTGACGTGGCGGGTCGCCCGTTTTCTCAGGCGCTCGCTGACGGCGTTGTCGGAAGGAGCCATGGGGAGGGTCACAGTGACGCTCATGATAATCCGGGAAGTTGGCAGACCAAAGCCGCCTGCCGGCGGCCTGCAAGGGAAGGCGATGCGGCCGCCCCGCCTGGGCGGAGCGGCCGGGAGCCGGGAGGATTACTCCTTGGTCTCGCGCTTGACGAGTTCCTCGATCTTGACGCCGACTTCCGGCACGCCGCCGAACACGGTGCCGAGCTTCATCTTGCGCACGTGCTCCATGTTGACCTCGTAGATATTGGCCGGCAGCGGCACGTACTTCACTTCCTTGGTCAGGGCGGCGCCGTGCTTCATGTAGAACTCGACGAACTCCTTGACCTCGGGGCGCTCGAGCGACTTGGCATTGACGTAGATGAAGATCGGCCGGGCCAAGGGCTGGTAGCTGCCGTCCTCGACCACGGCGGCAGAGGGGGCGACGAACTTGCTGCCGTTCCAGATCATGGCCGCCTTGAGCTTGTCCTTGTTCTCGATGTAGTAGGCGAAGCCGAAATAGCCGATGGCGCCCTTGTCGCGCGACACGCCCTGCACCAGGACGTTGTCGTCCTCGGAGGCGGTGTAGTCGCCGCGCGAGGACTTGGCCTTGCCGACGATGGCTTCGGTGAAGTACTCGAAGGTGCCGGAGTCGGCGCCGGGACCGAACAGCTTGAGCGGCATGTCGGGGAAGCTCGGGTCGACCTGCTTCCAGCTGGTGACCTTGCCCTGCGCGCCCGGCTCCCACATCACCTTGAGCTGCTCGGGCTTGAGGTTGGCGGCGAAGGTGTTGGACGGGTGCAGTACGACGGTCAGCGCGTCGAAGGCCACCGGCAGTTCGACGTACTTGATGCCGGCCTGGGCGCAGGCTTCCATTTCCTTCTTGACGATCGGGCGCGAAGCGTCGGAGATGTCGGTCTCGCCGCGGCAGAACTTCTTGAAGCCGCCGCCGGTGCCGGAGATGCCGACGGTGACGCGCACGGCGTTCTTCTTGGCCTTCTGGAACTCCTCGGCCACCGCTTCGGTGATCGGATAGACGGTGGAAGAGCCGTCGACCTTGACGAGCGCTTGGGCATGCACGGTGCCGGCGGCGATCAGGCCAGCCAGCGCGGCGAAGACGGTATTGCGGGGAAAATTCATTGCGGGTCTCCTGGTTGTGAAATGCGTGCCGCGCATTTTGTGAAAGTCGTGTTACAGGTTGATGACAGACCTTGTTTCACCAGCCGGGCGAGGCAAGTCTCCACAAAACGGCGATAATGCCGACTCAATGCGATTCTCTGAATGGGAGAAGGTCGTGAAAATCAATGCACTATATCGGCTGTGCGCCGGTCTGGGGCTCGGCCTGTGGTTGGCCGCCGCTGCCCAGGCGCTTTCGCTGGCCGACATTTCCGGGCAGGAGGCGGGCGGCGGCCTCAAGGAGGCGCTGACCCAGGGGGCAGGCAAGGCGGTCGAATTGCTCGGCAGGAACGACGGCTTCCTCAAGAACCCGAAGGTCAAGATTCCGCTGCCCGAAAGCATGCAGAAGGTCGAGGGCCTGATGCGCGGCCTCGGCATGGGCAAGCAGGCCGACGAGCTGATCGTCGCGATGAACCGCGCCGCCGAGGCCGCCGTGCCCGAGGCGAAGGCCCTGCTGGTCGATGCGGTCAAGCAGATGACCGTCGAGGATGCCAAGGGCATCCTCACCGGTGGCGACGATGCGGGCACGCAGTACTTCAAGCGCAAGACCGCTGCCCCGCTGACCCAGAAGTTCCTGCCGATCGTCAAGCGGGCGGTCGAGAAGGTCAAGCTGGCGAAGACCTACGAGAAGTTCGCGAAGAAGGGTGCCCAGTTCGGGCTGGTCAAGGAAAAGGACACCCACCTCGAGAATTACGTTACCGAAAAGACCCTCGACGGCCTCTATCTGATGATCGCCGAGGAAGAGAAGGCGATCCGCAAGAACCCGGTCGAGGCCGCCGGCAGCCTGGCCCAGAAGGTATTTGGAGCTCTCAAGTAGTCAATCATGAAAGTCGATTTGCGCAAGATTTACCGGTTCGAGCCGATTCCGAGCCAGCCCGACGGCAGCCTGCCGAAGGGCGGCGACGTCTATTACGAATGCGGCGGATGCAAGGAAGTCGTCAGTTCCGTTTCCCACATCAAGGTCAGTTGCAGCTGCGGCAACCTGGTCGGCGGCGGCGGTACGGTCGAAATCAAATCGCCCGACCAGGTTACGCCACTGCGCGGCAAGCTGAAGTAAGCCGTGCACGGCCTCAACCCGCCGCAGCGGGAGGCGGTGCGCTATCTGGACGGGCCGCTGCTGGTGCTCGCCGGCGCGGGCAGCGGCAAGACGCGCGTCATCACGCAGAAGATCGCCTATCTGCTCGGCGAATGCGGCATGGCGCCGCAGCACGTCGTCGCGATCACCTTCACCAACAAGGCGGCGCGCGAGATGCGCGAGCGGGCGGCGAAACTGATCGGCGAGCGGGCGCAGGAAGCCGGCATCAGCACCTTCCACGCGCTCGGCGCGAAGTTCCTGCGCATGGAGGCGCGCGCCATCGGCCTGAAACCGGGTTTTTCCATCCTCGACGCCAGCGACACCGCGACGCTGTTCGGCGAACTGCTCAAGGATGCCGATAAGGCGCGCGTGAAAGCGATCCAGCAGCGCATCTCGCTGTGGAAGAACGCGCTGCTCGGCCCCGACGCCGTCGCCCCGGCCGACGATCTCGAAGCCGGCGCGCAGCGCGTCTATGCCGAATACGAGCGGACGCTCAAGGCCTACCAGGCGGTCGACTTCGACGACCTGATCATGAAGCCGGTGCAGTTGCTCGAGCAGGACGAGGAGGTCGCGCAACGATGGCGCTCGCGCATCTGGCATCTGCTGGTGGATGAGTACCAGGACACCAACCGCTGCCAGAACCGGTTGATGAGGTTGTTGACCGGGGAGCGCGCCGCGTTTACCGCCGTGGGCGATGACGACCAGTCGATCTACGCCTGGCGCGGCGCCGACGTCGAGAACCTGCGCCAGTTGCAGGTCGATTTCCCGCGCCTCAAGGTCATCAAGCTCGAGCAGAACTATCGCTCGACCACGCGCATCCTCAAGGCGGCCAACAGCGTGATCAAGAATAACCCGAAGCTGTTCGACAAGAAGCTCTGGTCCGACAAGGGACACGGCGACGCGATTCGCGTCATGGCCTGCCGCGACGACGCGCACGAAGCCGAATGGGTGGTGACACGGCTGATGGCGCACAAGTTCGAGACGCGCGGACGCTGGCGCGACTACGCGATCCTCTACCGCGGCAATCATCAGGCGCGGCTGTTCGAGCAGCAATTGCGCGCCCACAAGGTGCCCTACGTGCTCTCCGGCGGCCAGTCCTTCTTCGACAAGAGCGAGATCAAGGACGTCACGAGCTACCTGCGCCTGCTGGCCAACCAGGACGACGATCCCGCCTTCATCCGCGCCGCCACGACGCCGAAGCGCGGCATCGGCGGCACGACGCTGGAGGCGCTCGGACAGGCGGCGGGGCGCCGGCACATCGGCCTGTTCGCGGCGATCTTCGCGCCGGGCATCGAGCTGGAACTCAAGCCGGCGCCGCTCGCCGCGCTGCGCGAGTTCGGCAACTTCATCAACCGCATGGAGTATCGGGCGCAGAAGGAGCCGGCCGGGCAGGTGCTCGACGACCTGCTCAAGGCGATCGGCTACGAGGCCTGGCTGTTCGAAACGCTCGACGCGAAGGATGCCGAGGCGCGCTGGGCCAACCTGCGCGACTTCGCCGGCTGGCTGGCGAACAAGGGTGAGGAGGAAAAGAAAAACCTGCTCGAACTGGCGCAGACCGTCGCGCTGATCAGCATGCTCGACAAGCAGGACGAGAACATGGATGTCGTTCAGCTTGCCACGCTGCACGCCGCGAAGGGTCTCGAGTTTCGTCATGTCCATCTGGTCGGCGTCGAGGAAGGCAACCTGCCGCACCGCGAGTCGATCGACGCCGGCAACATCGAGGAGGAGCGGCGGCTGATGTACGTCGGCATCACGCGCGCGCAACTGTCGCTCAACGTCAGCTGGTGCGCCAGGCGCAAGCAGGGCCGCGAGATCGTCGAGCGCGCCGCCTCGCGCTTCATCGCCGAGATGGGCGACGAGCTGAAGCACGAAGGGGGCGCCGCCTCGCCAGCGCCGAGTTTCGACAAGGCCGCCGGCAACGCGAAACTCGCCAACTTCAAGGCGCTGCTGGGCCGCGGCGCCGGCTAGTCCGCCGATCGCCGCGGGGCGGGAGAAGGGCGGCTACGGCCGCTTGCCCGAGATCGCCTGGCGCAGCACGGCGTAGTGGCTGTCGTCGATCCCGACGAAGCGCTCCGCCTGCAGGTCGTCGAATACGCTGCGCAATGCGGTCTCCGCGCCGGGGCCGAAAAATGCCGCACGAATCGCCTGGCGCAAGGGCTCGCAGAGCTGGCCGCGCTGGACGAAGGGATCGCGGGGGATCGGCTCCGACTTCCAGAGAATGCGCACCCGGTCGACCGGCAGGATGCCTGCCGCGGCAGCCTCGTCAAGCTGGTTCGAGGCGATGAAGATCGCATCGACTTCGCCGGCGGCGAGCGCCACCACCGACTTGCGGTGGTTGCCGGAATAGGACACCGCGCCGAAAAGGTGCTCGAACGGCGCGCCGAGCAGGGGAGCGAACAGGGCACGCGGCACCAGGGATCCCGAGGTGCTGCCCGGGTCGGCGAGGGCGAGGCGCGCGCCCTTGAGCGCGGCGGCATCCACATGGGGGCCGTCGGCCAGCACGGCGAGGAGCGAATGGTAGAAGGGACCCGTCACCTGGAAGATGCCCGGGCGCATGGCCAGCGTCGCGAAGGGAGTGATGCGGGAGTCGCCGTTGCGGGCGGCGACGTAGGCGGCGGGGCCGAGTTCGGCGACATCGATACCGCCGGCCAGGATGCCTTCGACGACCGCGGCATAGGATTGCGGCCGCACGACCTTGACGGGATGACCGCTCAGTGTTTCGATCCGCCGGAGCAGCGGCCGGAAGGCCTTGAGCCGCTTTTCGGAATCACCCGCCGGCACGATGGAAAAACGGATCGCCGCGGGGGTTTCGCAGGCCGCATCCGGCGCGGCATGCAGGTTATGTGGCCAGTTCAGTATCGTCGAGCAAACCAGCGGGAGCAGCCACCTCATCCGTCGCGTTTCCTTTCCTGTCGCGCAAATGGCAGGTGCCGCGCCGCAGGATCGCAACGATCGCGTCGGCCGGCAGCGGTGCCGAGAAATAATAGCCCTGCGCTTCGTCGCAGCCGTTGGCGCGCAGGTAGACCAGTTGTTCGGGCAGTTCGACGCCCTCGGCGATCGCCTTCAGCTGCAGGTTGTGGCATAGCGAGATCGTGCTGCTGACGATGGCGGCGTCGTGGATGTCGTTGCGGATGTCCTTGATGAAGGAGCGGTCGATCTTCAGTTTGCTGACCGGCAGCAGCCGCAGGTGGCTGAGGCCGGAAAAACCGGTGCCGAAATCGTCGATGGCGATGCGGATGCCGAACTCATCGAGGCGGCGCAGCATGTCCAGGTAGGCGCCGTCGGCATCGACGATGCCGGTCTCGGTGATCTCGATCTCGAGAAGGTGCGGCGGGAGGGCGTGACGCGCGAGCGCCTCGGTGATGCAGTCGTAGAGGCGCGGCGAACGCAACTGCAGCGGCGAAACATTCACCGCCACCGGCGCCAGCGGCGTGCCGGCGGCGCGCCAGCGCTCCAGTTGTGCACAGGCCTGCATGATGATGTTCTCGCCGAGTTCGACGATCGCGCCGCTTTTCTCGGCGACCGCGATGAAGTCGGCCGGCGAGATCGCTCCCAGTTGCGGGTGGTGCCAGCGCGCGAACGCCTCGAGGCCGGTCAGGGCGAAGCTGTCGAGCGCCACCTTTGGCTGGTAGTGGAGCACGATCTCCCCGTTGCGCAGCGCGGCCGGCAGCGCCGTTTCGATCTGCGTATGCAGCTCCTGTCGGCGGTTGAGCGCCGGATCGGCGAAGGCGTAGCTGGCGCGTCCCTGCCCCTTGGCGCGGTACATCGCCGTATCGGCCTGGCGCAGCAAGGTTTCGATCTCGACGGCATCGTCCGGAAACAGTGCGATGCCGATGCTCGGCGTGATCGTCAGCTCGCCGGCGACGATACCGCCATAGGGTTCGCTGAGCCGCGCGACGATCTTGGCGGCGATCGCCTCGGCGTCGCGCGGGCCGTGCAGGTCGGCGACGAGCGCGACGAATTCGTCGCCGCCGTAGCGCGCGACGAAATCGGCCTGGCGGATGCACTCCCGCAGCCGGCGCGCCACGGCGACCAGCAGCTGGTCACCGGCTTTGTGGCCGTGCGTGTCGTTGATCGGCTTGAAGCGGTCGAGATCGATGAACAGGATCGCGAACTTGCTGCGCAGCCGCCCGGAGCGGGCGACGTAGCGGCCGGCGATGTCGGCGAACAGCATGCGGTTCGCCAGTCCGGTGAGCTTGTCGTGGCTGGCCAGATGGAAAGCCGTCTGCCGCTCGGTATCGAGCTGGGCGATCAGGCGCGCATTCTCTTCCTGGGTATGTGCCAGGCTGCCGACGAGCCGTCGCCTGCGCCGCGCCGCCGTCAGCCAGAACAGGGTCAGCGCGATCATGATGAGCGTCAGCAGCAGCGCCGAGAGCCAGTAGCCGCGCTGGGTCGACCGGTTGTCGAGCAGCACGTCGTAGCGCGTGCGGCTGACCAGGACGGCGAGCGGGGCGCCGGCCACGCGCCGGTGGGCATACAGGCGCTCATGGGCGGCGCGCAGCGTTTCCGTCACGGTGCCGACGGGCGCGGCAAACGCCTTGCGGAAACGCAGCGAGGCCGAGATGTCGTCTTCCCGCGCATCGAGGCGGCCGTCGTGCAGGCGCAGCAGTTCGCGGCCATCACCGGCGAGCAGGACGATTTCGCCGCTGCGGCCCAGGTGCATCGCCGCGAATCGGTCGGGAAAGACGCTCAGATCGAGCAGGGCCAGGAGAAAGCCGTCCGCGGCGGAGCCCGCGAACGGATCGCGATAGAACAGCGGCAGGTTCCAGGTGTGGGCGAATTCCCCCTCGGGCACGGTGCCGATGTGGACCTCCCCGTCGCTGTCTGGTGGAGAGGCGGCGAAAACACGGGCTGCCTCGAGCAGCCAGGGTTCCGAACTTCCGCCGGTGCTGAACGACAGTTTTCCTGTCTTGTCGAAATACATCAGGCGCAGAAAGGCCTGATCCTCCTCGATGGCGCTGCGCAGGGTGGTCATCGCTGCCGCGCGCGAAGCGGCGGAGGTCGCCACATGGCTGTAGTAACGCAGCCGCGCGAATTGCTGCTCGACGTGATTGCTTACCGCCAGAGCGACGTTGCCATGATTGACGAGCGCATTGCGGACCACCAGGTCGTCGTCGTGGTGGGCGCGTTCGAACATGGACAGCCACAGGCCGATCAGCAGCGAGCCCACCAGCAGCGGCGGCAGCCAGTCCGCATTCAATCCGGGAATGGCGAGTTTATGGCGCTGGGATATCGATGGCATGGAGCATTCGGTGGCGGTCGCCGGGGCGTGGTCGGCAGCCCGCCCACATGTCGGTGGGCATCGGCAACAAACCCGCCGGACGATACGCGCGATCTGTTACGAATCGGTTACAGCCGCGCCAGTGCGTCGATTGCAGCCACGCGCGCCGCATGGATGCGCGCGGGAATCTGCGCCGGTTCGGCACCGGCCTGCGCCTCGCGCGCTATGGCGCCGGCGTCGACCGCCTGCACCGCCGCCAGGAGCGTACGCCACTGGCCGCCCGCCGCGTATTCCCGCTCGGCATGGCCTTCCCGGCCGCGGTAGTCCGCCTCGCAGGCGCCGAGTATTTCCGCGAAGCGCGCCGGCCGGCGCAAGGCGTCGCAGCGTTCGAGGATCTCGAGCTTCGTCGCGGACCGCAGTTCGGCGACGCGCAGCAGGTCGCCGTGGAAGCGCGCCACCAGCCGCGCGACGTCGCGGCAGTCGGCCGGCACGCGCAGGCGCGCGCACAGCGGCTCGAGCAGTTCGACGCTTCTCAGTTCGTGGCCGATGTGGCGCGGCAGGACGTCGGCGGGCGTCGCGCCCTTGCCGAGATCGTGGGTTAGCGCGGCGAAACGCGCCGGCAGCGACAGATTCAGCCGGGCGGCCATGTCGATCACCAGCATCACATGCGCGCCGGTGTCGATCTCGGGATGGTAGTCGGCGCGCTGCGGCACGCCCCAGAGACGGTCGAGTTCCGGCAGCAGCTTGGCCAGCGCACCGCATTCGCGCAGGGTCAGGAACATGCGCGAGGGCGCGCGCTCCATCAGTCCGCGCGCCAGCTCCTGCCAGACGCGCTCGGCGACCAGCGCATCGACCTCGCCGTTGTCCACCATCGCGCGCATGAGGGCGACGGTTTCCGGCGCGACGGAGAAGTCGGCGAAGCGCGCGGCGAAGCGCGCCAGGCGCAGGATGCGCACGGGATCCTCGGCGAAGGCCGGCGCGACGTGGCGCAGGATCTTCTTTTCCAGGTCGGCGCGTCCGCCGTAGGGATCGATCAGCGCGCCATCCTCGTCCTGCGCCATCGCGTTGATGGTCAGGTCGCGCCGCGCGAGATCCTCCTCGAGCGTGACGTCGGCGGCGGCGTGGAAGACGAAACCGGTATAGCCGGGCGCCGTCTTGCGTTCGGTGCGCGCCAGCGCGTATTCCTCGTGGGTTTCGGGGTGCAGGAACACCGGAAAGTCGCGGCCGACCGGCCGGAAGCCGCGCGCCAGCATCTCGTCCGGCGTCGCGCCGACGACGACCCAGTCGCGGTCCTGCACCGGCAGGCCGAGCAGTTCGTCGCGCACCGCGCCGCCGACGCAGAAGACCCGCATCTAGCCGGCGAGATAGGTCGGCGCCACCGCCTCGAGCGGCGTCGCCGCCAGGCCGAAGGGCAGCGTGCAGTCGGCCGGGCACACGTTCGGCACCTGCATCGAGTGCACGTTGTCGCGCGTCATCGGTCCGTTCGGCAGGAATTCCATGAGCCAGGCCTGCAGATACGCCAGCGCGAGCGGCAGGCCGATGATCGGGCGCGGCTGGCCGCTGACCGCGCCGGTATAGGCGACCAGTTCGCGCAGGGTGTACGCGCGCGGGCCGCAGAGCGGATAGGTCCGCCCCTGGCTCTCGGGGCGACCGAGGCTGGTGACGACGGCGCCGACCACGTCCTCGATCCAGACCGGCTGGAAGCGCGCATCCGGGCAGGCGAGCGGCACCACCGGCGCGAGCTTGAGCAGGCCGGCGAACAGCGTCAGGAAGGAGTCGCCGCGGCCGAAGATCACCGACGGCTGGAAGATGGTCGCCGCCGGATAGGCGGCGCGCAGGGCCGCCTCGCCGGCCGCCTTGGTGCGCAGGTATGCCGAAGGGGCGTCGGGCGCCGCGCCCAGCGCGGAGATGTGGATCAGGCGCGGCACGCCGACATCGGCGGCTGCGCGCGCGATCTTGCCGGGCAGTTCGGCGTGGCCGCGCCGGAAGTCGCCCTTGAGCATGCCGACGAGGCTGATGACGACATCCTGGCCGGCCATCAGCCGGGCGAGCGCGGCTTCGTCATGGACGTCGGCTTCGACGATCTGCGCCGTCGGCAGGACCGTCAAGGCCTTGGCACGCTCGGCGCGGCGCGTCGGCAAGGTCAGGAAAAACCCGGCGCCGGCGAGGCGGCGCGCGATGGCACCGCCGACGAAGCCGGTGCCGCCGACCAGCAGGGCACGCTTCACGGCAGGTCTTCCGCCTTGCCGTCGCCGAAGCTGCGTGCGCGGATCGTGCCGAGCCGGGCGGTCAGCGAGGATGGAAGACGCCCCCCCGCCAGCGCGGCGTAATGCATCGCGTTCGCCATCACCTTCTTGACGTAGTCGCGCGTCTCGTTGAAGGGAATGGTTTCGGCGTAGATCGCGCCTTCGAGCGGCCGCTCGGCGCGCCACTTGCGCGCGCGGCCCGGCCCGGCGTTGTAGGCGGCGGAGGCGAGCACCGGATGGTCGTCGAGGCTGTCCATCACCATGCGCAGATAGTTGGTGCCGAGGGTGACGTTGATGTCCATGTCCGTCACCTTGGCCGGATGGAAGTGCGTCATGCCGATCTTCTGCGCGACCCATTTCGCGGTGGCCGGCATCAGTTGCATCAGCCCCTTGGCGCCGACGCTCGATCGCGCGTCCATGATGAAGCGGCTTTCCTGCCGCATCAGGCCATAGACCCAGGCCGGGTCGAGGCCGGCCTCGCGGGCGCGCGGCTCGACCTGCGCGAGGAAGGGCGTCGGATAGCGCAGCAGGAAGTCGTGCTCGGCCTGGGTGCGGTCGGCCGTGTTGATGGCGCGGTCGATGACGTCGTTGCGGCGCGCGAATTCGGCGGCGGCAAGCAGCTGGCGGTCGCTCATGCCGGTCAGCGCCCAGTTCCATTCGCGGATGCCCTCGCCGCGCATGTCGGCGCGGATCAGCGCGAGGCCGCGCAGCAGACCCGGGCGCGACTCGGCGGCGGCGAGTTCCTCCGCGTCCGGCGCGCGCGTGCGCGGAGGGATGGCGAAGGGCAGGCCGAGCGCCTCGGCGGCGAGGATGCCGTAGAAATGCGGCTGGCCGGCGATCCTGGCGAAATATCCCTGCGCCGCCTCCGCGCTGCCGAGCGCGGCGAGCGCGCGGCCGCGCCAGTAGATCCATTCGGGCCGGCCTGCCAGGGCTTCCGGCAGCCGGACGATCGCGTGCGCCACCGCCGGCCAGTCGCCCGCCCGCAAGGCGGCGCGGATGCGCCAGGCATGCTGCTCCTCGTCCAGCGCGGCGCCCAGGGCTTCCGCCTGGTCGAACCAGTCTTTCGCCTCGGGCTGATGGCTCCGCGCGGCGGCCTGCGCCAGCCTGCCCCACACGAAGCTGCGCTCCTCGGCCGGGAAGCGATCCTCGATCTCCTGCCAGCTCGCAGCGGCGACGCGGGCGTCGGAACGCGCCATGCGCAGCACCGCGAGTTCGGCGAGCGCGCGGCCGCGCCGGCTGTCGGCGAAGCGCTCGGGCAGGCGCGCGAGATGGCGGGCCGGATGGTCGATGACGGCCTCGACCGTCTTCCAGGCCGGCGCTTCGACCGTCGGCAGCCAGCCGGCGATCTGGCGCGCCTCCTTGAGCTTGTCGACGGCCCACTGGCGACGCAGCCGCTCCCAGAGGGCATCGGCGGAGAATTCCCCGCCGGCCGCCAACCGGCCGAGCGGCGGCAGGCAGGCTTCTCCGAGCGGCGCGCTCGCGGCGAGCAGGGCATGGGCGTCGGCCAGCGCATCGGGCTCTCCCAGCCGCAACCGCGCCTCCAGGCCGCGGCAGGCGGCCTCGGCGTCCGGACGCTCCATCTGGGCGAACACGGTTCGCGCCCGGCTCCAGTCCTCCCGGTCGACCAGCCATTTGAGCCAGTCGCCGCGTATCTTTTCGGCGAGATAGCTGCCGGCCTGCCGGTCGATGAATTCGGCGACCCCGGCATCGGAGCCGCCGCCCTTGTCGCGCAGTTGCAGGTTGAGTTCGAAGTAGGCTGCCCAGGGGGCGAGGGGATGGGCTGCCAGCCCCGCCTGCGCACGCGCGAGCTTCACGCGGTCGCCTTTGGCGAAGGCGTCGCGTGCCAGGAGAAAAGCAGCATCCTCGCCTTTTCCGGGTTGCGCCCAAGCAGGCAGCGCGGCCAGCAGGACAACGCCGACAAAACATCTCATCGCGATCGATTCGATAGCCATGTTTCAAGGCTAGCATACGCGGCGGAGTGTGCCATGACCGATCAACCCGCCGAAACCGCCGTTAATCGCGCCGCCGCGCGCGCCGTGCTGCGGCGCGCCATGATCGCCGCCCGCCAAGCCATGCCCGCCGCGGCGCTGGAACAGGCCAGCGTCCGGATTCTCGAGTACCTGGCCGGCTTGCTGCTCGGCCGGCCGGCCGGCCGGATCGGCTTCTGCTGGCCGATCCGCGCCGAGGTTGACTGCCGGCCCCTCGTCGCCCGGTTGATCGCCGCGGACTGGCAGGCCGCGATGCCCACGGTGGCGGCGCTCGAGGCGCCGATGGAGTTCCGCGCCTGGTCGCCCGACGCGCCGATGACGGCCGATCCCTACGGCATTCCGGTGCCGGCGACGCCGGCGACGGCCATACCGGACGTGCTGCTGCTGCCGCTGGTGGCTTTCGATGCAGCGGGCTACCGGCTCGGCTACGGCGGCGGCTATTTCGACCGCACGCTGGCGGCCTGCGCGCCCCGCCCGCTGACGATCGGCGTCGGCTTCGAGCTCTGCGCGGTCGCCACCATCCATCCGGAAGCGCATGACGTGCCGCTCGACCTGATCGTGACAGAAGGCGGAATACGGCGGTTCAACACCCTTTGATCAGCCATCGCTTCCGTTCGCCCATGGCGAATAATCCATGCGCGCCAGAATCCCCCTTCAATGCGAGCATGCTTCCAGCCGAGCCTTTCCCGCTGATCACGATCCAGCCGGCAGTGGATTTCAACAATGCCTGGGTGGCGCTGCTGCTCGAGGGGGAGCGGCCGCTCGACGGCGCGACGCTCGCCCACCTGCTGCACGACTGCCGCCTGGCCGAGGCGCTCGATGCGTTCGCCTGCGTCGTCACGGTCGATCCGGCCCGGATCGATCCCGCGCGGGCCGCCGGCTTGCCGCGTGACCGCGTGGTGCTGGCCATCCCGGCGGCGACGGGCAGCGACCCGGCCTGCCACCCGGCCCTGGCAGCATTGCAGGCTGCCGGCTTCGCCCTGATGGCCGTCGGCTTTCCGGCCGCGGACGCGCCGCTATTCCCCGGCATCGCGTCGCTGGCGGTGGCCTGTCCCGGTTTCGGCATGCCCGCCGGTTTCGCGGAATGGCTGCGGCGCCTGTCGGGCCCGCACCTGGCGCTCGGCACGACCGAGCACGTCTGCCCCGGCTTCTGCAAGTTCCATTGGCTGGCAGGCCACTATGCCGGCCATGCCTCGCCGGCGTTCAAGGGCGATCCGACGGCGCGCAGCCTGCTGCTCAAGCTGCTGGCGCTGGTCGCCCGGGATGCCGATACCGCCGAGATCGAGGCCCTGATCAAGCGCGATCCCAACCTGTCCTACCAGCTGCTGAAGCTGGTGAATTCGGTGGCGTTCTCGCCCGCCAGGCAGATCGGCAACTTCGGCCAGGCGATCGCCATGCTCGGCCGCCGCCAGCTCCAGCGCTGGCTGCAGCTGCTGCTCTACACGCGCGCCCAGGGTTCCGATGCCGCCAGTCCGCTGCTGCCGCGCGCGGCCTTGCGCGCCGGACTGATGGAGGCGCTGGCCAGGCGCACCGGCATGGCGCACGAAGCCTGCGACCAAGCCTACATGGTCGGCATGTTCTCGCTGCTCGACGCCCTGTTCGGCGAGCCGCTGGCGAAAATCATCGCGCCGCTGCATCTGCCCGACGAGGTCGCGGGCGCTTTGACCGCGGGTGCCGGAACGCTCGGCAGGTTGCTGACGCTCGTCGTCGCGAGCGAAGGGCAGCCCACGCCGGCGCTGGCGGGCGCCCTGGCTGCGGCCGGCATCGCCCCTGCCGCCTGGGCGGCGGACCTCGTTGGCGCGGTGCGCTGGGCCGTGCTGGTCAGCAAGGAGGCCTGAACACCCGTGAAGAACGACGACGCCGGCAAGGACAGACTGAGCCGGGCCCGTGCGCAATGCGAGGCCGCCCGCGCCGTTCCGGGCGCCTGCCGGCTCGCCACCCAGGAGCAGATCCTCGACCAGGTCCATGAATCGGTGATCACGATGGACCTGGGCGGCTTCATCACCGGCTGGAACAGGGGCGCCGAGACCCTGTTCGGCTACAGCGCCGCCGAGGCGATCGGCAAGCACATCCTGTTCCTCTACGCCGATCCCGACGCCGACGACGACAGCGAGGGGTTCCGCGACGCCTTCCTCGAGAACGGCGGGCGCGAGCTCGAGGTGCGCCGGCGCCGCAAGTCCGGCGAGATCTTCTGGGCCAGCCTGCAGCTGTCGCTGCTGCGCGACGAGAACGGCGAGCCGTCCGGCATCATCGGCTACCTGTCCGACATCACCAGCCGCATCGAGGCCGAGAAGACGCTGCGCCTGCAGTCTCGCATCTTCGAGCACAGCGACGAGAGCATCATGATCACCGATGCCGAGCGGCGCATCCTGTCCGTCAATCCGGCCTTCAACGAGATGACCGGCTACACGGAGGAGGAGGCGGTCGGCCGGTCGCCGGTGTTCCTGCGCTCGGCCCGGCATCCGACCGAGTTCTACGAGCAGATCTGGACGCGCGTCGAGCAGGAAGGCAGCTGGCACGGCGAGATCTGGACGCGGCGCAAGAGCGGCGAGGATTTCCCGAGCTGGGCCTCGATCAGCCTGGTGAGGAACCGCGACGGACAGGTCGGCCATTACTTCTCGATCTTCACCGACATCACCGAGCGCAAGGCGGCCGAGGAGCGCATCCATTACCTCGCCTACTACGACAGCCTGACCGGGCTGCCCAACCGCACGCTGCTCTACAAGCTGGTCGACCAGGCCCTGGTCGAGGCGCGCCGCAACCGCCTGCACGGCGCGCTGCTGTTCGTCGACCTCAACCGCTTCAAGCCGATCAACGACAGCCTCGGCCACAGCATCGGCGACCGGCTGCTGCAGATGATCGCCGAACGCCTGCGCGTCGCCGTGCGCAACGAGGACGTCGTCGCCCGGCTCGGCGGCGACGAATTCGTGGTCGCCCTGTTCGACATCGCGCGGCGCGAGCATGCGGCCATCGTCGCGCAGAAGCTGATCGCCGCGCTCGATCCGCCGTTCCTCGTCGGCGAGCACGAGCTCAAGGTCGGCGCGGCGATCGGCGTCAGCGTCTATCCGCGCGACGGCAACGACACCGAATCCCTGCTGCGCATGGCCGACATCGCGATGTACCGCGCCAAGGGCAGCGGACAGGACACCTACGCCTTCTACAGCCACGAGATGAACCAGCGCGCGCTCGAGCGCCTCAAGATCGAATCCGGCCTGCGCCAGGCGCTCGAGCACGACGAGCTGCTGCTGCACTACCAGCCCAAGGTCGATCTCGCCAGCGGCCGCATCGTCGGCGCCGAGGCGCTGGTGCGCTGGCAGCACCCGGAGCGCGGGCTGGTCTCACCGCAGGAATTCATCCCGATCGCGGAGGAGTCCGGGCTGATCGTGCGCCTCTCGGCCTGGGTGCTGGAGGCGGCGCTGCGCCAGGTGCGGCGCTGGCACGCCAAGGGCGTGCGGGCCATCAAGATCGCGGTCAACCTGTCGGCGCGCGACTTCTCGCCCGACCTGGCCGACCGGGTGCGGACGCTGCTCGCGGAGCACGCGGTGCCGCCGGAATGGCTCGAGCTCGAGATCACGGAAGGGATGCTGACGCACAGCAGCGACGACGTCATCGCGATGATGGACAGGCTGGCGGCGCTCGGCGTGACGCTCTCCCTCGACGACTTCGGCACCGGCTATTCGAGCCTGTCCTACCTCAAGCGCTTCCCGATCGACACCTTGAAGATCGACCGCTCCTTCGTCACCGGCATCCCGCGCGACGGCAACGACTGCGCGATCGCCGGCGCGATCGTCAGCATGGCGCAGCGCCTCGGCCACCGCGTCATCGCCGAGGGCGTCGAAACGCAGGAGCAGCACGACTTCCTCTTCAATCTCGGCTGCCAGGAGATCCAGGGCTACTACTTCTCGCCGCCGGTGCCGGCGGACGCGCTCGAGGCGATGCTGCGCGCGGACAAGGTCCTGCAATAGGCCGTCGGGCGCCGCCTCGCCGGCGCCGAGTTTCTACGGACTGCCGCAGGCGGTGCGAATGCGCTCCAGCGCGGCATCGAGCAGCGCGCGGGTCGTGCCGAAATTCAGCCGCACGTATTGCGCGTAGGCCGGACCCGGGCCGAAGGCCGCGCCATCCGACACGCCGACGCCATGCCGCTCGAACAGCGCCGCCGGATGTTCGACGCCCAGCCCGCGGCAGTCGATCCAGGCGAGGAAGGTCGCCTCCACGCTCGTCATCGACAGGCCGGGCAGGCCGTCGACGACTTGCTCGACGCGCGCGGCATGGGCGCGCAGCGTGTCGATGAGCTGCCGGCGCCATGCCGCGCCGTGCCGGTAGGCGGCTTCGCAGGCGACCAGCCCGAGCGCGTTCACATGCGGCACGATGCCGTGCAGTGCGGCGCGGAAGGCGGCGCGGAGCCTGGAGTCCGGAATGATCGCGAAGGCGCAGCCGAGGCCGGCGAGGTTGAAGGTCTTCGAGGGCGCCATCAGCGTGATCGTGCGCGCGGCGATCTCCGGGGAGAGCGTGGCGAAGGGGCGGTGGCGGCCGGCGAAGGTCAGGTCGCAGTGGATCTCGTCGGAGCAGACGACGAGGTCGTGCTTCTCGGCCAGTGCGGCGAGCTGCCAGAGCTCGTCCTCGCGCCAGGCGCGGCCGACCGGATTGTGCGGATGGCACAGCAGGAACAGCCGCGCGGCGCGCATCAGCGCGTCGGCGGCGGCGAAATCCCAGCCCCAGCCGGATTCCGTGGCGACCAGCGGCAAGGTCAGCAGCCGGCGCCCGGATTCGACCGGCGCGGAGAGGAACGGCGGATAGACCGGCGTCGCCGTGAACACGCCGTCGCCCCCATGTTCACGGTCGCCGACGGCGCGGCAGGCGACGTGCAGCCCGGACACCAGTCCCGGCAGCCAGACGAGCCAGTCGGGCTCGACCGTCCAGGCGTATTCGCTCGCGCAATGTTCGAGCACCGCTTCGACCAGCGAGGGCCAGGGCTGGCCGTAGCCGAACAGGCCGCTCGCGATGCGGCGCTGCAGCGCGTCGACGACTTCCGGCGGCGCGGAAAAGTCCATGTCGGCGACCCACAGCGGGATGACGTCGCGCCCGGCGTATTTCGCCCAGCGCATCGAGTCGGCGGGAGGAACGAAGCCGCTCGGCACGCGCGTCACTCCATGCCGCGCAGGAACTGGCGCATCGACAGCAGCGCGCCCAGCCAGCCGAGCAGCGCCGCGCCGGCCAGCAGCGCCGCGCTGGCGGCGGCGTCCGGCAGCGCCAGCAGCAGGTCGAAACCGTAGAGCTGCGCCAGCTCGGCCAGCGGCAGGCGCAGCCAGAGGATCGCCGCGGCGACGATCAGCCAGGCGGCGATGCCGCCGAGCCAGCCGAGCAGGGCGCCGTGCCAGAGGAAGGGGCGGCGGATGAAGCCGTCGGTCGCGCCGAGCAGGCGGCTGACCTCGACCTCGGCGCGGCGCGTCAGCAGCTGGAGGCGGATCGTGCCGAAGGTGATCGCGACCAGGCCGACACCGAGCAGCGCGGCCAGCAGCAGCAAGGCGGTGCGCGCGAGGCGGACGAAGGCCGCCAGGCGGCGCGCCCAGTCGGCGTCGACCTGGACATGCTCGATCTCCTTCCATTGGCGCAGCGTCGCGGCGAGCTGCTCGATCGCGGCGGGCACCTCGTTGATGCTGTCGGCCGGCGTGACGACGATCGCGTCGGGGAAGGGATTGTTCGGCAGCACGCCGATCGCGTCGGCCAGCGCCCCCGACTTCATGCGCGCCAGCGTGTCCTCGCGGGCGAGCAGCTGCGTCCTGGCGACGCCCGGCAGGTTCCGGATCCTGGTTGCGGCCGCGAGCGCCGTCTTGCGTTCGGCATCGACGGCGAGAAAGGCCGTCAGCTGCGGCGTCGCCGGCATGCCCTGCGTCATGGCCGTCACGTGATTGAGCAGCAGGGCGCCGCCGGCCGGCAGGGCGAGCGCGATGCCGATGCCGAGGGCGGCGAGCAGCGTGTTGAGCGGCGCCGCCGCCAGCCGGCGCAGCGCCAGCCGCAGGGCGTTCCAATGCGCGCCCAGCCACCTCATGCCAGCCTCCCGTGATCGAGTCGCAGGGGCCGCGCGGCGGGAAACAGGCCGGCGTCGTAGGTGGCCAGCAGCACGGTGACGCCGACGCGATGGAACTCGGTGAAGATGTTCGCCACGTCGCGCGCCGTGTCGGCGTCGAGATAGGCGGTCGGCTCGTCGGCCAGCAGCAGGGCGGGGCGATGCGCCACGGCGCGGGCGATCGCGAGCCGCTGCTGCTCGCCGCCGGAGAGCGCGACCGGCAGCGCCCGCGCGCGCGCCAGCAGCCCGGCCTTGTCGAGTGCCGCCTCGGCGCGCCGCTTCGCCTCCTTCGGCGCGAAGCCGGCGATCTCGAGCGGCAGCAGCACGTTGGCGAGCACGCTGCGGTCGAACAGCAGCTTCTGGTCCTGGAACACCAGGCCGATGTTGCGGCGCAGGTAGGGCAGCGCCTTGCGCCCGAGCGCGCCGACGTTCTGGCCGTTGACCAGCACCGAGCCGCTGGTCGGCCGCTCGATCGCGGGGATCAGCTTGAGCAGCGTCGACTTGCCGGCGCCGGAATGGCCGAGCACGGCGACCAGTTCGCCGGCGCCGATTTCGGCGCTGACGTCGGCCAGGGCCGTGATGTCGGGCGGGTAGCGTTTGGTGACGCGGTCGAAGCGGATCATGGCGTACCGACTATAGCCGAAGCCACCGCTTCGGCGACCTCGATGCCGTCCACACCGGCCGACAGGATGCCGCCGGCGTATCCGGCGCCTTCGCCGGCAGGGTAGAGTCCCTTGACGTTGAGGCTCTGGTAGTCGGCGCCGCGCGTGATGCGCAGCGGCGAGGAGGTGCGCGTCTCGACGCCGGT
>DDXW01000011.1 GCA_002347285.1 Rhodocyclaceae bacterium UBA2250 | reverse complement strand
CGCACCATCCGCATCCCGGTGCACATGATCGAGACCATCAACAAGATGAACCGCATCAGCCGCCAGATCCTGCAGGAAACCGGTGTGGAGCCCGATCCGGCGACGCTGGCCCTCAAGATGGAAATGCCCGAGGACAAGATTCGCAAGATCCTCAAGATCAGCAAGGAGCCGATCTCGATGGAAACGCCGATCGGCGACGACGACGACTCGCATCTGGGCGACTTCATCGAGGATCAGTCCACGCTGGCGCCGGCGGATGCAGCCTTGTTCGCTTCCTTGCGCTTCATCACCAAGGAAGTGCTCGACAGCCTGACGCCGCGCGAGGCGAAGGTGCTGCGCATGCGCTTCGGCATCGAGATGAACACCGACCATACGCTGGAGGAAGTCGGCAAGCAGTTCGACGTCACGCGCGAGCGCATCCGCCAGATCGAGGCGAAGGCGCTGAGGAAGCTCAGGCATCCGTCGCGCTCGGAGAAGCTGCGCAGCTTCCTCGACGGCAGCGAGTGATTTCGGGGCCTGTAGCTCAGCCGGTTAGAGCAGAGGACTCATAATACATGGCTCAGGACGTTGAAAAAGCAGTGAAAGCGCAATAGAATCAACACGTTACACAGGTGGCAGCGCACCAAGCAAAGCCTCCGTGTAACGGTTAAGTAACAGAAGCAAGGTTTCGGGCCGCTAGCTCATGCTTGGTTAGAGCAGCAGACTCATAATCTGTTGGTGCTGTGTTCGACTCACAGGCGGCCCACCAATACGAAGCCCCAGCCCTCACCGGCTGGGGTTTTCGTTATTGCACCCCGCAACGCTCCCACCTACCGGCCACACAGCGCCCGGCACAGGCCGCGCAGCACCCGAGCCAATACCAGTGCGGCACCCTTGCGGTGATCGTTGGCTGTGCCGCCTGCTATGCCGCCCAGTTCGCCGAGGCCGCACAGGCCCCGTTCGATTAGTCCTCGTCGTACCGCTATTGATCGTTCTGATCGTCTAATACCTTGGCCTATAGCCCGATTGCTGCCGATGATTTGTCGAGTCAAAAACAATCCCGCCGAAGCCTTGGGCTAGGGCGGGACTGAGTGTCGCTTCAAGCTGGAGGAATTGCCCTGCGACTGCATCCGATCGTTTAGCGAGGGTCGGTGTGCTTGACCTCGTGCCTGAGTTGGCTTGGTGTGGCTAGTGAGGGACTACCATTCTTCGACGCGTCGGCCATCCTTGCAGGGTAGGCACATGCGAACCCCTGCAACATCACGCGAGAAGAACTTACGGCCACATCGTATGCAAGGACGCCAGCCAACGTAACGAACCACACGCGGCGGGCTGGTGTTCGGGTCGAGTACCGGCACGCGCCTGTCGTCAGCAGGGTGCCACATCACCGGATCAACAATGTCGCGCCCCTCGCTCATTACAGCGCCTTACGTCGTGCAATCTCGGCTTCGATCTGTTCCATCGTTGGCAGCGTGAAGCTGACAGGTTGATGCAGCCCGTAAAGTTCCGCCAGCGCAGCAAGTGCCTTCACCCGCTTGTCGGCGTTCCTGTTGTTGGCCGGGTCTGCCAACTCATAGAGTTTGGCGCTGACTCGATCCTTGATGATCGTCTGCATGTGCTGCTCGGTGGGCTGCACATCGGCAAAGATGGTGGCGAAGTAGAACTGTGGGCCGCTCAACGCTTCGCGCATCATCGCAAAGCGCATTCCAGCGACGGT
This sequence comes from Rhodocyclaceae bacterium UBA2250, assembly GCA_002347285.1. Taxonomy (GTDB): domain Bacteria; phylum Pseudomonadota; class Gammaproteobacteria; order Burkholderiales; family Rhodocyclaceae; genus Sulfuricystis. Next base: position 15,520 of record DDXW01000011.1, on the reverse strand, counting down.
ATCAAGCACGCGCTGCCACGTTGCGGCAGGTGACTCCCAGGGCTGGGCTGCAACGCCTCGGCTCATGCTGACTAGCCAGATGGTGTAATTCTCGGGCGATGCAGTGCGCTCGTCGTCAAAGACCACATGCAGGCGCTTGTCGTTGTCGGTGTGGGTAATGATGGCCATGTGCGTTCGTTTCCTTCTTATGGGGTTGGCAGGCGTGGCTGTGTGCTGTACAGGCCTTGCACCGTGTCGGCTGCGAGGTACTGCACGTCCAGCTTCTTGAAAATCTCTTGCAGGGCGCCAATCTCGGCAGGGGTCAGCTTGTCCCGTACCTCGTGGCGCACATTGCGGCGCTCGGCAGGTTCTGGCGTAGCAGGGTCAGCCAACTTCTCAAGCAGGTAGCCGTAGAGCTGCATATCGTTGGAGTCCAGCTTGCCCAAGTCATAAGCCGGTTTCTCGTCGGTGCTGACATGCACTTCCTGCTGGGCGCGGATAGGTGCGTCTAAGCCCAAAAGGCGCGAGCGACGTTCCATCACCTTGACTGCTACATGGATGGCCGCCAGCTTGACTGCTTTGTCCTCTAGCACCCGCGTCAGCACATCGCCGGTTTCGGGGTTGCGTATCGGCTCGCCTTGGTTGTTGAGCATGGGGGCGCTTACCACACGGCCAGCAGCCACCAGCGGGTGAAACGCTTTGACCGTCTGCATGGCCTCGGTCAGCAGAACGTCACATCGCCCTAGCTCAAGGGACAGCAGTTCTTCGGCTGGTTCTTTCGTTACGGAGGTGAGCGCCCGGCTGATAACACGATGCACCGTGTCTGCGCCGACGTTCATGTGAGCGCCAATCTGTTCGAGGGTTTTTCCCTCCAAGCGAAGGGAAAGCATCTCAGCGCGTCGTTCTGCTTCGCGGATGCTCTTGGCGCTGGTGATGGCCTTCGGGCCTTTGCCTGTCTTAATCATTCGGTACTCCGATGGACAGGCACTTATACGGGAGCGTTGCGCTGCCGCAGGTTTCGCCGTTCTGTTCTGTTACATGAAAACCGATACTCGGCTCAGTTCCTTGCTGATATTGCTGGTGCGGACGCGGGACATGCTGAGCGAATCCATAACGCGGCGCACCAGTGCGTCATTCGTCTGACTGGCAAAGCCTTCCGGGGTCGCGCCGGACTGCTGCGCGAAGTAACGCGCTTCCTTCCAGTCGTTGAAGTCGCTCTCCAGTTCATCGGTCAGCTTGGCAAGTGCAGCGGCCAGCGGTTCCATGTCAGCAATGCGCTTGCCAGCGCGAGCAAGGATGCTGTCAGCGGTCGCCTTGAGCTTCGCACCACGTTGGGCGCGTTCCACTTCTTCGGCGCTGCCAATGTCGCTTTCAAGTGCAGAGCGGCGCAGGGCCAGACGCTGAATCAGTCGGCGGGTGCGCTCAAGTTCAATTTCCAGCTTGTCAGCTTTCGCATCCTCGCCCTTGGCCGCTGCGGAGACATAGTCAGCATTGAGAACGGCATATTCGCCGTTGGCTTCGTCGCACTTGGCGATAACGTCAGCGAGGGTTTCACGGAGTTTTTCAGGGGTGCTCATGGTCGTTCCTTTGTGGTTGGTGATTTACTTGCGATGCTGGTTGGTGGCGTTCAATTGCGCCTCGAATGCCGCCTTGCGTCGTGCGCCATCGTCGCCGCCGTTGAAGGCGTGCGCTTGCTGGACTTGTTGCGTGGCGAGGGCCGCTTTAGGCAGCGATTCCTTGAATTTCTCAAGTTCTTGATGCTCGGCTACTGTCATCTGACTCGGTCGTGCTGTTGCCGTGTTCGTCGTGGTCATGGGTGAAACGTCCTTTCGGGTTGCGGGTTGGGAAACTGGTTTGCGAGGTGCTACCTCGCTGGCGGTCAGCCGAATGGTTGCCAGCGCGGGCTTGCTGTCGTTGCGCTTGCCGCCGGGGTCGGTAGCAGGGTCGTCGGTGCGGAATTGCGTTTTCATGTTGTGTCCTTTCGCTTCGTTGAGAATTGATCGCTCGATTGCGTCCTTGCGGCTGATGCCTTCGCGCTGCACTACCTGCTGAAGCGCCGCGTGAGCGTCGGGGCTGATGTATGCGTCAAGGCGGTAGCTCCCGGCTTCCTGCTGCCTGCGCTGATACTCGGCTTGACGTTGTGCGTTTGACTTAACCATGGCAAAAGCATACGGCGTTATCCGCTAACACACTACAGGTAGTGTTTGATGACATCAAACTCACTACATCTAGTGTCTTAGACCACATTGCAGCGGGTGGCATCGTGCGGCGTGGCGGTGCTGGCAGTTCGCAGAACGTGTGCATAGCCGTTACTCGATAGTTCGCATGAATGAAAAAGCAGAAGCAGGTCAATCCGTTACGGGACTAGAACAAGGTTGTGCTAGTTACCCGTTCTGCCTGCGCTACGCTTCGACCTGTTCCAGCAGCGACACCCATTCGGGCAACGTCACTTCACCCCGCCGCCATGCTTCGCGCTGCTCATGGGTCATGCGCCCAAGAATCTCAACCGTGACGCGGTGCGCTTCCGCAATCAGCGCAAACACCGTGTCGGCTGTGTCGTTAGGGCAGCGGCTCCAATAACCAATGACGCCACCGTTCAGAAGTTCTGCACCTCGCACCCGCTTTGCATTTGCACGGAACAGGTCGCCTATCTGCTGGGCTACCCCGAGCCGCTCCCATTCCATGCCCAGCACTGCCCGTCCTACGTCTGTCAGCGAACCATCGTCCCAATGGACGGAGGTTGATTTGCCGCTCTTGCTGCGCTGCATGTGGAGGTACGGCTTCCCGACGTAAAGTTGCGTTGATTCCATTTCACTTGCTCCTGTTTGGGACCACATTGGTTCCCTATGTGTTGGACGGCCTGAATCGGTCTAACGACCCTCTGCATTTCCATCGTTCCTGCTAGCGAACCCGGCTTGCAATTTGCACCGCCAGAAACCGCCTTGCAGGGTGCCGGGGGGGTGGGTTGTTTTCCCTATAGGGCTACACCCCCACTAGCGAACCCGATTCGCTAGGGGTAGCCAGGGACTGTCGGGGTTCGCTAAGTGAAGGGCTAGCGAACCCCTAGCGAACCCGAGGTTCCCCAAGCGAACCCGGCTGCTCATACCCCGCCCCCTGCACACTCCACCGCTCTCAACCAGCTATTACCGGAAGGGGAATTGGTTTCCTTCACCAGCCTGCTCTCTGCCATCAGTCGTTCAATGGAGGCAAGGACGCGCCCTTGGGTAATAGCTCGTTGAGGTTTCATTTCGGAGAGCTGGTGCTTGAGGGAGTTTTTGCTTGGGTAGTTGCCTGCCACGACCTGCTGATGCACCCATTGCCACATGAATTCGTCATCGTCTGCATCGGTTTCGGTGGCGCTGACTGGCGCTTGCATGGTGTGGGAAATGACGCACGAGGTAATAGGCTGGCCGTCCTCGTCGTAGTCAATCAGCACCTGCTCAAGTACAAAGTCGGTTTTCATGCCGTCGCTGCCATCCTTGGACTTGCTTACCTCCCAACGGCGGGTCGTGTTCCTCTTGTCCTCGGATACGCGGGAGACAGCGATTGCACAATCCAGCGCACCATTCAGACCCGACCAGCCGCGCAGGCCTCGCGTTTCGTCCTTGCCGCTGTGATGCACGACCAGCACGAACCCGCCAAGCTCGGTTTGTAGGTCTTGGAGGTTGGCAATCAGTTGGCCCATGTCGGCGCTGGTGTTCTCGTCCATCCCCGGCGCACTTGCTGCCAGCGTGTCGATACACACGACACCGCCGCCCAAGCCAGCATCCCGGATCAGGTCGATAAGCTCTTTCAGGGTGTCGGGTTCGCGCAGGTCAATGGACTGCTCAATGAATGCGATGCGGTCGAGCGAACCCTTCTTGGAGCGGTAGGCGTGGATTCGTTGCGGCATACCGGCTTGGCCTTCCAGCGTGATATAGACCACAGGTGCGGCCTTCGTCGGAATCCCGAACCAGTGAAAGCCCCCGGAAACTGCTGCCAGCAGATCAAGCACGAGGAAGGATTTACCCGACCCCGGCTGGCCGAAGATTGCGCCGATGCCCTTTTCAGGTAGCACGCCGCGCACCAGCCATTTCATAGGCGGGCGGGCTGCAATCTCATTCGCTGCAACAAGCCGAAGCCCACCGGCAGGAGTTACCCGCGTCGGGCGCTTCGGTGCCATGCGCTTGACCAGTTCCCCGGCCAGCAGTTGCAGGGCGATCAGTTCCCCATGCTTCGCATTCGGTTCGTTGGCTTGGTGTCCTCGTGCTTGCGCCAGCGTCCGGTCGAGATAGTCTTTGCGCTTGGTGGCTTTGTCACGCTGCCCGAGTGCCGATTGCAGGAACAGACGCTTCACCTGCTCATTGTTCGCGCTGTACTCGGCCAGCATCTGCACCAGTTGGGCGTCGGCCTTGCTGTGGTCTGTATGTCCAATGGCCTGCCAGTCGCCGCTGAACAAGGCTTGAAACTTGGCACCGTTCGCCGCGCTGGCGGCACGTTGCAGAATGGCCTCGTCGTTTTCCACTTCCAGCCCATCGGCCAGCGGTTCCGTCGCTTCCGTGCGCCCCATCTCTTCCACCAACACGCCCAGCAATTCGGCGCGGGGTTCAATCGGCTTCTGGTGCAGGATGTTGCCGGTGCAGATCATGAAACGCGCTTGCGAATAGACCTCCACACCGTCTTTTCGATTACCCGCCCCTACCTTCCCCTTAACCCACACATGCAGGCCGCGCCCGCTGCGCGAATGCTCGGTGTAGCTGTTGAAGGTATTGACGATCTTTTGGAAGCGTCCCAACTGCTCGGGCGTCGTGTCGTCCTTCACGTCCAAATCAATGCAGGTGAAGGGGTCGGACTCGTGCAGCATGTACCCGATATGCAGACCGTGATGAGCAGCGAACGCGCTGGCCTCGTCAAAGGTGCGCCACGTCGAAGGATCATTACTCTTGGCGTGCGGCAGGCCTTGGGTAGCGATTCGGGGTGCTTTGTCCTCGCCAGCGACGCACCATTGCGAACGCTCGCGCAACTCTTGCGGGATGCAGGCCCAGCGGTCGGGCTGCGGGGCGGCAGGGGCCGCGATCACAGGGTTGCCGCCGTGTTGGTATGGGCCACACTGCGCGGCGTGCTGCGCGGGCAAATTGTCAAAGCCTGTTGGCGCGAGGTGTCCTATGCTTTGGACAGGCTCATTCAGGGGGCTGGTTTCCTTAGACCGGAGCGGGTTGCGGCCCGACTCCGGTTTTTCTTGATCGAAGCTCATGTTTCTTCCCTAGCTGTTACGCATGAGTTACAGCACTAGGCCGGAGCGGACGGAACCGCTTGAAACGCTTTGCGAATTGATGGATTGGCGCATGTCCTGTGAATACTTTGTTCAGTAGGACTGAGCGCCTTGGCGGCTGGTGTTTGCGTGCGTGTTCGCCAGAATCCAAGCGTCTATCTCGGTGCGCTCATATCGAACGAGCTTGCCGATCTTGATGAACTTCGGGCCTTTACCCTGCACACGCCAAACCGGCAGGGTGCGGCGGCTGACGTTGAGCATGTCAGCGGTTTCATCGTTGTTGAGAAGCTGGCGAACTACGGGCTGCGCTTGCGTGGTCGTGGTCATTGCGGTGACTCCATCTACGGCCACCGCCACCAGCAATAGAAAAGGCGGACAGTGAGCCAACTGCACCGCATTACCAGTGCTATTGACCCCCTGTCCGCCTTAGCAGACTTTTCGTTTGACCCTTGCGGGTCGTGTCCTTTCGGACGGCCTCCCGAAGCGTTGCGCTACGGGTTCAGCAAGTGGGTAATGAGCGTTAATTTACCGTCATTAACGGGACGCGGCAACTTCCGCCCGCTTTGTTTCCGTCTAACTCTTGGGTCACATCAAGCTCGCAGCGCCACCACGTTCTGCCCCTCGGCTGCTGCCTTGGCAATCTCACCTTGACGGGTAATCCATGCGCTGATGGCCTCCATTGCGGGCATCAAGACTGCCGGGTCAGGGTTGTTCGCGTATGCCGTCCCATGCACGTCGCTGGCGAGGTGGTTAAGCAGTTGCCGCCGCTTGTCAGAATCCACCCCCACAAGCTGCGCCACGTCCTCAAACGTGCGGCGCATTGCGTGAGGGTGCAGGTGCGTTCCTGCGGCCTCCGTCACGCGCTCAAACATTGCGCGAGGGTCGCTGAGATAACCCTTTTTGCCGCGCAGGGCTGGAAAGACGTAGTCATTACCCTTGAGGCGAGCAGCTAGGCGACGTGTCAGCAGCGCGTGCAGCGCCTTGCTGATGGGGAAGGTCACAGGATTGTGGTTCTTCGTCACGGCTAGGTGATAGGTCGGTACGTCGCCTTCAAGCTTCACCCTGTCCCATGTAAGCTGGCAGGCTTCCGATACGCGGGTGCCGGTCAGCAGCATGAATGCAATCAGGTCGGCACTGGTGCAGGTGGTTGTGATGTTGCGCTCGGGGTCGCCGTGCTGTTCCAGCAGGAGCCACACTGCGCCAACCTTGTCCTTCGGGACGCGGGTAGCGCGGGCCTTCTCCGGGTTCCACTTCGCCATGCCCCCTTGTTTGAACATCTGCGACACCGGATTGACCGGCAGAATCGGGTAAGTGCCGTCGCTGGTGGCGTTCTTCTCCCGCGCCCAGTTGAGCAGCGCCCGCAGGTTGCGGAATGCCTGATTGGTCTGCACTGGTGCCGACTTGGACAGTTCGCGGAACCGCTTAATGCACGCCTCGCGGTTAATCTCAGCAACGGGCTTGTCGGCCCACTCCGCGAAGGTGACGACCACACATTTCCGAAGGTCTGCCTTGCTGGTCGGGCGAAGAGGGCCATGCTTGGTGCGCTTGTGTTCGATGTAGTCCTCCATCACTTCGCGGAGGGTTTCAGTCTGCGCGACCTTCTTGCGCTTCTCCTCCTGCGGGTTGATGCCGTCCATCATCTCCAGCAGCTTTTCCATGGCACGCTTCCGCGCCTCGTCGCACGTCAGCACCCCATGTGGCCCAAGCGTAAAGCGCCGAGTCTTGCCATGTACCGGGCGCTGGACGATGTAGCTCCGCGCCCCGTTGGCTGTTACACGCACCCCGAAACCCTTGGTTTCGCTGTCCCAGTAGAACACCTGATCTTTGTCGCCCTCGGGTAGAGCCAGCGCCTCGACCTTCGTTTTCGTGAGCTTCAGCGATGTACCCCTTGCGGTGCTTCCGGTTATCCTTGTCATGTTGGCATTTCCTCTTAGTCGTTGCGATGCTGACCGGAGGTCGGGACTGTTAGCGCAGTCGCCGGCCTCACTCGTTCCACGGGCTTACATTTGTCCGTGTAACAGCAGTGTAACGAGTGCAGGTAAATAAACGCAATAGCACATAGTACGAAAATCGCTGCTAAGTCGTTGATTTATCAATGCCTGTTAAGTTACATAAACGCAGATAAACCGTGATAAAATGCATGCCCGCCCAACTCATAATCCTTTGGTCCTGGGTTCGAGTCCCAGCGGGCCCACCATTTTCCTCCGGGGTATTTGCCCATAGAATGGGCGAGCGATGACCAAGCCCGGCGCCACGCCACCCCCTTCGTTGGACGTCAGTGCAGAGGACGAACTGCGCCGTGCACGTGCGCGGCTGGAGTCCGAGATCGCCACGCGCCAGGGCGTCGAGCAGCGGCTGGCACAGGTGCAGGCGGCCTACGCGCGGTTCGTGCCGCCCCAGCTGCTCGAACTGCTCGGCAGGGAAAGCATCCTCGACGTCGACTGGGGCAACCAGTCGGAGAAGAAGATGACGATCCTGTTCTCCGACATTCGCGGCTTCGCTTCGATATCCGAACGGATGTCGCCGCAGCAGTGCTTCGATTTCATCAACGCCTACCTGAGCTTCATGGAGCCGGTGGTGCTGGCGCACGGCGGCTTCATCGACAAGTACATCGGCGACTCGGTGATGGCGCTGTTCCCGGCGCGCGGCGACGACGCCCTGCACGCCGCGCTCGGCATGCTCGCCGAACTAGACCGCTTCAACGCCCAGCGCGCCCTCCGGCTCAGCGAGCTGCCGCCGGAGCATCCGGAGCGGCGCATCGCCGGCGAGGTCCAGATCGGCATCGGCCTCAATTCCGGCCTGCTGATGGTCGGCGCGATCGGCGGCAGCAACCGCATGGAAGTCACGGTGATCAGCGACGCCGTCAATCTCGCCTCGCGCGTCGAGACGCTGACCAAGACCTACCAGACGCCCGTGCTGATCACCCAGCACACGCTCAACAGCATCCGCAATCCGGCCGAGTTCGCGATCCGCTTCATCGACCGCGTGCGCGTGCGCGGCAAGCACCTGGCCCAGTCGATCTACGAGGTGTTCGACGCCGACCCCGCCCCCCTCAAGGCGGCCAAGCTGGCGAGCCGCGACACCTTCGAGGATGCGCTGGCCCATTATCATTTCAATCACATGGCGGAGGCGCTGACGCGCTTCAGCGACTGCCTCGAGAACAATCCGGGCGACACGCCGGCCGCCGTCTACTGGCAACGCTGCCGCCAGGCCAACCGCGACCAGATCGCCGAGACAGTGGAGAGCGACAGCGCCGTCCAGTGGCGCGAGGACTACCTGCTCGGTTTCGCCGGCCTCGACGACATGCATCAGGTGATCTTCAGCCAGATCGTCGCGTTGTCGGAAGCCCTGCAGAGCGAAGCCGCGGGTACGGCCGAGCATCTGGTCGGCAAGCTGGTCGAGGTGACGACCGAGCATTTCGAGGCCGAGGAGCGCCTGATGCAGGCCCATGGCTATCCGCATTCGCCGTATTTGGAGCACTGCCAGCAGCACCAGAAGTTCCGCGAGTTCCTCGATGCGCTGGCGGGCGAAGTGCGCGATGCCCGCACTTCGCCGCTGCGACTGGCATTCCGCTCCCAGTTCCTCCTGCTGGACTGGTTCGTCAGCCACATCAGCATCACCGACCGCCACCTGGAGCGCTATCTGGCAGGGCGCGTCACCGCGGACGGCAAGCCCTGAACCCGCGCTACAGGATCGGCAGTGCGGCGCCCTGCCTCTTGAGCTCGTGGCGGGCGGTGCGCCAGTCCGGATGCAGCCGCTCCACCAGCGCCCAGAAGCGCGGACCATGGTTCATCTCGACCAGATGGGCCGCCTCATGGGCGATCACGTAATCGATCAACTCTGCCGGCAGATGGATCAGCCGCCAGTTGAGCCGGATGCCGCTTTGCGCGCTGCAGCTGCCCCAGCGGGTGCGCGCGGAACTCAGGGCGAGCGCGGGGAGCGGCCTGTCGAGCCGCGCGACCATCTCCGCGAGCCGGGGGCGGAAATGCTCCAGCGCGCGCCGCTGCAGCGCACGGCGCGCCAGCCGTGCCAGATCGGCGCTTGGGCGGGCCGCCAGCCAGAGCGCATCGGCTTCCCACAGGCCGCGGTTGCTGCCCGCCGTCACGCGCACGCGCACCTCCGCGCCGAGCACCGGCAGCCGCGCGCCGTCGTGGATCGGCAGGTGGCGCGGACCGCCGCGACCGGCGAATTCGTCGAGCTTTTCCAGCACCCAGGCGCTGTGCGCCCGGATGAAGTCTTCGATCGCGGCGAGCGGCACGCTGCGCGGCGCGCCGACGGCGAGACCGCGTTCGTCGATGCGCATCGCCAGCCGGCGGCGGTCGCGCCGCAGCGTGAACGAGACGATGCGGCCCGCCAGGAGCACATGGTGTTGCGGAGCCGCCGGTCCGCCCGGCAGGGACGGCAGACGGAACAGGTCGAGCTGCTCGGGGAGTGCAGCCATCAGGCCGGCGCGAACAGGTCGGTGCTGGCCGGCGTCGCCTGATATTCGGCCAGGACGCGGCCCAGCACCTGGGCGATGACGGGCTGCGGCTGCTCGATCAGGCGCCAGTGGCAGCGCAGCGTGTCGCCGTCGATCCGCGCCCAGTGACCGCCCTTGCCGAACGTCAGCACGATGCGCGGCCGCCGCCCCGCCGGCGCCGAGTTTTGCACGATCGCCGCGAAGACGCCTTGCGCGGCATCGCGCAGCCAGCTTTCGGCGGCATCGCGGATCTGGCGCTCCGTGGCGGCCGGCGGCAGGGGCAGATGCAGTTGGGCGCCGACGCGCTCGGGCAGCCGGCAGTCGGTGTCGAGCACCAGGGTCAGCGCTTCGCCCAGGCAGGTGACCGTGCCGCCCGCGCGCCAGCGCGCTTCCTCGTCGGCGCCGGCCGCGTCAAGCCGCAGGCTGAGTTGCGGATTGCGCTTCATGGCGATAGCGGTGCGGGCTGATGCGCCGCATCTCGGCTTCGACCCATTGCTCGGCGGCGGCATTGATCGCGTCGGCCGTCTTGCCGGCCGGGTCGATCGCCGGGCCGATGCTGACGGTGACGACGCCGGGCGTCTTGAGGAAGGCCTTGCGCCCCCAGCGCTCGCCCGAGTCGAGCGCGACCGGTACGACCGGCGCGCCGGCCGCGGCAGCGAGGTAGGCACCGCCGATCTTGTAGCGGCGATGGTGCCCCGGCGCGACGCGCGTGCCCTCGGGGAAGACCACGACGCTGTAGCCGTCGGCGAGACGCTGCTTGCCGCGTTCCGCGACCTGGTTGAGCGCGGCCTTGCCGGCCGTGCGGTCGATGCCGACGAAGGGCATCAGCTTCAGCCCCCAGCCGAAGAACGGCAGCCAGTGCAGTTCCTTCTTGTAGACGAAGGCGGTGAGCGGAAAGATGGTCTGCAGCGCGAAGGTCTCCCACGCCGACTGGTGCTTGCTCAGGATCACGCAGGGCGCCGCGGGAATGTTCTCCGCGCCGACGATGCGGTGTTCGATGCCGAGCAGATGGCGGATCAGCCACATGACGAAGCGCACCCACGGCATCACCAACAGCCGGCGCTGGCGCAGCGGCAGCCAGAAGCACAGCAGCAGTGCGGTGACGATCAGCGGCGTCGTCACGACCATCATCACCATGAACAGCAGGGAGCGCAGGAAGATCATGTCAGCCGGTGAGTTTCTGCACGGCGGCGGCGAGATCGGGGAAGATGAAGGCATGGCTCGGCAGGGCCGGATCCTGCTGTGTCTTCTTGCCCTTGCCGGTCAGCACGAGGATCGGCTGCGCGCCGACTGCGGCCGCCGATTCGAGGTCGCGCAGCGAGTCGCCGACCACCGGCACGCCGGTGAGGTCGGCGTTGTAGCGCGCGGCGATCTCCCTGAGCATGCCGGCCTTCGGCTTGCGGCAGCCGCAGTTGTCGGCGTTGGTGTGCGGGCAGAAGAAGATCGCGTCGATCGCGCCGCCGGCGTGGGCGACCGCCTTGATCATCTTGTCGTGGATCGCGTTGAGCGTGTCCATGCCGAACAGGCCGCGGCCGATGCCCGACTGGTTGGTGCACACCACGACGCGGTAGCCCCACTGGTTGAGCCGGGCGATCGCATCCAGGCTGCCGGGCAGCGGGATCCACTCGTCCGGCGACTTGATGTAGAGGTCGGAGTCCTTGTTGATGACGCCGTCGCGGTCGAGGATGATCAGCTTCGTGCCCGGCATGATGGTCCGCTATGCACTCAGTTTCGAAAGGTCGGCGACGCGGTTCATCGCCTGGTGCAGGATCGCCAGCAGGCCGAGCCGGTTTTGCCGCAACGCGGCGTCTTCCGTGTTGACCATCACGTGATCGAAGAAGGCGTCGACCGGCGCCTTCAGCGCGGCCAGCGTCTGCAGCGAGGCGGTGTAGTCGCCGCGCTCGAAAGCGGCGTCTGCCTGCGGCTTCACGGCATTCAGCGCATCGGACAAGGCGCGCTCGGCGTCTTCCTTGAGCAGCGCCGCATCGACGCGCGCCGCCACGTCAGCGCCGACTTTCTTGAGGATGTTGCCGACGCGCTTGTTGGCGGCGGCGAGGCTCGCCGCCTCGGGCAGCGCGGCGAAGGCGCGCACGGCGGCGAGCCGCTTCGGGATGTCGCCGAGGCGCTGCGGCCGCAGGCTCACCACCGCGTCGACTTCCAGCGCCGAATAGCCTTGTTCCCTGAGGCTGCCGGCGAGGCGCTCGTAGATGAAGCCGGACAGTTGCTCGACGACCTTGGCATCGGCCAGCTTCACAGCATGGAACAGCCACGGCAGGTCGAGTGACAGGTCGCGTTCGATCAGCATGCGCACCAGGCCGAGGGCATGGCGGCGCAGCGCGAAGGGGTCCTTGTCGCCGGTCGGCAGCTGACCGATGCCGAACATGTCGGCCAGTGTCTGCAGCTTGTCGGCCAAGGCGACGCAGACACCGACGGAGTTGCGCGGCAGTTCGTCGCCGGCGAAGCGCGGTTTGTAGTGGTCCTCGATCGCATCGGCGATGTCGGCCGGCTCGCCGTCGTGCAGCGCGTAGTAGCGGCCCATGATGCCCTGCAGCTCGGGGAACTCGCCGACCATGTCGGTCAGCAGATCGGCCTTGGCCAGCACCGCCGCGCGGTCGGCCTGGTTCGCGAGATTCTCGCCGTCGAGCTTCGCGCCGATCGCGCGTGCCAGCGCGGCGACGCGTTCGATGCGCTCGCCCTGGGTGCCGAGCTTGTTGTGATAAACCACCTTCGCCAGACCGGGGATGCGGTCCATCAATGACTTCTTGCGATCCTGGTCGAAGAAGAACTTGGCGTCGGCGAGGCGCGGACGGACGACGCGCTCGTTGCCGCCGATCACGGCGGAGGCGTCGGCAGGGCTGATGTTGCTGACGACGAGGAACTTGTTGGTGAGCTTGCCTGCGGCGTCGAGCAAGGGGAAGTACTTCTGGTTGGCCTTCATCGTCAGGATCAGGCATTCCTGCGGCACGTCGAGGAATTCCTTCTCGAACTGGCAGGTCAGCACGTTCGGCCGCTCGACCAGCGCGGTCACCTCGTCGAGCAGCGCCTGGTCCTCGATCGGCTGCAGCCCTTCCTTCGCCGCGGCGGCCTGCAACTGCTTTTCGATCTCGGCGCGGCGCGCTTCGAAGCCGGGGATTACCGCGCCTTCGCTTTCCAACTGCTGCGCGTAGCTGTCGGCATCCTTGATGGAGACCACAGGGTTCTTCGCCTCGAAACGGTGGCCCTGCGTTTCGCGGCCGGCCCTCAGGCCGAGCACGGAGACCGGCACAACCTCGGCGCCGTGCAGCGCGACCAGCTTGTGGGCAGGCCTGACAAAATTCACGCTGCTCCAGCCATCCTTCAATTGATAGGTCATCACCTTGGGGATAGGTAGTTTGGCAAGCGCGTATTCGATGGCTTTCTGCAATCCATCTGAGAGGGTTGCTCCTTTGACCATGGAATCGAAGAACAGCGTTTCAGCCCTGCCCTCACCTTCACGCTTTAGCTGTCCTAGAGCCGAAGCATCGAAACCTAGCGCGCTGAGTTTCTTGAGTAAAGCCGGTGTCGGCTGACCCTTTTCGTCAAGCCCGACGCTGACCGGCATCAGTTTCTGACGAACTGCACGATCAGGACCCCGGTTCAAAACATCTCTAACCCAAACAGCCAATCTGCGAGGCGAAGCGAAGGCAACAACTGTTTCCCCATAGGTCGAGCTATCAGATGCTAGTGATTGTGAGGCCAACTCAAACCAAACGTCTTGTGCAAATGATTTGCCAAGTTTGTGCAACACCTTGGGCGGCAGTTCCTCGACGAACAGTTCAACGAGCAGGTTCTTCATGCCGCTTTCTCCAGCCTGGCCAGCACTTCGGCGGCATGTTCCTTCGGCGCCATCGGGAAGCCCAGCCGGGCGCGGCTGTCGACATAGCTCTGCGCGACGCTCCTCGCCAGGTTGCGGATTCTTCCGATATACGCGGCGCGCTCGGTGACGGAGATTGCGCCGCGCGCGTCGAGCAGGTTGAAGGTGTGTGCGGCCTTCAGGACCTGTTCGTAGGCCGGCAGCGCCAGCTGCTGTTCCATCAGGTACTTCGCCTGCTTCTCGTGCGCGCCGAAGGCATGCAGCAGGAAGTCGACGTCGCTGTGCTCGAAGTTGTACGCGCTCTGCTCGACCTCGTTCTGGTGGAACACGTCACCGTATTTCAGGCCCGGCGCATAGACGAGGTCGAAGACGTTCTCGACGCCCTGCAGGTACATCGCCAGCCGCTCGAGGCCGTAGGTGATCTCGCCGGTGATCGGCTTGCAGTCGATGCCGCCGACCTGCTGGAAGTAGGTGAACTGCGTCACTTCCATGCCGTTGAGCCAGACTTCCCAGCCGAGGCCCCAGGCGCCGAGCGTCGGGTTCTCCCAGTCGTCCTCGACGAAGCGCACGTCGTTCTTCTTCAGATCGAAGCCCAATGCTTCCAGCGAGCCGAGATAGAGCTCGAGGATGTTCTCCGGCGCGGGCTTGAGCACCACCTGGTACTGGTAGTAGTGCTGCATGCGGTTCGGGTTCTCGCCGTAGCGGCCGTCCTTCGGCCGGCGCGAGGGCTGCACGTAGGCGGCCTTCCACGGCTCGGGGCCGAGCGCGCGCAGGAAGGTGGCGGTGTGGCTGGTGCCGGCGCCGACCTCCATGTCGTAGGGCTGCAGCAGCGCGCAGCCCTGCTGGTCCCAGAATTCCTGCAGCCGCAGGATGATTTGTTGAAACGTCGGCTTCATGGCGGGGAAAAATTCGACAAAGCGCGATTTTAGCGGCTCTTGCGCCGCCGATAAGCGGCCATGAGCGCCGGCAAAACGGCGCAGATCGCCAGCAGCAGCGCCAGCGCGTTGCCCCAGCGCATGAAGGGAGTCGTGCCTTGGTAACCCTGCGCCTCGACGCGCAACGCACCGGTGGTGAAGGGCGGCAGCTGGCCGAGCACGCGGCCGTCGGGCGCGATGGCCGCCGTGATGCCGGTATTGGTGGCGCGGAGCATGGTGCGGCCCGTCTCGATGGCGCGCAGGCGCGCGATCTGCAGATGCTGCGGCTGGGCGAGCGAGTCGCCGAACCAGGCGGTGTTCGAGAGATTGACCAGCAGCGTCGCCTGCGGCAGCGCCTGCAGAATCTCCGCGCCGAACAGATCCTCGTAGCAGATGTTCGGTGCGACCCGCTGGTCGGCGATCGCGAGCGGCGGCTGCGTGGCCGGGCCGGCGGAGAAGTCCGACATCGGGATATGGACGAGATCGAAGAACCAGGCGAAGCCGGGCGGCACGTATTCGCCGAAGGGCACGAGGTGGCGCTTGGCGTAGCTCTGCGCGCCCTGCGCGGTGAGCGCCACCGCGCCATTGACGTAGCCGCCGGCGCGGTGGCGCACGGCGATGCCGAGCAGGACGTCGCCGTGCCGCGTCAATCCCTGGAACACCTCGAGCGGCACCTGGTCGAAGAGCAGCGGCAGTGCGGTTTCCGGCAGGATGGTCAGCGCCGCCGGGTTGTCGTCGGCGAGCTTCGTATAGGTGTCGATCGACAGCGGCAGGCGCTCGGGCACCCACTTGAGGCTCTGCGGGATGTTGCCCTGCAGGAGGCTGACGGCGAGCGGCTTGCCGGCCGGCTGCGTCCAGTCCATGCCGCGCAACAGCCAGCCGCCGCCTGCGATGCCGGCGGCAAGCGCCATGACGCCGAACGCGCGGCGCCAGCTTCCCGTGCCGAAGGCGAACAGCGCGGCGATCAGCGCGGCGAGGAAGCCGACGCCGTAGACGCCGAGCACGGCCGCATAGCCCGCCAGCGGACTGGGCGGCGTCTGCGAATAGCCGAGCGCGAGCCAGGGAAAGCCGGTGAACAGCCAGCC
>DDXW01000053.1 GCA_002347285.1 Rhodocyclaceae bacterium UBA2250 | reverse complement strand
GTCCAGGCGCACGGAGGCGTAGAACTTGAGGGCGTTGCCGCGGGTGGTGGTCTCGGGGTTGCCGAACATCACGCCGATCTTCATGCGGATCTGGTTGATGAAGATCACCAGCGTGTTGGTGCGCTTGATGTTGGAAGTCAGCTTGCGCAGCGCCTGGCTCATCAGCCGGGCCTGCAGGCCGGGCAGCTGGTCGCCCATCTCGCCCTCGATCTCGGCCTTCGGCACCAGTGCGGCGACCGAGTCGATGACGATCAGATCTACGCCGCCGGAGCGCACCAGCATGTCGGCGATCTCAAGGCCCTGCTCGCCGGTGTCGGGCTGGGAAATCAGCAGGTCGGGCACGTTCACGCCGAGCTTGCCGGCATAGACCGGGTCGAGCGCGTTCTCGGCGTCGATGTAGGCGGCGGTGCCGCCGGCTTTCTGGACCTCGGCGACCACCTGCAGACACAGCGTCGTCTTGCCCGAGGACTCGGGGCCGTAAATTTCCACCACGCGGCCGCGCGGCAGGCCGCCGATGCCGAGCGCGATGTCGAGACCGAGCGAGCCGGTCGAGACGACCTGCAGGTCGCCCTCGATCTGGCCTTCGCCCATCTTCATGATGGAGCCCTTGCCGAACTGCTTTTCGATCTGCGCGAGCGCGGCTTGCAGCGCTTTGGCTTTGTTGTCGTCCATTGGTATTCCCTTCCCCAAGTTTGTCCAGATTATGGCATGTTTCTTGCGCGCTCAATGAGCCCAGTCAGCGCATGGATCACCGCCTGCCGACGGATCGCCTCGCGGTCGCCGCTGAAAACTCGGCGCTCGCAAGGCGGCGCCGTTTCACCACGCACGCACCAGGAGAAGCATACGGTCCCCACAGGCTTATCCGGTGAGCCACCGGCCGGGCCGGCGATTCCTGTGATCGCCAATGAAATCATTGCCTTGGAATACATCAGCGCCCCGACTGCCATTTCCCCGGCCGTTTCGAGGCTCACCGCGCCGAATGTTTCGATGGTGTCCATGCGGACACCAAGCATATCCGTTTTCGCGGCGTTTGCATAGGTGACGAAGCCGCGCTCGAACCACGCCGAGCTGCCGGCAGTGTGCGTGATGACCTGCGCGGCCCAGCCGCCGGTGCAGGACTCGGCAGTGGCGACCGTCAGCCCGCGCTGCAGGCAGGCCTGACCGAGGCTTTCCGACAGAGCGGCGAGATCGCTATCCATGGGACTGCATCAGAGCAGTCTTTCGACGACCGCCTTGAAGACGGCCAGCGTCAGCACCGTGTAGGCGGCGGCGACCACGTCGTCCATCATCACGCCGAGGCCGTTCTTCATGCGGGTGTCGAACCAGCGGGCCGGCGGCGGCTTCACGATGTCGTAGAAGCGGAACCAGAGAAAGGCCGCGAGTTGCCAGACGAGGCCGGCGGGCGTCAGCAGCAGCACGGCCCAGAACGGCACGATCTCGTCCCAGACGATCGCGCCGTGATCCGGGACGCCGAGGTTGCGGCCGGCGATCTGGCAGGAAGTGACGCCGAGCACGAAGGCCAGCAGCAGGAAGACGGCGAAGGCGGTGTCGTCCGGCAGCAGGCCGCGCAGGAACGGATAGGTCGCCCAGCCGAACAGCGTGCCGAACGTTCCCGAGGCGACCGGCGCGAGACCGCTGCCGAAGCCGCAGGCGATCAGGTGCGCCGGGTGGCGCAGCAGGAAGCCGGGCGGTGGGGGCGGCGATTTCTTGATCATGGCAAAAAGTGGTCGTAGCCGCGCCGGGCGATTTCGACGGGTTGGCCGGCGGCGTCGAGGACCGTCAGCTGCCCCGGCACGCCGACCGCGATGACGCCGATGCAGTCGAGCGGCAGCGAGAGGCGCTGGCCGAGAGCGAGCACTTCCTCGTGACGCGCAGCCGGCGCAGTGAATACCAGTTCGTAGTCGTCGCCGCCGGCGAGGTAGCAGTCCCGTTCGAAACCCGGCGCTGGCAGGGCGGCGGGACGCAGCGTGGCCGCCACGCCCGAGGCTGCGAGGACATGGCCGAGGTCGGCGAGCAGGCCGTCCGAGACATCGATCGCCGCCGTGGCCAGGCCGCGCAGCGCGAGGCCGAGCGCGACGCGCGGTTGCGGGCGGTGCAGTGCGGCGAGGCACTCGGCGAGCGCGGGCTCGCCCAGCGCGGCCCGCCCCTGCAGGTGGGCGAGACCTTGTGCGGCGCGACCGGGCGTGCCGGAAACCCAGACTTCGTCGCCGGGCCGGGCGCCCGAGCGCAGCAAAGCCTGGCCCGCCGGCAGTTCGCCGAAGATCGTCACGCAGAAGTTACGGGGGCCTTTGGTCGTATCGCCGCCGATCACGTCGATGCCGAAGGCGTCGGCGCAGGCGAAGAAACCGGTGGCGAATTTCTCGATCCAGCTTTCCGTTGCGGCAGGGAGGGCGGCGGCGAGCAGCGCCCATTTCGGCTGCGCGCCCATCGCCGCCATGTCCGAGACGTTCACCGCCAGCACCTTCCAGCCGAGATTTTCGGGGTCGGCGTCCGGCAGGAAATGCG
Organism: Rhodocyclaceae bacterium UBA2250; assembly: GCA_002347285.1. GTDB lineage: Bacteria > Pseudomonadota > Gammaproteobacteria > Burkholderiales > Rhodocyclaceae > Sulfuricystis. The sequence goes on along the minus strand of DDXW01000053.1, from coordinate 146,472 downwards.
TGCCGGCCACGAGCATGTCGGTCGACACGACCAGTTCCATGCCGGGCGACGGGCGCACGATGGCGGCATCGTCGCCGACGCCGAGCGTCGTATGCGAGGTGGCGCGCTTGAAATAGCGATCGATCAGGGCAAACTCGGAGGGCATGCCCGGGAATTATTTGGCGGCCGTTTCGGCGGGCCGCAGTTCGGGTGCCAGCTTGTCGAGCACGCCATTGACGAACTTGTGGCCGTCGGTGCCGCCGTAGGACTTGGCGAGCTCGATCGCCTCGTTGAGGATCACGCGGTATGGGGTTTCGAGGTGCTGCTTCAACTCGCAGGCCGCCAGCAGCAGGATGCCGCGCTCGACGGGCGAAACCTCGGCCCAGGGACGCTCGACGTGCGGTTCGAGCAGGGCCTGCAACGCGGGCAGATCGCCGAGCACTCCGGCCAGCAGGCTGTCGTAGAGGTCGCGGTGCGCCTTGTCGAAGCCGGCCACCGACTCGGCCTGGGCGATGATCGCCGCCTCGTCCTGGCCGCCGACCAGATGCTGGTAGAGACCCTGCAGCGCGAACTCGCGCGCGCGGTGGCGCGGCGAACCGGGCTTGTGTTGGGGAGCGCCGGGGATCACTTCACGACTTTCAGGAGGTTGGCCATCTCGACGGCGCACTGCGCCGCCTCGGTGCCCTTCTGGAGCATGCGCACTTCCGCCTGGCTGTCGTTCTCGACGGTCAGCACGGCGTTGGCGATCGGCACGCCGGTGGCGAGCTGCACGTCCGTCACGCCGCGCGCCGACTCGTTCGAGACGACCTCGAAATGGTAGGTCTCGCCGCGGATCACGCAGCCGAGCGCGACGAGCGCGTCGAATCTGCCGCTCTGCGCCATCGTCTGCAGCGTCAGCGGAATCTCCAGCGCACCCGGCACGCTGGCGAGCGTGACATCGGCGACGCCGAGCCGGCGCAACTCATGACAACAGCCGGAGAGCAATCCTTCGCCGACCGACTGGTTGAAGCGCGCCATGACGATGCCGATGGCGAGGCCGGTACCTGCGAGGTTGGGCTCGATTTCCTTGAGGCCGTCGCAGCGGCTCTCGGGCAAGCCGGCGGAAGCGGTGGGGGTGAAGCTCATCGCGGTGCCTCCTCGGGCGAGAGATAACCGCAGACCTCGAGGCCGAAGCCGGCCATGCTCGGCATCTTGCGCGGGCTGGCCAGCAAACGCATCCTGCCGACGCCGAGCGCGCGCAGGATCTGCGCACCGATGCCGTAGATGCGCGGATCCCATTTCTGCGCCGGCCGCTCTTCCTCGGCCTGCAGCGCGGCGAGCAGGTCGGTGCCGGACTCGTCGCGGTGCAGCAGCACGATTACGCCATTGCCCGCCTTGGCGATCGCTTCCATCGCCTGGTCGATCGTGAAGGTGTGGCGGCGGCTCTTGCAGTCGAGGAAGTCGAGCACCGACACCGGTTCATGCACGCGTACCAGCGTCTCGGTATCCGGCTTGATCTCGCCGCGCGTCAGCGTCAGATGGACGTCGCCGCTGGTCTGGTCGCGGAAGGCGCGCAGGCGGAAACTGCCGTGGGTGCAGATTACCTCCTTGTCGGCCACGCACTCGACGAGCTTCTCGTTCTCGGCGCGGTAGTGGATCAGGTCGCGGATCGTGCCGATCTTCAGCCCGTGCGTCCGGGCGAATTCCAGCAGGTTGGGCAGGCGCGCCATCGAGCCGTCGGGATTCATGATTTCGCAGATCACCGCCGCCGGCTCGCAGCCCGCCATCTGCGCAAGGTCGCAACCCGCCTCGGTATGGCCGGCGCGCACCAGCACGCCGCCCTTCTGCGCCATCAGCGGGAAGATGTGGCCGGGCTGGATGATGTCGGCCGGCTTGGCCTGCTTCGCCACGGCGGCCTGCACGGTGCGGGCGCGGTCATGCGCCGAGATGCCGGTGGTGACGCCCTCGGCCGCCTCGATCGAGAGGGTGAACGCGGTGCCGTGCGGCGTCTTGTTGTCGCGCACCATCAGGGGCAGGTCGAGCTGGCGGCAGCGCTCCTCGGTGAGCGTCAGGCAGACCAGCCCGCGCGCGTGGGTGACCATGAAGTTGATCGCCTCGGGCGTCACGTGGTCGGCGGCGAGGACGAGGTCGCCTTCGTTTTCGCGATCCTCTTCATCGACAAGGATGACCATTTTGCCGGCACGCATGTCGGCGACGATTTCCTGAACGGGGCTGACGCTCAAAATTGGGCTCCGAATAAAGGGCGCTGGGGGAGGCGCGAATCTTACGCCTGCCGGTCCCCGGCGTCCGAATTTGCTGTTATTTCAATATGTTGCTAGGTATATAATATTGATGTATTTATCCATAATAATTTTCAGGGAGTTCCCCAATGAATTTTACAACCATGACCCTGAAGGCACGCCTGCTGTCCCTGGTCGCCGTGGTCGTCGTCGGCTTGCTGGTAATGACCGCGATGTTCCTGATCCAGGGCCGCCAGCAGATGATGCACGACAAGGAATACAAGACCCGCAACGTCGTCGAGGTGGCCTACGGCGTGCTCGAGGCCAGCCATGCGCTCGAGAAGAGCGGGGCCTTGAGCCGGGCCGATGCGCAGGCGCAGGCCAGGAATCTGCTGCGCGGCATGCGCTACGACAAGGACGAGTATTTCTGGATCAACGACATGCAGCCGGCCATGGTCATGCATCCGATCCGGCCCGAACTCGACGGCAAGGATCTGACCGGCAACAAGGATCCGGACGGCAAGGCGCTGTTCGTCGAGATGGTCAAGGTGGTCAGGGCGAGCGGCGCCGGCTTCGTCGATTACCAGTGGAACAAGCCAGGCAACGACAAGCCCGTCCCGAAGATTTCCTACGTCAAGGGCTTCGAACCGTGGGGCTGGATCGTCGGCTCGGGCATCTACGTCGACGATGTCGATGCCGAGTTCCGCAAGCAGGCATTGCGCGGCGCGATCATCTTCGCCGTGATCCTTGGCATCCTGCTGTTCATGGCGGTGGTCATCGGGAGGAGCATCCTGCGCCAGCTGGGCGGCGAACCCGCCTATGCGGCCGAGATCACCAAGGAGATCGCGGCGGGCGACCTCACCAAGCAGGTCGACAGCAACGGCGATGCCGGCAGCTTGCTGACGGCGTTCAAGGGCATGCAGGAACGGCTGGCCGCAATCTTCCGCGACATCCATGCGGCCGCGGGAACCCTGTCGAAGACGGCTGAGGAGGTCGCGCTCGCCGCGAAGGAATCGAGCCAGGCCTCGCAGAGCCAGGCGGAGGCGACCTCGTCGATGGCCGCCTCGATCGAGCAGATGACGGTCAGCATCAACGAAGTCTCCGAGCTGTCGCGCTTCACCGAGGAGACTTCGGCGCGCGTAGCCGAGCTCTCCGAGACGGGCAGGCAGCAGGTGGTGGCGGCCGAGCAGCAGATGGGCCGCGTGGCGGAAACGGTGAACAACGCGTCGGTCAAGGTGCAGGCCCTGGTGCGCCGCTCGGAAGAAATCGGCAGCATCGCCAACGTTATCAAGGAGATCGCCGACCAGACCAACCTGNNCGCCGCGATCGAGGCGGCGCGCGCGGGCGAGCAGGGCCGCGGCTTCGCGGTGGTCGCCGACGAGGTGCGCAAGCTGGCCGAGCGCACGGCGAACGCCACCACCGAGATCTCGACGGTGATCGGCGCCGTGCAGTCGGAGACGCAGTACGCGGTCGGCGAAATGGGTGAGGCGATCCCGCTGGTCGAGGAAGGCGCGCGGCTGAGCAAGTCGGCCAGCTCGACGCTCGAAACGATCCGTCACGAGTCGAACGAGTCGCTCAACCGGGTGCGCGAAGTCGCCAGTGCGACGCGCGAACAGGCCGTCGTCGCCAACGACATCGCGCGCAACGTCGAAAGCATCGCCCAGATGGCCGAGGAAGTCAGCAGCACGATGGCCAACACCGCCCAGCATGCGCAGAGCATGGACGAAATCTCGCGCAACCTGCGCGCCCAGGTGGGCTACTTCCGCGTCTGACCGCCGCTAGAACTCGACGCCGAAATTCAGCGAATCGAAACGCTGCGCACCGCCGCCACCGGCGGCGGTGCGGAATTCCTCGCTGCGGCGGATGCGTGTCCAGGAAAAACGCAGCCGGTCGACGCGCAGGCTGAAGCCGACCGACCGGTCGCGCACGTAGCGGCGCCGCTCCACCGAGGGTCCGTCGCGGAACACCGGGCCGTCGAGGAAAATGTTGTGCGCCACCCAGCGGTGGTCGATGCCCGCGAAAACCGACCAGGAAGTCCCCGTGTAGCCATCGACGCCTTGCGCGCGCGTGCCGTGGAGCATCGCGCCGCCCGGTTCGATGGTGTCCGGCCCGAAGCCGTCCAGCCGGTTGCCCAGCCGCAGCATCGCGCCGGCGCGCACCAGATCCATCACCGTGCCGACCGTCGCCCCGCCGTGGATGACCGTATCGACGTTGCCGTTGCCATAGCGACGCTTCTGCAGGTAGGAAAGCAGGAACGCCGGCTCGCTCGGTCCCTGGTTGTCCCAGCCCTTCGGCTGCCGCGCATCGACGAGGCGATGCCAGGCTTTCTGCACCTGCTCGCCGAGCGCGGCGGGGCCGACCACGCCGACGTCGAGTTCCACGGTGTCGAGGCGGTTGCCGCGCGCGCGCTGCGCCACGCCCCCTAGGTAGAGCCAGGCCGCCCACGGCCGGTCGTCGGGCTGCGCCGTGGCGATGGTGATGTCGCGCGGCGTGTACATGTTCTGGCCGAGGAACAGCCCGACCTGGACGTCGGCGCCGTTGTCGGGGTCGAGACCGCGCAGCACCGCGGCCGCCGGCGACTGCAGCAGGTCGAAGGGAACGCCGACTCCAAGCTTGAAGCCGTTGGTGTAGTAGCGGTCGGTACGCGCCCACTTGTCGTTCTCGACGAACAACTGGATCTCGCTGCCGGGCGGCGGCGTCACGTCGGCCGTCGCCGCGCCGGCCGCCGGCAAGGCGAAGGCGGCGAGGGCGGCGAGGAACGCTGCGGTGGCGGAACGAATCGGCATGCGCTGGGACGGCGGTCGGGTCGGATCAGCCGCGCATTCTAGTAGGATGCCCGCGATGGACACCCGCAGGGCGCTCGACGGACGGGCAACGGGACTGATGCTGATCCTCTGCCTGATCTGGGGGCTGCAGCAGGTCGTGCTCAAGGCGGCGGCGACCGACATCGCGCCGCTGCTGCAGATCGCGCTGCGCTCGGGCGCCGCCGCGCTGCTGGTGAGCGCCTTGGTGCTCCGGCGCGGCGAGCGCATCTTCGTGCGCGACGGCACCTGGCGTCCCGGTTTGCTCGTCGGTTTCCTGTTCGCGCTCGAATTCCTGCTGGTCGGCGAGGGCCTGCGCCACACCTCGGCGTCGCACATGGTGGTGTTCCTCTACACCGCGCCGATCTTCGTCGCGCTCGGCCTGCACTGGAAGCTGCCGGCCGAGCGGCTGGGCAGGATCCAGTGGCTGGGCATCGCGCTGGCCTTCGCCGGCATCGTGCTGACCTTCTTCGGGCGCCAGCAGCCGGCGGGCGCGGCGCAGCCGGGCAACATCCTCTGGGGCGACTTCCTCGCGCTGCTGGCCGGCATCGCGTGGGCGGCCACCACCGTCGTCGTGCGCCTGTCCAGCCTCGCGCGCGCATCGGCGACCCGCACGCTGCTCTACCAGTTGGCGGCCGCCTTCGTCCTGCTGACGCTCGCGGCCGTCGCCCTCGGCCAGACGGCCATCCGGCACACGCCGCTGGCCTGGGGCAGCCTGGCGTTCCAGGCGCTGGTCGTCTCCTTCGCCAGCTACCTCGCCTGGTTCTGGCTGCTGCGGCACTACCTGGCTTCGCGACTCGGCGCGTTCTCCTTCCTGACGCCGCTGTTCGGCATGGCCTTCGGCGTGCTGCTGCTCGACGAACCGCTCGAGCCGAGCTTCCTCGCCGGCGCGGCCCTCGTCCTCGCCGGCATCGCGCTGGTGAGCGGCTACGGCTGGTTCCGGGCGCTGTTGCGCCGGCCGGCTTAGGCTTTCCGCCGCCGCGCCGGCGCCGAGTTTGCGCGGGCCCTAGGCGAAACGGTTGATCAGGCCGCCGATGCCGTCGATCGCGACTTCGACGGTGTCGCCGTCCTGCAGCGGGCCGGCTCCGACCGAGGTGCCGCAGGCGATCACGTCGCCGGGTTCGAGCGTCATGTCGTGCGAGAGCAGACTGACGATCTCGGCCGGCGAGAAGAACATGTCGCTTACCGGGTAGTTCTGGCGCTCCTCGCCGGCGACGACGGCGCGCACGCGCAGACTGGACGGATCGAGACCGGTCGCGATGACGGGGCCGAACACGCCGAAGGTGTCGAAGCTCTTGGCGCGCGTCCAATGCACGAAGGCGGGGTCGAGGCGCAGCAGTTCGCGCGCGGTGACGTCGTTCACGCAGGTGTAGCCGAAGATTGCCGCCGGCGCGTCCTGCACGCCGATCGCCGTGGCGCGCTTGCCGATGACGATGCCGAGCTCGGCCTCGAACACCACCATGCCGGCATAGCCGGCCGGGCGGCGGATCGCGTCGCCGTGCGCGGCGTAGCAGTTGGCGCCCTTGATGAAGTAGGGCGGATGCGTGGGGCGCTGCAGTCCTTCCTTGGCCGCGCGCTCGTGGAAGTTGTTCCACAGGCCGATCAGCTTGGAAGGCACGCAGGGGGCCAGCACGCGCACCGCCGCGAGCGGGAAGCGCTGCCCGGTCGGTTGCGGATCGGCGAACAGGTCGCCGGTCCAGACGGTGACGGTGTCGTTCTCGAGCGTGCCGATCTGTTCGCTGCCATCGGCTTCGAAGCGCAGCCAAAGGGTCATGGTCGTAACGTCGTGAATGCAGGGTGAGTGAGTGTAACACCCGCGCCGCCGCCGCGCCGGCGCCGAGTTTTATGCGGTTCCTGCGGCAAAATGGACGGCATGCGCCATCTATCCGTTTCGCTGTTTGCCGCCCTGCTGCTGGCCGCCTGCGCCAGCGTCAATCCCTATTACGATCCGGCCAAGCCGCACCACCGGCCAAATGGTTTCGTGAACAGCGACCCGGCGGTCGCCGTTGGCCAGTTTCCCTGGTACGAAATCCTCTGGCGCAGGTGGCGCGGCGACTTCCGTCCTGTCGCCGAACCGGCGGGCGGCTACGCGGCCTTCGCGGAAAAATGGTCGACGCCGGCCGACCCTGCGCTGCTTGCGCAGCGGCACGACGCGCCGCTGCTCACCTGGCTCGGCCACGCCGGCATGCTGCTGCAGGTCGGCGGCCGCAACATTCTGATCGATCCGCAGCTGGGCGAGTTCGCCGGCCCCGTTTCCTGGCTGTCGGCCGAGCGCCGCGTGCCGCCGCCGCTGCGGCCGGAGGAGTTGCCGCCGATCGATCTGGTGCTGATCTCGCACAATCACTACGACCATCTCGACCGGGCGACCGTGACGCGGCTGGCCGCCGCGCAGCAGCCGCGCTGGCTGGTGCCGCTCGGCGTCAAGGCCTGGTTCGATGCCGAGGGCATCGGCAAGGTCGAGGAGATGGACTGGTGGGACGCGAAGAGCGACGGTGCGCTCGTCGTGCGCTTCACGCCCGCGCAGCACTGGAGCCGGCGCACGCCCTTCGATGCCAACGCGACGCTTTGGGGCGGTTTCGCCGTCGAGTGGATGCCGCCGGGCGCCGTCGACTTCCTGGCCGTGCCGGTCGGCTCCTACCTGCCGCGCGACTTCATGCGGCCGCAGCATGCCGACCCCGACGACGCCGTGCGCATCCTGCGCGATCTCGAAGCGCGCCGTGCGCTCGGCGTCCATTGGGGCACCTTCGAGCTGACGCAGGAAGCCTTCGACCAGCCGCCGCGCGATCTCGCCGCTGCGCTGCAGCGGCAGGGGGTCGCCCCTGAACGCTTCTGGCTGATGAAGCACGGCGAGAGCCGGCGCATCCCGCTCGACTGACGGCGCCGCTGCACGTGCTTGAATCGTGCCGTGCTGGAATAAATCGCGGTACCACGGCGTCCACCCTCTGCCGTACCCCCAACCACGACGGAGGAGACCCGCAAATGAACAAAAAGATCATTTCCCTGTGCGCTGCCCTTGCCATGCTGCCCGGCCTGCCCATCGCCGCGCAGGCGGCCGACAAGCATGTCGTGCTGCAGGTCAGCGACAACGACGAGGCCAAGTGGAACCTGGCTCTCAACAATGCGAAGAACCTGCAGGCGGCGCTCGGTGCGAAGAACGTCGATGTCGAGATCGTCGCATACGGTCCGGGCATCGGCATGCTGAAGGCCGAATCGACGGTCGGCAACCGCATCCTCGACGCGGGGGCCACCGGCGTCAAGGTGATCGCCTGCGAAAACACCATGAAGGCGCAGAAGCTCGGCAGGGACGACATGCTTGCCGGCATCATTTACGTGCCGAGCGGGGTGGTCCAGATCATGGAGCGCCAGCAGCAGGGCTGGGGCTATATCCGGCCCTGAAACTCGGCGCCGGCAGGGCGGCGCCCGTCAGGCGTTGAGCATGCGCTCGACGTAGCGGGCGATCAGGTCGACTTCGAGGTTCACCTGCGCGCCGGGCTTCAGCCGCTTGAGCGTGGTGACCTGGACGGTGTGCGGGATCAGGTTGATCGAGAACGTGCGGCCCTTGACCTTGTTGGTCGTCAGCGAGACGCCGTCGACGGTGATCGAGCCCTTGCGGGCGATGTATTTGGCGAGGTTCTTCGGCGCCTTGATCACCAGTTCGTGCGATTCGCCGACCTTCTCGAACTTCTGCACCTCGCCGACGCCGTCGACGTGACCGGAAACCAGATGGCCGCCGATGAAGTCGGAGAGCCGCATCGCCTTCTCGAGATTGACCTCGCCGTCGATCGCGTCGAGGCCGACCGTGCAGTCGAGCGTTTCCCGGGAGACATCGACCTGGTAGCTGTTGCGCTTCTTGGCGATCACGGTGAGGCAGACCCCGGAATGCGCGATCGAGTCGCCGAGCGCGACGTCGCCGAGGTCGAGGCCGGGCGCGGTGATGGTCAGGCGCACGCCCTGCTCGAGCGGCTCCAGGTGGGTGATCTTGCCGGTGGCGGCGACGATGCCGGTGAACATGATGGGCTCCCTTGGATTATTGCGACGCCTTTCCGAGCGTCGGCAGGAATTGCGCGGGCGGCTGGTAGCCGACCACGCGCAGGCCGGCGATCTCCTCGCCGTTCCTGAAGAAGATGATGCCCGGCGGGCCGAACAGGCCGAAGCGCTTGAGCAGCGCCTTGTCGTCGTCGTCGTTGGCGGTGACGTCGGCCTTGAGCAGGGTGAATTCCTTCATCTTGGCGGCGACCGCTGGATCGGCGAAGGAGAATTTCTCCATCTCCTTGCAGCTCACGCACCAGTCGGCGTAGAAGTCGAGCATGACGGGTTTCGTGGCGGCCGCCAGGCGCGCGTCGAGTTCGGCGATGTTCTTCACCTTCTCGAAACTCGGCGCCTCATTTCCGTTCATGGAGGCGGCGACGGCGCCGCCGCTGCGCAGGAAGGCAAGCGGCTGCAGCGGATCGCGGCTGCCGCCGAGCAGTCCGGCGAGCATCGCGCTGCCCCCGAGCAGCATGGCGACGCCGACGCCTTTCCACAGCCGGTGCCAGCCGGTCGCGTGGGGCGGCAGCGGGTCGAGCGCGTGCAGGTAGATCGCCGGCACGATCAGGAGGGCCGCCCAGCCGAGCATCGCCACCCAGCTCGGCAGTACCGGCGAGACGAGCCACAGCGCGACGGCGAGCAGCACCACGCCGAAGAACTTCTTGACCGCCTCCATCCACGGTCCGGCCTTGGGCAGGAAGGAGCGCGAGAACACGCCGACCGCGAGCAGCGGCGCGCCCATGCCGAGGCTCATCGCGAACAGCGCCGCGCCGCCGAGCACGGCGTCCTTCGTCTGGGCGATGTAGAGCAGCGCGCCGGCCAGCGGCGCGGCGACGCAGGGGCCGACGATGAGAGCGGACAAGGCGCCCATCACGGCGATCGCGCCGAGCGAGCCGCCCTGGTGGTTGGCGGTGTCGGAGAGCTTCGACTGCAGCGCGGCGGGCAGCTGCAGTTCGTAGAAGCCGAACATCGAGAACGACAGCGCGACGAACACCAGCGCGAAGGCGCCGAGCACCCAGGCGTTCTGCAGCGCGGCCGAGAGCAGGGTGCCGGAGAAACCTGCCGCGACGCCGACGAGCGCGTAGGTGATCGCCATGCCGAGCACGTAGGCGAGCGAGAGCGTGAAGGCGCGCAGATGGGTGACGGCGTGGCCGTGGTTGACGATGATGCCCGAGAGGATCGGGATCATCGGGAACACGCAGGGGGTGAGCGAGAGCAGCAGGCCGAAACCGAAGAAGGTGGCGACCGCGACCCAGAAGCCCGCGCCCTTGAGCAGCTTGGCGATCTCGCCCGATTCGTCGCCGCCCGCGGGGGCGGCGGAGAAACTCGGCGCTGGCGAGGCGGCGGCTGGCGGGACGCTGCCCATCGCCGCCAGCGTCAGCTTCGCCTCCTGCGTCATCGGCGGGTAGCAGATGCCTTCGTCCCAGCAGCCCTGCGAGTCGGCCTGCAGCACGATCGCCCCGCCGCCCTCGAGCACCGGGATGCGGATCACCAGCTCGCCGCGATAGGTCTCGACCTTGCCGAAGAATTCGTCTTCCTTCTCCTTGCCCTTGGGCAGCGCCGGCTCGCCGAGCGCCGCGCCCACGGCGCGGAAGGCGATCTTGTTGCGATACATGTAGTAGTCGGGCTGGATGTCCCAGCGCGCCTCGATGGTCTGCTCGTCGAGCGCGCGCGCCGAGAAGCGGTAGGCCTGCTCGGGATCGAGCGGCTCGGCGGCGTGGGCGCAACTCGCCCAGACCAGCCAGAACAGGGCAAACAGTCGGGTCAGCATGTGATCGGTTCCGTGGTTTCGGCGGCGACCCAGGCCAGGTAGTCCGGCAGGCCGTGCTGGATTGGGACTGCGACGATCTCGGGAAGTTCATACGGATGCCGCGCGCGGATCGCGGCTTCGAGCGCCGCGTAGCGTTCCGCCGTGGTCTTGATCAGCAGCGGCACCTCCTCGGCGTCCTCGAGCTTTTCCTGCCAGCGATAGACCGAGCGGCAAGGCGCGAGGATGCTCGCGCAGGCCGCCAGCCGCGCCTCGACCAATGCGCCGGCGAGCGCGCGGGCGCTGGCCGCGTCGGGCAGGCTGGTGAGCACAAGGAGAGCTTCCATGCTGCTATTCTAGCGGTCATGAAGCTCAGCCCCAGCCAGATCGTCAATTACCTCGACCAGCACGTCGTCGGCCAGGACGACGCCAAGAAGCAGCTGGCGGTGGCGGTCTACACGCACTACAAGAAGATCGAGATCGCGCAGCCGGAAAACCTCGAGATCGTCAAGAGCAACGTGCTGCTGGTCGGGCCGACCGGCACCGGCAAGACGCTGCTGTGCGAAACGCTGTCGCGGGCGCTCGACGTGCCCTTCGTCACCGGCAACGCCACCTCGCTGGCGCAGAGCGAATACGTCAACGAGGAGATCGAGGCGATCCTGCTGCGCCTGATCGAGAGGGCCGAGGGGGACGTCGCGCGCGCGCAGCGCGGCATCATCTTCATCGACGAGATCGACAAGTTGAAAGCGCCACCCGAGGAAGGCGGCCACGTCCGCTCGCCGTCCGGCGAGCGCGTGCAGCACGCGCTGCTGAAGATCATGGAAGGCGCGCCGATCAAGCTCAAGGCCGGCGGCCACATCGACTCGACGCAGATCCTCTTCATCTGCGGCGGCGCCTTCGTCGGCATCGACGAGATTCTTGCCGAGACCCACACCTTCGGCTTCATCGCCACCGGCGAGGACGACAACCAGAAAGTCCTGGATCGCCTCAACGCGCGCATCAAGCCGACCGACCTGTTCCGCTTCGGCCTGATCCCCGAATTCGCCGGCCGCCTGCCGATCGTCGCGCGCGTCAAGCCGCTGTCGCGCGAGATGATGGTGCGCATCATGACCGAGCCGAAGAACGCGATCTACAAGCAGTTCCGCGCCATCCTCGCCGGCGCCGGCGTCGAGCTCGCCATCGCGCCGCAGGTGTTCGAGCAGATCGCCGACCTGGCGATGGAATACCGGGCCGGCGCGCGTTCCTTGCGCGGCATCTTCGAGGAGATGCTGATGCCGGCGCTCTATCTGGTGCCCGACCATCCCGAAGTGAAGCAGATCGTGTTCGTCTCACTCTACGACGAGCCGCGCTACCTCGGCAGCAAGCCGGCCGCCTAATGCAGCGCACGTCGTCCGCGCGGGTATCGTCCGCGCGCGTGCTGTCGCTCATCCCGCCGATGACGCAGCTCAACACGCCCTACCCCGCGACGGCCTACCTTACCGGCTTCCTGCGTTCGCGCGGCGTCGCTGCGGTACAGGAAGATCTGGCGCTGGGGCTCGTCCTGCGGCTGTTTTCCGCCGCCGGCCTGCGAAATATCCATCAGGCGATTGCCGCCTTGCCCAAGCCCAAGCGTACGCCGTCCATCGCCGCCTTCGAGCGGGAGCTGCCGCGCTATCTCGCCTGCATCGAGCCGGCCGTCGCCTTCCTGCAGGGCCGCGACCCCAGCCTCGCCTGGCGCATCGCCGGCCGCAACTTCCTGCCCGAGGGGCCGCGCTTCGCCGCGCTCGACGAGTATGTCGATCCGGACGGCGGCGACCCCCTGGCGTGGGCCTTCGGCGCGCTCGGCATCCAGGACCGTGCGCGCCACTTCGCCACCCTCTTCCTCAACGACGTCGCCGACGTGCTGCGCGAGGCGGCCGATCCGCGCTTCGAGTTCGTGCGCTACGCCGAGTCGCTGGCGCAAAGCCAGCCGAGCTTCGCACCGCTCGCCGCCGCGCTCGCCGCGCCGCCCACCCTCGTCGATGCAACGCTGGAGGCGCTGACGCAGGAAGTGCTCGAACGCCATGCGCCGGACGTCGTGCTGGTCTCGGCGCCCTTCCCCGGCAACATCTACGGCGCTTTCCGCATCGCGCAGACGATCAAGCGCGCCGCGCCGGCCATCGTCACCGTGCTCGGCGGCGGCTTCGCCAACACCGAGCTGCGCGAACTGGCCGAGCCGCGCGTCTTCGACCATTTCGACTACGTGATGCTCGACGACGGCGAGCGGCCCGTGCTCGTCCTGCTCGAACACCTGCGCGGCGAGCGCACTCAAGACAGGCTGGTGCGCACCTTCCTGCGCGAAGCAGGCAAGGTGCGTTACATCGATTGCGGCGAGCCGGACATCCCCTTCGCCCAGGTCGGCACGCCGACCTGGGACGGCCTGCCGCTCGACCGCTATCTTTCCGTGCTCGACATGCTCAATCCCATGCACCGGCTCTGGTCGGACGGCCGCTGGAACAAGCTCACCGCCGCACACGGCTGCTACTGGAAGAAGTGCAGCTTCTGCGACACCAGCCTCGACTACATCGGCCGCTACGATGCCGCCGCCGCGACGGTGCTGGCCGACCGCATCGAGGCGGTCATCGCCGAAACCGGGCAGACCGGCTTCCACTTCGTCGACGAGGCCGCGCCGCCGAAAGCGCTCGCCGCATTGGCCGACGAACTGGCGCGCCGCAACCGCGCCATCTCGTGGTGGGGCAACATCCGCTTCGAGAAATCTTTCACGCCCGAGTTGTGCCGGCGTCTGGCTGACAGCGGCTGCATCGCCGTCTCCGGCGGCCTCGAAGTCGCCTCCGACCGCCTGCTCAAGCTCATGCAGAAGGGCGTCTCGGTCGAGCAGGTGGCGCGCGTCACCCGCGCCTTCGCCGACGCCGGCATCATGGTGCATGCCTACCTGATGTACGGTTTCCCGACGCAGACCGTGCAGGACACGGTGGATGCGCTCGAATACGTGCGCCAGCTGTTCGCCGCCGGCTGCATCCATTCCGGTTTCTTCCACCGCTTCGCCTGCACCATACATTCTCCGGTAGGCCGGCATCCCGGGCGCTACGGCATCACGCTGCGGCCCCTGCCCGAGATCACGTTCGCCAAGAACGACGTGCGCTTCGACGACCCGACCGGCGTCGACCACGACGCGCTCGGCCAGGCGCTCAACAAGGCGCTCTACAACTACATGCACGGCCTCGGGCTGGACGAGAACGTGCGCAACTGGTTCGATCCGCGCGTGCCCAGGACCCGCGTGCCGCGCGACTTCATCGAACGCGCGCTGGCTGCCGCCTGATACGCCGGCGCACGTTCGTTCCCTGTACCTCGGCAGCGAGCCGGCCTGATCGCGGCCCGATGGATTCCGTTGAATCGCAAATAAACGATCCTGATCGTCAGCGCGGTCGCAAGACGCCAGAAAAAAGCGCTGGTGTTGACCGTGATCAAAAGGCTCTCCCGGCGAGGCTGGCACCATTCCGGCCCACGTTTGCCTTGGCTGGAACAGCACGAGGCGATTAATCATCCCTCCAGGAGAACAACTGTGGCCCTTAACGAGAACTCCTCTGCCGTTCCGGCCAGGGAACAAGCAGCCGAATGCCCGGTGCAGCCGGCGTCGGCGGACCCTTCCCAGGCGGTCCTCAAGACATCGCGGCGCGATTTTCTGAAGTCCGGCGGCATGCTGAGCATGTCGTCGCTGATGGGAACGGCGGCGCTGATGGCCCAGTCCGACGACGCCAAGGCCGCCGTCGAATGGGCCGAGCACTTCCAGAAGAACTACCGCCTGATGACGAAAGAGGAGAAGGACGAGGCGCGCGCGCGGCTCGAGCGCCGCTACTCCTCCGAATACGGCAAGCAGGTTTCCGTCGACACCACCGACGCCCAGCCCGGCGTGCTGATGGGGTACGCCCTCAACATCCGCAAGTGCATCGGCTGCCGCCGCTGCGTCCATGCCTGCGTCGCCGAGAACAACCAGTCGCGCGGCACGCAGCGCGCCGGCGAGAAGATCGAGTGGATCCAGGTGCTGCGCATGGAGCGCGGCAAGTTCGAAGCGGACAAGATGAGTCACGGCTATCCGGAAGGGCTGGGCATCCAGGTCGGCGGCAACGCCTACACGCCCGCCGGCCAGGTGCTCGAGGGCCAGTACCACTACAACCCCGAGAAGGTGCCGGAGCAGGATGCCACCTACATGCCGATCGCCTGCATGCAGTGCGAGAAGCCGCCCTGCGTCAAGGTCTGCCCGGTGCGCACCACCTACCGCGAGCCGGACGGCGTGGTCGTCATCGACTACAACTGGTGCATCGGCTGCCGCATGTGCATGGGCGCCTGCCCCTACTGGGCGCGCCGCCTCAACGTCACCAACCCGGTCCTGCCCAAGGAAGAAATGAACCCGGTGACGCACTACCTGGGCAACCGGCCGCGCATGCGCGGCGTCGTCGAGAAGTGCCACTGGTGCCTGCAGCGCAGCCGCCACGGCCGCTACCCGGCCTGCGTCGAGGTCTGCCCGGTCGGCGCGCGCAAGTTCGGCAACCTGCTCGATCCGGAAAGCGAAGTGAGCAAGATCCTGGAGCGCAAGAACGTCTTCCGCCTCAAGGCCGAGCTCAACACCTTCCCGAAATTCTTCTACTTCTACGATTGAGGAGCGGACCGTGCTAACCAGCTTCCTTACCGACTACGTGCGTTACGTCCTCAAGGGCGGCACCAAGTTCTATGCCTGGATGGGTTCGCTTGCCGTGCTCATTGTCGGCATGCTGTATGTCTTCTACCTGCAGAACACCGACGGCCTGATCGTCACCGGCATGACCAGCCAGATCCACGACGGCCTCTACTTCGCCAACCTGGTGTTCCTGGTCGGCGTGGCGGCCGGGGCGGTGACCATCGTCTTCCCGGCCTATGGCTATCACCACGAGGGCATGCACAAAGTGGCCGTGCTGGGCGAGATGCTGGCGATCACCGCCGTGACCATGGTGATGATGTTCGTGTTCGCCCACATGGGCCGGCCCGACCGCCTCTGGCACATGATCCCGATCATCGGCATCTACAACTTCCCGCACTCGATGCTCGGCTGGGACGTGCTGGTGCTGAGCGGCTACCTGATCCTCAACTTCATCTGCGGTTTCTACTACCTGTGGTGCAAGTACACCGGCAACCCGATCAACTACAAGTGGTTCATGCCGCTGGTGTGGGTCGCGATCGTCTGGGCGCTGTCGATCCACACCGTCACGGCCTTCCTGATCTCGACGATGCCCGCGCGTCCGATGTGGTTCCACAGCATGATGCCGATCCGCTTCATCACCACGGCGTTCGCGGCCGGCCCGGCGCTGATCATCCTGATCTTCATGATCGTCCGCAACAACACGAAGTTCTGGGTCGATGACAGCGCGATCAAGCTGCTGACGACGATCGTTATCTGGTGCCTCGGCATCGCGATCTTCCTGACGATGTCGGAAGTCGTGGTCGAACTGTATGCCCGCACCGAGCACGCCAACGGCCTGTACTACCTGATGTTCGGCCTGCATGGCCTCACCAAGCTGGTACCCTGGTTCTGGAGTTCCGTGGTACTGATGGTCGGCGCCTTCGTCCTGTTCCTGATCCCGCGTTTCCGCAACGACATGAAGCTGCTGCCGATTCCCTGCGTCATGGCGTTCGCCGGCATCTGGATCGAAAAGGGCATGGGCCTGATCGTCCCCGGCTTCATCCCGACCCCGATCGGCGAGGTGACCGAGTATTACCCGAGCTTCGTCGAAGTCCTGCTGACCCTCGGCATATGGGCCTTCGGTTTCTTCATCCTGACCATCCTGCTCAAGGGCGCCATCGGCATCCTGCTGGGCGAGATCAAGTACGGCGGTCAAGCCGTCGCGGCCAAGTGAGGCGATGATCATGAAAAAAATTGCAACCTACGCGATGGTTCTAGCACTGTGCGGCGGCGGGCTTTACACCGTCATCGCCGCGGAAAACGCCGCCGATCCGACGAAAGCGGCAGCCGCCCCGGCCGCTCCGGCCGAACCGCTGGTCTGTTTCGAAAGCCGCAAGGGCGCCTCGGAAGTCACCCAGCGCGAGATCAAGCCGGGCTGGCCCAACGTCAAGTGCTCGCCGAAGACCGGCGCGGCGCTCTGGTACGGCGACCCCTTCGACGGCACCGTGCCGATGGGCAAGGTGCCGTTGCTCGACAAGATTCCGGCGGGTCACGCCCTCGTCAAGCCGCGTTCGGAAAAGCTCGCCATCCTGCCGATGTGCGGCACGGCTTGTCACAACGGCGTCGGTCCCCAGTTCAACCCGCCGACGCTGCCGAAGGACAAGAAACCGACGGCGATCCCGACCATGGAAGGGCTGGTGCCGGATCTGGCGAACTTCCAGCATGGCCGCGGCGGCATCTGGTGCCTCGACTGCCATCACACGACCAAGCGCAACATGCTGGTCGACAACTTCGGCGATCCGGTCAGCTTCGATCAGCCGCAGCTCCTGTGCGGCAAGTGCCACGGCGACAAGCTGCGCGACTGGCGCGACGGCATCCACGGCAAGCGCATCGGCGAGTTCGCCAGCAACGGCAAGAAGCGCTGGTTCACCTGCACCGAGTGCCACAACCCGCACAACGTGCAGGACGGCATCAGGAACCGCGGCTTCATCCAGTTGCAGCCCGAACCTTCGCCGCAACTGCCGAAGGGCATGGCGAACGCCGATCACGAAAAAGTGCACCCCATCCCGCACTGATGGCGCGCTGATGTCCGATTCGTCCGACAAGCCCGGTCCGGTGCGGGGGGATCCCACCTGGGTTCCCCCCGCCCTGGCGCGCGAGGAAAAAACCCGCAACGTCGGCAAGACCCCCGTGTTCTTCGGCCCGCCGCTGGCGATCCTCACCGAAGGCAAGAGGAACACCATGGAGATCAGCGGCAGGATCAATCTCGCCGCCGAACGCTATCTCGAAATCCTGCGGCACCATGGCCTGGAGCTGACCGAGCCGGAGCGCCGGTGCATCGCGCACATCTGCAACATCGGCTTCATGTCGCCGCTGGAGATTGAAGAACTGCCCTTCGAGGTCGGCCTGACGAGCTTCGAATGCGAAGGTCTCGACAAGGCGGCGCTGAAGCAGAAACTGGAAGCCGCCAGCTTCGCCGACCTCGTGGCCGTCGTCGAATCGCTCGGCTTCTGAGCGAAAGACAAAGGAACGAAACATGATGCCCAACCGCGTGCAATGGGATTCGCATTTCAGCGTCGGCCACGAGGCCATGGACGATCAGCACCGCCAGCTGCTGGCGCAATGCAACGTCCTGGCCGACCTGTGCGCCGCCGACGGCGGCAACAGCGGTGCCGACCCGGCATTCAAGGAAGCCTTCGACCGCCTGATGGCGATGGCGCGCGAGCATTTCGCCGCCGAGGAGGCGCTGCTCGTCGCCGGCGCTTATCCCGAACCCGAGGATTACCGCTGCGAGATCGAGGAATACGAATATCTTGCCGCCGAGATCGCCACCACGGAAAACTTCGACAGGATCGAGCTGCAGCGCTTTCTCGCCCTCTGGTGGATCGGCCACATCATGGGCGCGGCGCAACGCCAGCGCGACTTCCTGGGACGACTGCAGCCGGCCTGACGCCGGCGGCCGGGCCGCCCCGCCAGCGCCGAGTATTATGCGAGCGCGGCCGCGACGATCGCCTGCGCCTCGGCGACGATCTGCTGCAGGTGCTCGGCGCTCCTGAAACTCTCGGCGTAGAGCTTGTAGATGTCCTCGGTGCCCGAGGGCCGTGCGGCGAACCAGCCGTTTGCCGTCGTCACCTTGAGGCCGCCGATCGGTGCGTCGTTGCCCGGCGCGCGCGTCATCCTGGCGATGATCGGCTCGCCGGCGAGTGTCGCGGCTGAAACGCGCTCGGGGGCCAGCTTCCTGAACGCCGTCTTCTGCTCGGGCGACACCGGCGTGTCGATGCGCAGGTAGTGCGGTGACCCGTATTGCGCGGCGAGGTCCTGGTAGTGCCGGCCCGGATCCTTGCCGGTCACGGCGGTGATCTCGGCGGCGAGCAGGCCGAGGATGATGCCGTCCTTGTCGGTGGCCCACGCGCCGCCGTCCAGCTTCAGGAAGCTCGCGCCGGCGCTCTCCTCGCCGCCGAAGCAGATCGTGCCGTCGAGCAGGCCATGCGAGAACCATTTGAAGCCGACCGGCACTTCGAGCAGCTTGCGGCCGAGGCCGTTCACCACGCGGTCGATCATGCCGCTGGAAACCAGCGTCTTGCCGACGGCGGCGCTCTTCGGCCATTGCGGCCGATGCGTCAGCAGGTAGTCGATCGCGACGGCGAGATAGTGGTTCGGGTTCATCAGCCCGCTAGATGGCGTGACGATGCCGTGGCGGTCGACGTCCGCATCGTTGCCCCAGGCGATGTCGAAGCGGTCCTTCAAGCCGACGAGGCTGGCCATCGCGTAGGGGCTCGAGCAGTCCATGCGGATCTTGCCGTCGTGGTCGAGCGTCATGAAGCCGAAGGCGGGATCGATCCTGGGATTGACCACCTCGATGTTCAGGCCGTAATGCGCGGCGATCGGCGCCCAGTAATGCACGGCCGCGCCGCCCATCGGGTCGACGCCGATCCTCAGGTTGGCCTTGCGGATCGCCTCCATGTCGATGACCTCGCCGAGCGCGGCGACGTAAGGTGTCATCAGGTCGACGGCGTGCGTGGTCGGGGCGGCGAACGCGGCGTCGCAGGACAGCCGCTTCACTTCACGGTTGCCGCCTTCGAGCAGCGCGTTGGCGCGCTGCTCGATCCAGCCGGTGACGTCGGTGTCGGCCGGGCCGCCGTGCGGCGGGTTGTACTTGATGCCGCCGTCGCGCGGCGGGTTGTGCGAGGGCGTGATCACGATGCCGTCTGCACGGGGTGCTGCGGTGTCCGCGTTGTGCGCGAGGATTGCGCGCGAGATCGCCGGCGTCGGCGTGTAGCCGCCGTCCTGCTGCAGATGCACGGTCACGCCGTTGGCGGCGAGCACCTCGATCACGTTCCGCTGCGCCGGCGCCGAGAGCGCATGCGTGTCCATGCCGAGGAACAGCGCGCCGGCGATGCCCGCCTGCGCGCGGTATTCCGCGACGGCCTGGGCGATGGCGAGGATGTGCGCCTCGTTGAAGCTGCGGTTCAGCGCCGAGCCGCGGTGGCCGCTGGTGCCGAAGGCGACGCGCTGCGAGGCTTGCGCGGGATCGGGCGCGTCGCGATAGGCCGCGAGCAGCGCGGGAATGTCGGTGAGGCTGTCGGCGGGTGCCGGCTGGCCGGCGAGCGGGTGGGCCATGCGCATCTCCTCTGTGTCGCCCCGGCCGATGAAGGCGGTTTGGGGGCATTCCATGCCGCTATTCTAGCCGCCGGCACCCATGCTGACGCGCTAGCCTGTCACGGCCATGAATCCGTCCGAGATGCTGGAAGAGCACCGCGTCGCCCAGGCCGAAGCCCTCGCCCGGGCGGGGAACGATCTGCGCGCGCGGCAGGCGGCCGAGCGCCACGCCGGCGAGCTGGACGTGCTGCTGCAGGCGGCGGCGCAGCGCGCCGAAGCCGACCGGATCGCCGTCGCGGAAGCGCGGGCGCGCGCCGAGGCGGAAGCGCGCGCGCGGCGGCTGGCGACCGACCAGGCGCGCGCCGAACAGGCGGCGGAAGCCGCGCTGCGGCAGCGGCTCGAAGTCGAGGAGAACGCCTGCGCCGAGGCGCG
Source organism: Rhodocyclaceae bacterium UBA2250 (assembly GCA_002347285.1). GTDB lineage: Bacteria > Pseudomonadota > Gammaproteobacteria > Burkholderiales > Rhodocyclaceae > Sulfuricystis. The sequence goes on along the minus strand of DDXW01000053.1, from coordinate 126,036 downwards.
CCGCAAGGAGCAGGCATTGGCGGACTTCGCCGCCGCGTCGGCGGCGCGCGCGAAGCGTGAAGCCGACATCGAGGCGCTGGTGCGCGCCCGGCTGACGGCGGAGCAGAACGCACTGGTCGCCGCGAAGGAGCGCGTGCAGACCGAACAGGCGGCCGAGACGCTCGCGCTGGCACGGCTCGCGGCGGAACAGGAGGCCGCGCGCATCGCCGCGCAGCGCTGGGTCGCCGAACAGGAGGCGGATGCCGCCGCGCAGGCGCGCCGCCTCGCCGAGGCCGAGGCCCTGGCGGCGGAAAAGGAGCACGCGGCGATCGAGGCGGAGCGCACGGCGCTGGCGGCCAGGACGGCGGATCTCGCTCTCGCGCCGCAAGCGCCGGCCGCCGCGGAGGCGGCGGAGGTGGAACGCGGTTTCAGCCTGGACACCCGGTCGCTCGCCTGGCTGCTGCCGGCCTGCCTCGTCGCCGGCGCGCTGCTCGGCTTCCTGCTCGGCCAGCCGGACGGCGCCGCGGAGAGCGGCCTGCCGTTGCAGCTCAAGCTCGATACCCGCCTGTCGCGCGCCGAATAAACTCGGCGCTGGCGGGGCGGCGGCAGGCCGGCTACTTCAGCAGCCGGCGCCGCACCAGCGCCGTCGCGATCCAGAAGGCCGCCAGGCTCGTCGCCAGCAGCGTCCCGATGTGGAAGGCGATATTCCCCGGCAGGCGGCCGAAGGCCAGCGGGCGGATCAGATCGACCGCGTGCGACAGCGGCAGCCAGGCGCCGACGGCCTGTACCGCGGCGGGCAGCTGGTCGACGGGAAAGAAGACCCCGCACAGCAGCGTCATCGGCGTGATGAACAGCGTGAAGTAGTACATGAAGAAATCGTAGGAAGGCGCCAGCGCGGTGACGATCAGGCCGAGCGCGGCGAAGGCGAGGCCGGTGAGAAAGATCGCCGGCAGCGCCCACAGCGCCAGCGGCCCCTCGACATAGCCGAGCAGCGCGATCACGCCGAGGATGGCCGCGCCGGAAAGCGTCGCCTTGGTCGCCGCCCACAGGCACTCGCCGGCCACCACGTCGTCGAGCGACACCGGCGCGTTCATGATGCCTTCCCAGGTGCGCTGCACGTGCATGCGCGCGAAGGCCGAGTAGAGCGCCTCGAAGGAGGCGGCGTTCATCGTCGACGCGCACACCGTGCCGGCGGCGAGGAAGGCGATGTAGGGCACGCCGCCGATCTGCGGCAGCAGGCCGCCGAGGCCGTAGCCCAGGCCGAACAGGTAGATCATCGGGTCGGCCAGGTTGCCGAGCAGCGAGGGCACGGCGAGCTTGCGCCAGACGAGGAAGTTGCGGCCCCAGACCGCGAGGGCGCGCCGCGACAGGGCGGGCAGGGCGAGGCTCATCCGTCCCTCAGTTCGTGGCCGGTGAGTTTGAGAAACACATCCTCGAGGTTGGCCGGGCGCAGCGAGGAGGGCGAGACGGGGAAGTGCGCGTCGATCAGCGCGCGCGGCGAGCCTTCGGCGATGATGCGCCCGCTGTCCACGATCACCAGCCGGTCGCAGAGGTACTCGGCCTCGTCCATGAAGTGCGTGGTCAGCAGGATGGTCTTGCCCTGGTCGAGCAGCTTCTTGAGGCCGTCCCAGATCAGCCGGCGCGCCTGCGGATCGAGGCCGGTGGTCGGCTCGTCGAGCACCAGCAGTTCGGGGTCGTTGACCAGCGCGCGCGCCAGCGTCAGGCGCCGCTTCATGCCGCCCGACAGCGTGCGGATGCCGACGCCGGCCTTGCTGGCCAGACCGGCGAATTCGAGCAGGGCCGGGATGCGCGCGCGGATCGCCGCGGCGGGCTGGGCGAAGTAGCGTCCGTAGATCAGCAGGTTCTCCGCGGCGGTGAAGTCGGGATCGAGGTTGTCGAACTGCGGCACCACGCCGACCCGCTCGCGCGCCACGCGGGCGTGCGCCGGCACCGGCTCGCCCAGCAGCGTGATCGTGCCGGCGTCGGGCGCGGTCAGGCCGAGGCAGCACCGCAGCGTGGTCGTCTTGCCGGCGCCGTTCGGGCCGAGCAGGCCGAAGCATTCGCCGCGTTCGAGGGCGAACGAGAGACCGTCGACGGCCGGCTTGCCGTCGTAGGCCTTGCGCAGATTTTCGACGCGGAGGGGGGAATCGTCATCGTCGTGCATGGGCCTCGCACGATACGCAAGCCGTCCGTGTTTCGTCAATCGGCGGTGCGGAGTAACATGAATATTTCCAATCTCCGGACGGATCTCCCATGACGGCCAAACCCCACATCTGGCGGTTCTTCCGCGCCGGCGGCTTCGATCAGCCGCGCATCGACACTCCCGCAGACCTCCTCGCCATCGGCGAACTCGACCAGAAGCTCTGGGTCGCGCTGTCCTGCCCGGTCAGCGGCACCGAGTTCGATCGCCGCACGCTCGCGCTGATCGACAGCGACGGTGACGGCCACATCCGCGCGCCCGAGTTGATCGCGGCGGCGGCGTGGGCGGCGGGGCGGCTGACCGACACCGGCGCGCTGGCCGGCGGCGACTTGCCGATGACGGCGATCCGTGCCGACGACGAGGAAGGCGCGGCGATCGTCGCGGTCGCGCGCGAAGTGCTGGCGGGCGGCGGCGAGCGGATCGGCGTCGAAGCCGCCAGCGCCGCGCAGGCGCGCCTTGCCGAGAAGGCCGTCGCCGCCTGGGAGGCGCAAGGCGCCGCGGCCCAGCCGCTCGGCGCGGACACCGCGCCCGCCTGGGAGAGCCTGCAGGTGGTCGCCGCGAAGATCGACGACTGGTTCACGCGCTGCCGGCTGGCGGCCTACGACGAGCGCGCCGCCGGCCTGTTCAACGCCTCCGAGGATGCGCTCAAGGCGCTCGCCGCCGGCACGCTCGATGCGAACGCCGCCGCCGACCTGCCCATCGCGAAAGTCGGCGCTGGCGGGGCGGCCGCGCTGCCGCTGCAGGAAGGCGTCAACCCGGCCTGGGCGGCGGCGCTCGCCGACTTCCGGGCCAGGGCGGTCGTGCCGCTGCTCGGCGCGCGCGCCGCGCTGACCGAAACCGAGTGGCTGACGCTCAAGGACCGGCTCGCGCCCTATGCCGCCTGGCAGGCGGCCAAGCCCGATCCCGCGGCGCTCGGCGACGGCGCACTGGCGCTCGAGCGGCTGGCGCGTTACTGCCGCGACCTGATGCCGCTGGCCAACAACTTCGTCGCCTTCAGGGACTTCTACACGCGCCAGGGCCCCGCGACCTTCCAGATCGGCACGCTCTATCTCGACGGCCGTGCCTGCGAACTGGTCGTCGCCGTCAACGACGCCGGCAAGCACGCCGCGCTCGCTTCGCTGTCCCGCCTCTGCCTCGTCTATTGCGACTGCGTGCGCGGCGAGGAGAAGACCAGCATCTGCGCCGCCTTCACCGCCGGCGACGCGGATCAGCTGATGGTCGGCAGGAACGGCGTGTTCTACGACCGCCAGGGCCGCGACTGGGACGCGACGATCACTTGGATCGTCGATCATCCGATCAGCCTGCGCCAAGCCTTTTGGTCGCCCTACAAGAAGCTCGCGCGGCTGGTCTCCGAGCAACTGCAGAAGCTCGCCGCCAGCAAGGCCGGCGCGGTCGAGGGCAAGCTCGCCGCGACCGCCGGCGGCGTCGCCGCCAAGACCGGGACACCCCCCAAGGCGCCGCCGCCCCCGCCTGCGCCCTTCGACGTCGGCAAGTTCGCCGGCATCTTCGCCGCCATCGGCCTCGCGCTCGGCGCGCTCGGCACGGCGGTCGCCTCGATGTTCGCCGGCCTGCTGGCGCTCAAGTGGTGGCAGCTGCCGCTGGTCGCCGCCGGCCTGCTGCTGCTGGTCTCCGGCCCGGCGCTGATCGTCGCCTGGTTCAAGCTGCGCGCGCGCAACCTCGGCCCGCTGCTCGACGCCAACGGCTGGGCGGTGAATGCGCGCGCGCGCATCAACATCCCGTTCGGCACCTCGCTGACCCAACTGGCCGCGCTGCCGCCGAACGCCGAGCGCGCGCTGACCGACCCCTACGCCGAGAAGCCCTCGCCCTGGCCGAAGATCATCATCGCGCTGTTCGTGCTTGCCGGCATCGTGCTCGCCGGCCTCTCGTTCGTCGCCCATTGATTCCGGCATGGAATACTTCATCCTTCCCGTCACCCCCTTCGCGCAGAACTGCTCGCTGCTCTGGGATCCGGCGACGCGCCGCGCGGCGGTGGTCGATCCCGGCGGCGACGTGGAAGAGATCCTCGCCGCGATCGCGGCGCGCGATCTGCGGGTCGAACGGATCCTGCTGACGCACGGCCACATCGACCACGTCGGCGGCGCGGCGGCGCTCGCCGCGCGGCTCGCCGCGCCGGCCATTTCCATTGAGGGCCCGCAGCGCGACGACGCCTTCTGGCTCGAGCAGCTGCCCGAGCAGTGCCGCATGTTCGGCTTTCCCGCCACGCCGCCGCTGACGCCCGACCGCTGGCTGGCGGACGGCGACACGGTGACGGTCGGCGGCCTCGCGCTCGACGTGATCCACACGCCCGGCCACACGCCGGGCCACGTCTGCTTCATCGACAAGCCGGGCCGGCTCGCCGTCGTCGGCGACGTGCTGTTCGCCGGCTCGATCGGCCGCAGCGATTTCCCGCGCGGCGACCACGCGGCGCTGATCCGTTCGATCCGCGCGAAGCTCTTCCCGCTCGGCGACGACTTCGCCTTCATCCCCGGCCACGGCCCGATGTCCACCTTCGGCGCGGAGCGGCGCGACAACCCGTTCGTCGCCGATTGGGCCTGAACCCGCCGCTCGTCCTCTTCGGCGCCTTCGATCGCCACAACCTCGGCGACCTGCTGTTCCCGCACCTGCTCGCCGCGCGGCATTCCGGCCGCGAGCTTCACTACGCCGGCCTCGTCGCGCGCGACCTCGGCCGGTACGGCGGCCACGACGTGCGGGCGTTGCCCGACGTGCTCGCGGCACTGGCGGGACGGCCGTTCGAACTGATCCACGTCGGCGGCGAACTGCTGACCTGCGACGCCTGGACCGCGGCGGTGATGCTCGAGACCGAGGCCGGCGCGCGGGCGGCGATCGCCGCCTACGACCGCGATGCGCCGGCGCGCCAGGCATGGGCCGCGCAGCGGCTCGGCACGGAACGCCTGGCGCCCTACGTGCTCGACAAGGCGCGGCTGCCCGGCTGCGCGCGCCTGCGCTTCAATGCCGTCGGCGGCGTCGGGCTGGACGACCAGCCCGACGCGCTGCGGACGGAAGTGGTCGCCGCGCTGGCCCATGCCGACGAGGTGACGGTGCGCGAGGCGGCGACCCTCGCCGCCGTCCGGGCCGCCGGGATCGCCGCGCAGCTGGCGCCCGATCCGGTCGCGGCGCTGGACCGGGATCCGCACGCCGCAGCCATCCGGGCGCGCGCCGCGGTGCAGCGCGCGGCCCTGGGTCCCTACCTCGCCGTGCAGTTTTCGGCGGACTGCGGCGACGACGCGACGCTTGCCGCGCTGGCGGCCGGCCTGAGCCGCACGGCAGGCGATGCGCCGATCGTGCTCTTCCGCGCAGGTGGCGCGCCGTGGCATGATGCGGCCGAGCCCTATGCACGCTTGGGGGCGCGGCTCGGGGAACGTTGCCGCATCTTCGATTCGCTCGACATCTGGGAGATTTGCGCGTTGATCGCCGGGGCCAGGACGTTCATCGGCAGCAGCCTGCACGGGCAGATTGTCGCCCGCGCCTTCGGCGTGCCGGCCGTCGGCATCGAGCGCCGGCCGGGCGCGGCGGCCAAGCTGCGCGCCTGGTGCGCGAGCTGGGCGCCGCAGGCGCGCATCGTCGCGGCGGAGACTCTCGCCGGGGCGGGGGAATGAGACATGCACCCGGGCGAACTGCTGACCCTGCCGAACCTGATCACCTACGCGCGGCTGGCGCTGCTGCCGGCGATCTTCTGGCTGCTGCTCGAACGGGAATACGCCCGGGCGCTGGCGCTGCTGTTCGTCGCGGCGCTCGGCGATGCGCTCGATGGCTGGCTGGCGCGCAAGCTGAACCAGGCGACGCGGCTCGGCACACTGCTTGATCCGGTCGCCGACAAGCTCACCGTGGTCGGCGTCGCGCTGATCCTCGCGCTGCAGGGCTGGCTGCCGGCGTGGCTGGCCGGGGCGATCGTCCTGCGCGACGTGGTCATCGTCGGCGGCGCGGCGGCCTACCGGCTGCTGCGCGGCCGGCTGGACATGGCGCCGACGCTGCTGTCCAAGCTCAACACCGCGCTCGAATTCCTTCTGCTCGTCGCCCTGCTGGCCATGGCCGCCGGCTGGCTCGGCGCCGGCGCCTGGCTGCCGCCGCTGCTGGCCATCGTGCTGGCGACCGTCGTCGCGTCCGGCATGCAGTACGTCTGGCTGTGGGGCCGCAAGGCCTGGCGGGAAAAAGGGGGGATGTGAGCCTCATCATCCGGTTGCGCGCAGCGGGCGGATCGTATAGGGTTCGCCGACGATGAGAAGCCCCAGGGACGACATGATCGCGGCATTGCCGAACCCCTTGCCGTTGGACCGCCAGCCATGAGCAACAAGCGCCAGCCGCTGCGGCATGCCGCGGCCCGCATGGTCGGCGCGGTGCTGCTGATCTCGGCGTTGGTCGCCGTGGCGATCGCGATCATCGTGTATCAGATCGCCTTCGAGCGCCAGGCGCGCGAGCGCAGCACGCGCAGCGTCGCCGAGTATCAGGAGAAGCTGCTCGCCGTCGAGCGCCAGTGGGCGGATCATCTGGCGCGGGAGAAGCGCCGCCTCGAGTTTTCGCGCCTGCTGGAAAGCCCGGCCAACCGCTGGGAACCCCTGCGCGCCTATCTGGCCGCGCTGTCAGACTCTCCCTTCTATGCCGGCGTGGCGTTGTGCGATGCCAATCGGCGCCTGCTGTTCCGCGAGAAGCAGGCGAGCGGCTGCGTCAAGGCGGAGCCGGCGACTCCGCAGGGCCAGTGGAACCATTACTTCACCGATGCAGCCGGCAACCTGTTCGCGGAACGGGAAATCCCGATCTCGCTCGGCCCGGACGGGCGCGGCTACATGCGCATGGCCCGCCCGCTCGACCATGCCTTCCTGCGCAGCCATGCCTTTCCCGACACCGAGCTGTTCATCGAATGGCAGGGCCGGCTGATCGCCAGCTCGGATGGCGAGGCCGGCCTTGCCCGGGGCCGCACCGTCGGCTACAGCGGCAGCATCGACCGCGACGGCGAACGCTTCGAGCAGCGCTGGATCGATTTCCCGCTCAGCGCGGATCCGCCGCGCCTGCTGATCCAGACCCGCATCGTCCCGCCGCTTTCGATCGTCGAGAGCGTCGGCCTCGCCATCGGCGTGTTCGTCGTGCTCGCCGTGCTGCTGAGTCTCGCCTTGCGCGGCTGGCTGGCACGGCTGGTGCCGCGCATCGAGAAGCTCAACCTCGCCGCGCACCAGTTCGCCTTCGACGGCAAGTCGTCGCCGATCCTCGAGATGCATCTGCGGCAGGCCCGCGGCGGCGGCATCGACGAGCTGGGCGACGTGGCCGAGGCGCTGCACGAGATGATCGCCGACCTCGCCCAGCGCGACCAGCAGCGGCGCGAGGCTGAACTGCTGCTGCGCGAAAGCGAGCAGCGCTTCCGCGACGTCGCCGAGTTCTCCGGCGAGTTCGTCTGGGAGATCGACAAGAACCAGACCATCGCCTACATCTCGGACGGCGCCGCCGAGGTCTTCGGCCGGCCGGTGAGGGAGCTGATCGGCAGCAACTTCCTCGACTACCTGCCGGCCGAGGAGCGCGGGCCGATGATGGAGAACGTGCGTGCCAAGGCGTTCGTCGGCGAGCCCTTCCGGCGCCTGGAAGCGACCATCGTGCGGCCCGACGGCAGCCGCAGCGTGCTGCTGTTCTCCGGCACGCCGGTGACCGGCGCGGACGGCCGGCGCACCGGCAGCTATCGCGGCCTGGTCATCGACGCCACCCAGCAGTACCGCGATCGGGAGAGCTTGCGGCTCGCCGAGAAGGTGTTCCTCAACAGCGCCCAGGCGATCCTGATCACCGATCCCGCGACGCGCATCATCACGGTCAACCCCGCCTTCACCAAGATCACCGGCTATCGCCTCGAGGAGGCGGTCTGCGCGACGCCGGCCAAGTTCGCCTCGGGACGCCACGACAAGGCCTTTTTCGCGGCGATGTGGAAGGCCATCAACGAGGAGGGCACCTGGTCCGGCGAGCTGTGGGACCGCCGCAAGAACGGCGAGATCTATCCGAAGTGGCTGACCATCAACGCGGTGCACGACCCCGAGAGCAAGGCCATCACCCACTACGTCGGCATCTTCTCCGACATCACCGAGCAGAAGGAGAACGAGGCGCGCATCGCCCAGCTCGCCTACCGCGACGCGCTCACCGGCCTGCCCAACCGCTTCGCCTTCAATGCCCACCTGGCGCAGTCGCTGGCCGAGGCGCGGCGCAACGGCGCCAAGCTGGCGCTGATGTTCATCGACCTCGACCGCTTCAAGACCATCAACGACTCGCTCGGCCACGACGTCGGCGACCAGCTGCTGATCGCCGTCGCGCAGCGCATCCGCAGCGTGCTGCGCGAATCGGATACCGCGGCGCGCCTCGGCGGCGACGAGTTCGTCATCATCGTCACCGGCATCGACGGCCCGGAGGACGCCGTGCGCGTCGCCGAGAAGGTGATCGCCGGCATCAACGAGCCGCTGGTGCTGGCCGGCCACACGCTGCGCCCGTCGCCGTCGATCGGCATCGGCATCTATCCGACCGACGGCCACGAGGCGGAAATCCTGCTCAAGAACGCCGATGCCGCGATGTACTACGCCAAGCAGCATGGCCGCAACCAGTTCCACTTCTTCACCGCGGACATGAACGCCGCCGCCTCCGAGCGGCTGCTGCTGGAAACCCAGCTGCATCGCGCGCTCGAGCGGCGCGAGTTCGTGCTGATGTACCAGCCGCAGGTCGAGATCGCCAGCGGCCGCGTGGTCGGCGTCGAGGCGCTGGTGCGCTGGCAGCATCCCGACCGCGGCATGATCCATCCCGACGAGTTCGTCTCGATCGCCGAGGACACCGGCCTGATCGTCCAGCTCGGCATGTGGGTGCTCGAGGAGGCCTGCCGGCAATTGGTGCTCTGGGGCAAGGCGGCCGAGCACCTGCGCGTCGCCGTCAACCTCTCGGCGCACCAGTTCCGCGATCGCCAGCTGGTCGAGCGCATCACCGCGACGCTGGCGCAGACCGGCCTGCCGGCCGAGCGGCTCGAGCTCGAGATCACCGAGAGCGTGCTGATGGACAACCCGGAAGCGGCGATCGAGATCCTGCGCTCGTTCGCCGACCGCGGCGTGCATCTGGCGATCGACGATTTCGGCACCGGCTATTCGTCGCTCTCCTACCTGAAGCGCCTGCCGACCCGCCGCCTCAAGATCGACCGCTCGTTCGTCATGGACCTCGAGGTCGACCCGAACGACGTCGCCATCACCCGCGGCATCATCGCGCTCGCCAACACGCTCGGGCTGTCGGTCACCGCCGAGGGTATCGAGACCGAGGCGCAGCTTGCGATGCTCAGGGATTTCCGGTGCGCGGAAGGGCAGGGCTACCTGTTCAGCGAGCCGCTGGCGCCGGACGCGCTGTATACCTTCCTCACCGCGCGCCATCCGCCGGTGCTGGTCGCCAGTGCGGCCGCGAGCCGCCAGCTGCACTAGGACGCGCGACGCTTGCCGAGGCTGGGCATCGACCTGGGCGGGACCAAGACCGAGATCGTCGCGCTCGCCGGCGACGGGTGCGAACTGCTGCGCGAGCGCGTGCCGACGCCGCGCGGCGACTACGCCGCTACCATCGCGACCATCGCGGCGCTGGTGCGTGGCGCCGAAGCGAAACTCGGTGCCGGCGAGGCGGCGTCCGCGACGGTCGGCGTCGGCATTCCCGGCGCGGAATCGCGGGTCACGGGACTGATCAAGAACGCCAACTCGACCTGGCTGATCGGCCGGCCGCTGCGCGCCGATCTCGCGGCCGCGCTCGGCCGGCCGGTGCGGCTCGCCAACGATGCCAACTGCTTCGCGCTGTCCGAGGCCAGGGACGGCGCGGCGGCGGGGGCGGAAGTCGTCTTCGGCGCGATCCTCGGCACGGGGGTCGGCGGCGGCATCGTCGTGCGCGGCGAGGTGCTGGTCGGGCCGAACGCGATCGCCGGCGAGTGGGGCCACAACCCCATGCCCGGCGACGAGATCGTGCGCCCCCGCTGCTACTGCGGCCGGCAGGGCTGCATCGAGACCTTCCTCTCCGGTCCGGCGCTCGCCGCCGACGGCGGCGCGGAAAACGAAGCCACCATGCAGCGCTACGAGCGGCGGCTGGCGCGCGCGCTCGCGCAGGTGATCAACCTCCTCGACCCGGACGCGATCGTGCTCGGCGGCGGCCTCTCCAACCTCGACCGGCTGTATGATCGCGTGCCCCGGCTGTGGGGCGAGTGGGTGTTCTCCGACCACGTCGCCACCCGGCTGCTGAAGAACAAGCATGGCGACTCGTCGGGCGTGCGCGGCGCCGCCTGGCTCTGGAACGAATGAATGCATACCCATCATCCGCAACCCGTTCATCACCAGCCCGATTTCATCTTCGACGTCGACCTCGCCGATTTCGAGGAACGCGTGATCGAAGCCTCCCGGGCGGTTCCGGTGGTCGTCGACTTCTGGGCCGAATGGTGTCCGCCCTGCCGCGCGCTGACGCCGGTGCTCGACCGCGTCGCCCACGCCATGGCCGGCAAGCTCAGGCTCGCCAAGGTCGAGGTGGACGAGGGCGCCAACATGAAACTCGCCGGCCGCTACGGCCTCAAGGGCTTCCCGACGGTGCTGCTGTTCGTCGGCGGCGAGATCAAGGGGCGCTTCTCCGGCGCGCGCGCCGAACACTGGGTCAAGGATTTCCTGGCCGAGCATGGCGTCTGAACCGAACCCCTGGCGGCGCGTCTTCGCGCCCTTCGCCGTCGGCTACTTCCTCTCCTATCTGCTGCGGAACGCCAACGCCGTCATCTCGCCGGAGTTGCGCGGCGACCTCGGCCTCACCGCCGCCGACCTCGGCCTGCTGACCTCGGCCTACCTGCTCGCCTTCGGCGCCTTCCAACTGCCGCTGGGCATCCTGCTCGACCGCTACGGTCCGCGCCGCGTCGAGGCGGCGCTGCTGCTGATCTGCGCCGCCGGCTGCGCGCTGTTCGCGGCGGGCACGGCGCTGCCGCAACTCGCCCTGGCGCGCGCGCTGATCGGCCTGGGCGTCTCGGCCTGCCTGATGGCGAGCTTCAAGGCCTTCTCGCTGTGGTTTCCCATCGAGCGCCAGGCCTCGCTCAACGCCGCGATCATGGCCGCCGGCGGCCTCGGCGCCCTGGCCGCCAGCTCGCCGCTCGGCGCGCTGCTGCCCGTGCTCGGCTGGCGCGGCATTTTCTATGCGCTGGCGGCGCTCGCCCTGAGCGTCGCCGCCCTGATCTTCACCACCCCCGACAAGCCGGCGGCGGCGGGGCGGGAGAGCCTGCGCCAGCAGCTAGCCGGCTTGGCGGCCATTTACGGCAGCCGCGCCTTCTGGCGCTTCGCACCGCAGACGGCGCTGATCGTCGGCGGCTTCATGGCGCTGCAGGGATTGTGGGCGGTGCCCTGGCTGATGACCGTCGAAGGGCTGACGCGCGAGCAGGCCGCCTTCCACCTTTCGCTGGTGGCCGGCGCGATGCTGGTCGGCTTTCTCGGCATCGCCTTCTTCGTCCAGCGGCTCGCGCGGGCCGGGCTGCCGCCGGCGCGGCTGCTCGCGCTCGGCACGGCCTGCGGCCTGCTGGCGATGCTCGGCATCGTGCTCGGCGGCGTCGGCCCGAGCTGGCTGCTCTGGCCGGCGCTCGGCCTGGTGTTCTCAGTCGGCAACCTCGCCTACGCCCTGCTTTCGCAGCAGTTCCCCCTCGCGCTCGCCGGCCGCGCCAACACGGCGCTCAACCTCGGCGCCTTCGTCGGCGCCTTCGGCATCCAGTGGCTGTTCGGCGTCGCCGTCGACGCGGGTCTGGCCGCTGGCCTGGCCGCGCCGGACGCCTACCGCGCGAGCCTCGCCGGCCTGCTGGTCATGCAGGCGGCGGGCTGGGGGTGGTATGTACTGGAGGGACGGCACAACCGACAGGCGGCCTGACCGGTCGCCCTAGCGGCCGACCCGCAAATCACTTCGGTAGGTTGGGCTCGGATAGTGGAAGGCGACCGGGCCGTCCGGCTTGGCGTGGATGAACTGGTGCACGGCCGGATCGCTGGAATTGCTCAATTCCTCCGGCGTGCCGGCGGCCACCACCACGCCGTCGTGGATGAAGTAGGCGAGGTCGACGACCTTGAGGGTTTCCGGCACGTCGTAGGTGACGACGATCGAGGTGGCGCCGAGCGCGTCGTTGAGGCGGCGGATCAACTGGGCGATCACGTTGAGCGAGATCGGGTCGAGGCCGGCGAAGGGCTCGTCGTACATCGTCAGCACCGGGTCGAGGGCGATCGCGCGCGCCAGCGCGACGCGCCGCGCCATGCCGCCCGACAGCTCGTTGGGCATCAGCTGGCTGGCGCCGCGCAAGCCCACGGCGTGCAGCTTCATCAGCACCAGGTCGTGGATGATCTCCTCGGGCAGGTCGGTCAGCTCGCGCATCGGGAAGGCGATGTTGTCGTAGACCGAGATGTCGGAAAACAGGCCGCCGGCCTGGAACATCATGCCCATCTCGCGGCGCAGCCGGTAGAGGCCGGCGTCGTCGAGTTCGTGCACGATGTCGCCGTCGAAGCGGACCTGGCCGCGCTGCGGCCTGATCTGGCCGCCGATCAGCTTGAGGATGGTGCTCTTGCCCGCGCCGCTGACGCCGAGGATGCCGACCACCTTGCCGCGCGGCACGGTCAGCCGGATGCCGCGCAGCACCTTGTTTGCGCCGTAGGCGAAGTGCAGTTCGTCGATTTCGATCAGGTTGTCGCTGTCGCTCATGGTCGTTTCCTCGTCGGGCCGGTCAGTTTACCGCTTAGAACTCGAGCGGATCGACGTCGATGTGCCAGCGCAGCGCGCGCGGCGCCTTCAGCGCGTGGAGTCGCTCCAGCCAGGCGCCGAGGAAGGCCTGCAGCGCGGGGCGGCTCTTCGACTCGACCAGCAGCTGGGCGCGCTCGCGGTTCTTGAGCCGGGCCAGCCGCATCGGCACCGGGTCGTAGAGCAGGATCTCCGGCATGGCCGGGGCCGCAGCGACGGCCTCGCGCAGGAAGGCGAGCGCCTGTGGCAGTTCGGCAGCTTCCGCGCGCAGCATGGCCTGGAAGGCAAAGGGCGGGAAGCCGGCGGCCGCGCGCTCGGCGAGCTGCTCGCGGGCGAAGGCGTCGTAGTCGTGTTCGGCCAGCGCGCGGTAGAGCGGATGGTCGGGGTACTCGGTCTGGATCAGCACCTCGCCGGGCAGCGCGTGGCGGCCCGAGCGGCCGCCGACCTGCATGAGCTGGGCGAACAGGCGTTCCGGCGCGCGGAAGTCGGCGGCGAACAGCGCGGCGTCGGCGCCGATCACGCCGACGAGGGTGAGTTGCGGGAAGTCGTGGCCCTTGGCGAGCATCTGGGTGCCGATCAGGATGTCCGCCTCGCCGGCGTGGATCGCGGCGAGCAGCGCATGCCACTTCTTCGGCGAATCGGCCGAGTCGCGGTCGATGCGCAGGATGCGTGCGGCGGGGAACAGTTCGGCCAGCCGTGCCTCGACCCGCTGGGTGCCGCGGCCGAAAGGCGTCAGGTCGAGGTTGCCGCAGTCGGGGCAGTGGTGCGGGACCGCCGTTTCGAGGCCGCAGTGGTGGCAGCGCAGCCGGCGGTCGGCGAGGTGCAGCACGAGGTTGGCGGCGCAGCGCCGGCAGTGCGAGAGCCAGCCGCAGGCCGGGCAGGCGAGCACCGGGGCGTAGCCGCGCCGGTTGAGGAACAGCAGGCTCTGTTCCCCGCGTTGCAAGCGCTCGCTCACGGCGGCGATCAGCTCCTGGCCGAGACCGTCCTGCAGTTTCTGCTTGCGCGTGTCGATCACCGCGACCGGCGGCAGCGTCGCTGCGACGGCGCGGGCCGGCAGCTCGAGCTTGCGGTAGCGGCCGCTTTCCGCATGGTGGAAGCTTTCCAGCGCGGGCGTCGCCGAGCCGAGCACGATCGGGATGTCGCGCTGCTTGGCGCGGAAGATGGCGACGTCGCGCGCCGAGTAGCGCAGGCCGTCCTGCTGCTTGAACGACGGGTCGTGCTCCTCGTCGACGACGATCAGCTGCAGGCGCGGCAGCGGCATGAACACGGCGAGCCGCGTGCCGAGCACGATGTCGGCGCGGCCTTCGAGCGCGGCGAGGAAGGCACGGGCGCGCGCCGCGTCGGCGACGCCGCTGTGGGCCGAAACGATGCGTGCGCCGGGGAAGCGGGCGCTCACCCGCGACTCGAGCTGGGGCGTCAGGGCGATCTCGGGCACCAGCATCAGCGCCTGACCGCCGCGTGCCAGCACCGCCGCGATCGCTTGGAGATAGACCTCGGTCTTGCCACTGCCGGTGACGCCATGCAGCAGGAAGGTCTGGAACCCGTCGGCCCTGGCAATCGCCTCGATGGCGGCGGCTTGATCCGGCGTGGCTTCGTGGAAACTCGGTGCTGGCGAGGCGGCGGCGGCCGGCTTCTCCTTCAGCGCGCGCGGCTTCTTGCCCTTGCGCAGCAGCGGCGGCAGCGCGAAGGCCATCACCTGGCCGAGCGGGTGGTGGTAGTAGCGCGCGCAGAAGCGGCAGAGTTCGAGCCAGTCGGCGGGCAGCACCGGCAGATCCTCAACGAGTTCTGCAACCTTGAGCTTGTCGGCCGGCTGGTCGCTGGCGCCCGTCACGGCGGCCACGACGCCGATCTTGCTGCCGCCCCGACCGGCCGCGCCGAAGGGTACCTTCGCCAGCCGTCCGACGGGGTCCGCCGGAGCGGGTTCGGCCAGCCGATAGTCGAACAGGCGGGGCAGCGGAACGTCGAGAGCGATTTGCAGGATAGCCACTTAGCGCCGTTCTTTCGAGTAGTTCTTCGCAAAAGCGCTTAATCGATTGCCGTTAAAGCCTTTTTTAACAACCACGGAAGCTGTGGATAATTTTGTGGGTAAACCCGTGCCGCATATTGGTGCGGACTTGCATTTCCAGCCAAAGTCATGGTAATGAAACCCTGGCTTGGAAATTATCTATTGAATATCAACCAGTTGCACGAAAGCCGTGTTGCCCGGGCGGAAAACGCCCGTTAAATCATGGGAATCAGCATTCTGTGAATAAGTCAACTATTCACCCCGTGCCGAAACCCGCTCTGGGCAAGGCTTGGCGGGTGGGCGGCGGTGGACAGCGAAGCGGGCAGCGGGTTCCCGGCCAGCGTCATTTTCTTTTGTAGCCATGAACAGCGTCCACGAGCACCGCCACGTTCTCTGGGGGCGTGTGCTGGTTGATGCCGTGACCGAGGTTGAAGGCATGGCCGGTATTCCCCCCTCCGAAGCTGTCGAGGATGCGCGTGGCTTCCTTGGTCACGGCTTCGGGCGAGGCGAACAGCGCGACCGGGTCGAAGTTGCCCTGCAGCGCGACCCGGTCGCCGACGCGCCGGCGCGCCTCGCCGAGATCGGTGGTCCAGTCGAGGCCGACCGCGTCGCAGCCGCTCTCGGCGATGGCCTCGAGCCACTGGCCTCCGCCCTTGGTGAACACGATGCAGGGGATGCGCTCGCCGCCGTGGGTCTTCTTGAGCCCGGCGATCACGCGCTGCATGTAGGCCAGCGAGAACTCGCGGTAGGCGGCGTGGGACAGCGCCCCGCCCCAGGTGTCGAAGATCTGCACCGCCTGCGCGCCGGATTCGATCTGGGCGTTCAGGTAGGCCGTCACGGCTTCCGCATTCACGGCGAGGATCTTGTGCAGCAGGTCGGGGCGGCTGTAGAGCATGGTCTTGACGGTGCGGAAGTCGTCCGAGCCGCCGCCCTCGACCATGTAGCAGGCGAGCGTGAAGGGCGAGCCCGAGAAGCCGATCAGCGGCACGCTGCCGTTGAGCGCGCGGCGGATTTCCACCACCGCATCCATCACGTAGCGCAGGTGGTCCCAGGGATCGGGCGCGGTCAGGTCGTTGATCGCCCATTCCTCGCGCAGCGGGCGCTCGAACTTCGGGCCCTCGCCGTCGGCGAAGTACAGGCCGAGGCCCATCGCGTCGGGCACGGTGAGGATGTCGGAGAACAGGATCGCGGCGTCGAGGTCGTAGCGCGCCAGCGGCTGCAGCGTCACCTCGCAGGCCAGCGAGGGCGATTTGCAGAGGTTGAGGAAGCTGCCGGCGCGCTTGCGCGTCTCGCAGTATTCCGGGAGGTAGCGGCCCGCCTGGCGCATCAGCCACAGGGGGGTGTAGTCGGTCGGCTCGCGCAGCAGCGCGCGCAGGAAATTGTCGTTCTTGGGACGGGCCATGTTCGTATCCGGTTGTTCGGCCGGATTATCGCATGGGGCCGCAAACTCGGCGCCGGCGGGGCGGCGGCTTACTTTTTCCAGAACGCCGGCGTCAGCACCACGAGCAGGGTGAAGATTTCCAGCCGGCCGAGCAGCATCGCCAGCACGCACAGCCAGGTCTGGAAGTCGGTGAGGATCTCGAAGGTCGTCGCCGGGCCGACCTGGTTGAGGCCGGGGCCGGTGTTGTTCACGCTTGCGACCACGGCCGAGAAGGCGGTGACGATGTCGAGCCCCGAGAGCGCCATCAGCAATGTCAGCGCGACGATGATGCACATGTAGGCGAAGCCGAAGGCGAGCACGGCGGTGAGGACGTTCTGCGGCACCACGCCGCCGCCGACGCGCACCGGCCAGACGGCGTTTGGGTGCATGGCGCGGACCAGTTCGCGATAGATCTGCTTGTAGAGGATGATCGCGCGGATCATCTTGATGCCGCCGCCGGTCGAGCCGGCGCTGGTCGCGAAGCTGCAGAGGAACAGCATCCACAGCGGCGCGAACATCGGCCAGAGGTTGAAATCGGTGTTGGCGAAGCCGGTGGTGGTGGCGATCGACACGACGTTGAAAGCCGCAAAGCGCAGCGCCGTGCCGAAGTCCGGATAGACCTCCTGCACCGCCAGGTAGATCGCGATGCCGAGCACGCTGCCGATGACGACGACGAGATACCAGAGGATTTCCGGGTCGCGGCGGTAGGGTTTCAGGCTGCGGCCGTGCACGGCGAGGAAATGGGTCGCGAAGTTGATGCCCGCCAGCAGCATGAAGAAGATGGTGACGGCCTCGATCTGCGGCGAGTTCCAGTAGCCGAAGCCGGCGTCGTGGCTGGAGAAGCCGCCGAGTCCCATCGTGGTGAAGGAATGCATCACGGCATCGAACCAGTCCATGCCGGCCAGGTGCAGGCCGAGGACGCAGGCGACGGTGATCGCGGCGTAGACCACCCAGAGTCCCTTGGCGGTGTGGGTCAGGCGCGGCGTCAGCTGCGAGTCCTTCATCGGCCCCGGCGTCTCGGCCTTGAACATCTGCCGGCCGCCGACGCCGAGCAGCGGCAGCACCGCGACCGCCAGCACGATCAGGCCCATGCCGCCGAGCCACACCATCAGGCCGCGCCAGAGATTGATCGACGGCGGCAGCCGGTCGAGATTGGGCAGCACCGTGGCGCCGGTGGTGGTCAATCCCGAGACGGCCTCGAAGTAGGCGTCGGTAAAGGAGATGTTGAGCTGCAGCATCAGCGGCAGGCTGGCGAACACCGGCAGCAGCACCCAGACCATCGCCACCAGCAGGAAGCCGTCGCGCACCTTGAGGTCGCGCTTCTCGCGGCGGGTGAGCCACCAGAGGCCGAGACCGCAGCCGAAGGTGAGCAGGAAGGCTTCGTCGTAGGCGGTTGCCGCGCCGTCGCGCCAGAGCCAGGCGAGCGACAGCGGCACGAGCATCGTCAGGGCGAAGCCCGTCAGCAGGATGCCGAAGACGCGCAGGGTCGGGTAAAAGCGCTTCACGGCTCTGAGCGGTCAGAGGAACTGGAAGCCGACCTGGAACAGTTTCTCGACCTTGGCGACCTGCTGCTTGCGCGTGCAGAAGACGATGACGTGGTCGTCCGGCTCGATCACCGTGTCGTGGTGCGGGATGATGACGCGGTCGATGTAGGCGTCGATGAGGAAGCCGTCGCGCTCCACGATCTCGGCCTCCTTGCCGCGCCGCACGATCGCGCCGATGTGCGCGCCCTTGATCGGCGGCAACTCGTCGATGCGGCGGCCGACGACCTTCGAGGAGTTGCGGTCGCCGTGGGCGACCAGTTCGAGCGCCTCGGCCGCGCCGCGCCGCAGGCTGTGCACCTTGGCGACGTCGCCGCGCCGCACCGCCGTGAGCAGCGCGCCGATCGAGACCTGCGCCGGCGAGAGGCCGATGTCGATCGGCCCGCCCTGCACCATGTCGGCGTAGGCGCGGCGGTTGATCAGCGCCAGCACGCGTTTGCAGCCGAGCCGCTTGGCCAGCGAGGCGGCCATGATGTTGTCCTCGTCGTCGTTGGTCAGCGCGAGGAACATGTCGATCTCGTCGATGTTCTCCTGTTCGAGCAGGTTCTCGTCGGTCGCCTCGCCGTGCAGCACCAGCGTGCCGGCCAGCTTGCCGGCGACGACCTCGGCGCGCTGCGCGTCGCGCTCGATCAGCTTGACCTCGTACTTGCCATCGAGCGTCGCGGCGACGCGCGCGCCGATGTTGCCGCCGCCGGCGATCATCACGCGCCGCACCGGTTCGAGCATGCGGCGCAGTTCCTTGAGCACGGTGCGGATGTGCCGGGTGGCGGCCAGCAGGAACACCTCGTCGCCGGGCTCGATCACCGTGTGGCCGTCGGGGTCGACCGGCTGGTGTTCGCGGAAGATCGCGGCGATGCGCGCGTCGACGCCGGCCGGCAGATGCTCGCGCATCGCGCGGATCGGCTGGCCGACCAGCAGGCCGCCCTGGTAGGCGCGCACGCCCACCAGCGTGACCTTGCCCGCGGCGAATTCGAGCACCTGCAGCGCTTCGGGAAACTCGATCAGCTTGGCGATGTAGTCGGTGATGTCCTGTTCCGGGCAGATCGCGTGATCGACGGCGAAGTTGTCGTCGGCGAGCAGCTGCGGATCGAGGAAGTCGGGCGAACGCAGGCGCGCGATGCGCGTCGGCACGTGGAACAGGGTGCGCGCGATCTTGCAGGCGACCAGGTTGGTCTGGTCGGACTGGGTGACCGCCACCAGCAGGTCGGTGTCCTCGATGCCGGCGTCGTGCAGCACCGACGGATAGGCGGCGTTGCCGGCCAGCGTGCGCACGTCGAGGCGGTCGGCGAGCGCGGCGAGCGCCGCGCGGTTCATGTCGACGATGGTGATGTCGTTCGCCTCGGAGGCGAGCGCCTCGGCGACGCTGGCACCGACCTGGCCGGCGCCGAGGATGAGGATGCGCATGGGATTACTCCTCGCCGTCCTTCGAGGCGTTGCGCAGGCCGAGGTCCTTGAGCTTGCGATAGAGATGCGTGCGCTCGAGACCGGTTTTCTCGGCGAGGCGCGTCATGCTGCCGCCCTCGAGCTTCAGGTGATGCTCGAAGTAGAGCCGCTCGAACAGTTCGCGCGCCTCGCGCAGCGGCAGGGCCAGCATCCCGGGCAGCAGGCCGGGCGCGATTTCCGGCATGGCCGCCGCCCCGGGCGCCAGCAGGTGCTGAACGTCCTCGCCGCCGATCTCCTCGTCGAGGGCGGCCAGCGCGAGCGATTTGATCGTGCTGCGCAACTGCGCGTAGCCCTCGGGCCAGGGGTGCTGGCGCAGGGCGTTCTGCGCCGCGACCGACAGGCGGCGCGCCGGCGCTTCGCCGGCTTCGACCAGCTGGGCGAGGATGTGCGTGGCGAGGTCGGGCACGTCGTCCTTGAGTTCGGCCAGCGACGGCAGCCCGACGCTGATCTCGAACAGGCGGTTCAGCACCTCTTCCTCCCAGCCCTGGGCGGCGAGCGCCGCCGCATCGAGCGCGGTGGCGGCCACCAGGCGCAGGTTGTGGCGTTCCAGCCGCTCGAGCGCGAAGGCGAGGTTCTTCTGCTGCAGGCGCGTCAGGCGCGCCAGCTCGCCGCAGAACAGCACGCCGCCGCTCGCCTGCGCCAGCGTCTCGAGGGTGAGCGGATTGGAATCGTGGCCGAGATCGAGCCAGGGCTTGCCGACGATCTGCAGGGTGCGCGCCGCCAGCTCGGTGATCGAGGCCGCCGGCGCGCGCAGCAGTACCGTGCGGCTTTTCGCCGCCACCTGCTCGAGCCGCCGCCGCAAGTCCTTGAGCGCCGCCGAGCGGGGAAAGGCGGCCAGCGACAGCGCGCTGTCCGCCTTGGGCGCGCGCTCCAGCCCCTGCCGCACGGCGGCCAGCAGCTTCTGCATGCCGATCGGCTTTTCGAGGAAGCCGATCGCGCCGATCTTGGTCGCCTCGACGGCGGTGTCGATCGTCGCATGGCCGGACATCATCACCACCGGCATCGTCAGCAGGCCGTTGGCCGCCCATTCGCGCAGCAGCGTCACGCCGTCGGTGTCGGGCATCCAGATGTCGAGCAGCACCAGGTCGGGCCGCCGCGCTTCGCGCCAGATGCGCGCCGTCGTCGCGTTCTCGCAGGTGGCGACGTCGTGGCCCTCGTCGATGAGGATCTCGGAGAGCAGCTCGCGGATGCCGACTTCGTCGTCGATGACCAGGATCTGTGACATGGGCGAATTATGCCGCTTCGGCCGGCGGCGGTGTATGACGATGTAGGGGCAATTGCACGGTCACTTCGGCGCCGCCGCCCTGCGCCGCGGGCCGGTTGGCGAGCGCGATGGCGCCGCCGTGGTCGCCGACGATCTTCTGCACGATGGCCAGGCCGAGGCCGGTGCCCTTGGGCTTGGTCGTCACGTAGGGCTCGAAGGCGCGCGCGAGGATTTCGGGCGGGAAGCCGTGGCCGTTGTCGGCGACCGCCAGCGCCGCCATGCGGCCGGCGAGGCGGGTCGTCACGGTGACTCGCGCCGCCCCGCCAGCACCGAGTTTGTCGCCCATCGCCTCGCCGGCGTTCTTGATCAGGTTGTGCAGCACCTGGCGGATCTGGTCGGCGTCGGCCAGCACCGGCGGCAGCAGCGGATCGAGCTCGGCCGTCACCGGCACCGGGCCGTCGGCGTAGAGCTCGAGCACCTCGGCGACCAGCGCGTTGAGGTCGAGCGGTTTGGCGACCGGCGGCGGCAGGCGCGCGTAGTCGCGGAAGTCGTTGACCATGTTCTTCATCGCCTCGACCTGGTCGACGATGGTGCGCGTGGCGCGCGCCAGCATCGCCGCGTCCTCGGCGCCGAGCTTGTCGGCCAGCTTCATCTGCAGGCGCTCGGCCGACAGCTGGATCGGCGTCAGCGGGTTCTTGATCTCGTGCGCCAGGCGGCGCGCCACCTCGCCCCAGACGGCGGCGCGCTGCGCGGCTTCCCGCTCGACGCGCGCCTGTTCGAGCTGCACCGTCATCTCGTTGAAGGAGCGCGTCAGCACGCCCAGCTCGTCGTCGGTCTCGAGCACCGCGCGCGGCGTCAGGTCGCCGGCGGCGACGGCGCGCGTGCCCTCGGCGAGCATCAGCAGCGGCTTGGCCAGCCGCGCGGCGAGGAAGAAGGCCAGCGCGATCGCGGCGAACAGCGCCAGCAGCAGCGCGAAGGTCAGCGTCAGGGTGTAGAGGCGCTTGAGGCCGGCGCGGCCCAGTTGCAGCTGCTGGTAGTCGCGCCGCGCCTCCTCGACGAGGGCGGCGCTCTGCGTGATGGCCGCCGGCACCGGCTGCTCGAGCTGCAGGATCAGCGGCTCGGCGCCGAGGCGGTAGCTGTCCACCGGCACCAGCGCGCGCACGACGAAGCCGGCCAGCGCGTCGCCGTCGATGCGCGCGAGACCGGTGCCGAGGCGCGCCTGGCGCAGCTGGCCGGCCTCGGGCAGGGCCGGCAGCACGCCCTGCAGGTCGCCGCTGCTGTTGGCGACCAGCTGGCCGCTCGCCGTCAGCAGGGCCAGCGCATGCACGCCGGACTGCTCGCGCAGGCGGTTGAGCAGCACCGGCCCGGCGCTCGGCGCGCCGGCCAGTTCGTAGGCCATCGCCCGGCCCTTGGCGAGCAGGTCCTGCTGCATCGTGTCGAACACGCTGCGGCCGAGATCGAGGCCGCCGTCGAGCGCCATCTCGACGCGCACGTCGAACCAGGAGTCGATGCTCTTCACCGCGAACTGCATCGACACGGCATAGACGAGCGCGCCCGGCACCACCGCCATCAGCGCCAGCATCAGCAGCAGGCGCGATTTGAGCCGCGAGCCGAACACGCCGGCACGATACTCGCGGAAGAGCTTTCGAATTTGCGCGACCACCAGCGCGAGCAGCACCAGCGCCGCCAACGCGTTCATGCCGATCAGCGCCAGCGTGTAGCGCGACAGGAAGGCGGTGTCGGCGCTCGCGGTGGCGAGCAGCAGCACCAGCACGACGCCGAGCACGGCGGCGATGGCGAGGACGATCTTCATTTTTCGCCCGGCACGAAGTCCCAGTGCAGCGTCTTCGCCTCGACGCGCCAGTCGCGGTCGGCCAGCGCGTCGATCTGCAGGGGTTTCGGCAGCTGGCCGTGGTCGAGCGACAGCCGCACGGCTGCGCTGTAGGTCTCGCCGGGGAAAAGCAGGCCATGATCGACGACATGCAACCGGGCGATGCGGCCGAGGGCGCGCAGCGCCTCGTCGAGCGTGTCGAAGTTCTGGTGCAGGCTGCCCAGCGAGAGGCGGTACTGGCGCGTCAGCGCCTGGTAGCCCAGACGGTAGTGGAGCACCCGGCCGGCGACGTGCTCGTCGATCCAGTAGCGGCGCTTGCGCGTCAGCACGAACTCGAAGCGGAAGTCGAGCGGCACGCCGCGGCTGACGGCATCCTCGAGGCGCGGGCCGATCTGCACGTCGAAGCTGGCCGTCAGCGCGAGGCCGCGCTCGTCGGGTACCAAGGCGGCGCTGTTCGGCTCGATGCCGGCCGCCAGCGCCGCCCCCATGCCCAGCAGGCTGGCCAGCAGCAGGCACGCGCGTTCAAGGCGTCTTCGCAAGCAGGGCGTAATGGAAACCGTCATGGTCGGCCGCGGGCAGCAATTGCAGTTCTTCTTCGGCGCCGCCGGTGGGCAGGCGACGGACATCGGGGTGGCGCGCCGCGAAGGCGCGCACCTGCTCGCCGTTTTCCTCCGCGAAAACCGAACAGGTGCAGTAGAGCATTTTGCCACCCGGCGCCAGCAGCGGCCACAAAGCGTCGAGTAGCGCGGCCTGGGTGCGTGCGAATCCCGCCACATCGGCGGGGCGGCGCAGCCACTTGATGTCGGGATGCCGCCGCACGACACCCGAGGCGGAGCAGGGCACGTCGGCGAGGATGCGGTCATAGCGTGATTCGGGGCGGCCGTCCCACCAGTCCCGCGGCCGGCCGGCATCGGCCACCTTGACCGTGGCGGCCAGTCCCAGCCGCTCGAGGTTCTCGCCGATGCGCCGCGCGCGCTGCGGGTCGAGCTCGAGCGCGGTCAGGTCGAGGTCGGCCAGCTCGAGCAGGTGCGCGGTCTTGCCGCCGGGGGCGGCGCAGGCGTCGAGCACGCGCATGCCGTCCCGCGCGTCGAGCAGCGGGGCGGCCCGCTGCGCGCCCCAGTCCTGGAGGGATACCCTGCCCTCGCGAAAACCGGGGATGCGCTCGACCGGCAGCGGCTTGTCGAGCAGGATCGCCGTTTCATCGAGCGCGCGCGCGCCGATGCCGGCGGCGGCGAGTTCCTGCAGAAACTCGGCGCCGGCGAGGCGGCGCCGGTTTACGCGCAGGCACAGCGGCGGCTGCGTGTTGCCGGCGGTGGCGATCTCCTGCCATTGCCGCGGATACGTGGCGCGCAGCCGGTCGAGCCACCAGAGCGGATGGCGCCAGCGCGCGGCCGGGTCGGCCTCCGCGGCGGCGAGCAGCTCGTCGCGCCGCCGCAGGAAGTTGCGCAGCACGGCGTTCACGAGGCCGCGGAACGGCCGCGCCGCCGCAGTGACCGCTTGGTCGACGATGGTGTGGGCCTCTGCCGGCCGGCGCTCGAGCCGTGCCAGCGCGACCAGCAGCAGGGCGCGGGCCGGCCTGTCCTTGAGCGGCCGCTCGAGCAGCCGGCCGAGCAGGCAGTCGCCGCGCCCGCAATCGCGCAGTGCGCTGTAGGCGAGGTCGAGTGCCGCCGGCCGCAGCGCAGCGTCCGCCTGGGCGAGCGCCGCCTCCGGCGTGCGGCCGGCCAGCACCGCGGCGACGGCGGCCGCGGCGGCCGCGAGCGCTTGGGCGAGCGGCGGCGCCGGGGAAGGGGAGGAAGGGCGGGAAACGGTCACGAGGGTGCGAATCTTACGGCGCATGTGATAAATATCGGCATCTGCGTCGTTCGATCACAGGCAAGAGATTCCGATGAAAGCTCCCGTTTCGTTCTCCGGCCGGCTCGTCGTCGTCGGCTTCGGTGCCATCGCCCAGGGCGTGCTGCCGCTGCTGTTCCGCCATGTCGCCCTGCGCCCCGAGCAGATCGCGATCATCACCGCCGACGCCGAGGGCGTCGAGGAGGCCAACGCCTACGGCCTGCGGCACCGCATCCTGCCGCTGACCCGCGACAACTACCGGCAAGTGCTCGAACCGCTGCTCGGCCCCGGCGACTTCCTGCTCAACCTCGCGATCAACGTTTCAAGCGTCGCGCTCATCGAGCTCTGCCGCGAACGCGGCGCGCTCTATCTCGACGCCTGCATCGAACCCTGGGCCGGCGGCTACACCGATCCTGCGCTGAGCCCGTCCGCCCGCTCGAACTACGCGCTGCGCGAGCAGGCCAGGGCGCTGCACCGCCCTGGCGCGCCGACGGCGGTGCTGACCCACGGCGCCAACCCCGGCTGGGTGTCGCACTTCGTCAAGCAGGCGCTGCTCGACGTCGCGCGCGACTGCGGCAGGCCGGCCGAGGCGCCGCAGGATCGCAGCGGCTGGGCGCGACTGGCGCAGGCGCTGTCGATCCGGACGATCCACGTCGCCGAGCGCGACTGGCAGACGGCGCAGCCGCGCAAGCGGCCGGGCGAGTTCCTGAACACCTGGTCGGTGGACGGCTTCGCCGGCGAGGGCTGCCAGCCGGCCGAACTCGGCTGGGGCAGCCACGAGCAGGGGCTGCCGCCGGACGGCCGGCGCCACGGCTTCGGCTGCGAGGCGGCGATCTACCTCGAGCGGCCCGGCGCGGCGACCCGCGTGCGCAGCTGGACGCCGCTGGCCGGGCCGCTGCACGGCTTCCTCATCACGCACGGCGAGGCGATCTCGATCGCCGATTATCTGACCGTCGGCAGCGGGCCGCGGCCGGCATACCGGCCGACCGTGCACTACGCCTACCACCCCTGCGACGACGCGGTGCTCTCGCTGCACGAGCTGGCCGGCCGCGAATGGCGGCTGCAGGAGAACAAGCGCATCGTGCGCGCCGAGATCGAGAGCGGCGTCGACGAACTGGGCGTGCTGCTGATGGGCCACCCGAAAGGCGCCTACTGGCTCGGCTCGCGGCTGTCGACGCAGGAGGCGCGCCGGCTGGCGCCGTTCAATTCGGCCACCGCGCTGCAGGTGACGGCCGGCGTGATGGCCGGCGTGGTCTGGGCGATCGAGAATCCGGCCTGCGGCGTGGTCGACCCCGACGAGCTGCCGTTTGCCGAGATCATCGATTTCTGTCGGCCATATCTCGGCGAGGTGGTGGGCGTCTATTCCGACTGGACGCCGCTCAAGGAGCGCGCCGACTTCTTCGCGCAGGACGTCGACGCGGACGATCCCTGGCAGTTCCGGAACTTCCGGGTCGGCTGATCAGTACGCGCCGCGCGCCAGGGCGCGCAGGCGCGCGATGCGCTCCTCGGTCGCCGGGTGCGTCGAGAACAGGCTCTTGATGCCGTTGCCCGACAGCGGGTTCATGATCATCATCTGCGCCGTTTCGGGATGCGCCTCGGCCGTGTACATCGGGATGCCGCGCGCGTAGGCATCGATCTTCGCCAGCGCATCGGCGAGCGCGTTCGGGTCGCCGGAAATCTCGGCGCCGCCGCGGTCGGCCTCGAACTCGCGGGCACGCGAGATCGCCATCTGGATCAGCGCGGCGGCCAGCGGCGCGAGGAACATCACCAGGATCGAGGCGAGCGGGTTGGCCGGGCGGCCCTCGCTGTCGCGGCCGCCGAAGAACATGGCGAAGTTGGCGAGCATCGAGATCGCGCCGGCCATGGTGGCGGCGATGGTCGAGATCAGGATGTCGCGGTGCCGCACGTGGGCGAGCTCGTGCGCCATCACGCCGCGCAGTTCGCGCTCGGAGAGCAGCTGCAGGATGCCGCGCGTCGCGGCGACGGCGGCATGCTCGGGATTGCGGCCGGTGGCGAAGGCGTTCGGCTGCGCCTCGTCGATGAGATAGACGCGCGGCATCGGCAGGCCGGCGCGCTGCGTCAGTTCGCGCACCATGTTGTAGAGATAGGGGCTGGAAGCCGCATCGACCTCCTGCGCGTTGTACATCTTGAGCACCATCTTGTCCGAGAACCAGTAGGCGAAGAAGTTCATCGCGCCGCCCAGCGCCAGCGCGAGCAGCATGCCCTGCTTGCCGCCGATGGCCATGCCGATCGCGCCGAACAGCGCGACGATGGCGGCCATCAGGATGGTGGTTTTCAGCCAGTTGAACATCGTTTTCTCCGTGTCATCGATTGCCCGGGTTAGATGGGGGGCGAGGCCAAAGGTTCAAGCGAAGCGCTGGCCGGCGGCGAGCGGGAAACCGGGCAGAAACTCGGCGCTGGCGAGGCGGCGCCCGCCCGGCTTCTGCAGCTCGACCAGTTTCAGCGCGCCCTCTCCGCAGGCGACGGTGATGCCGTCCGGCGCGACGGCGAGGATTGCGCCGGCCTGCCCGCCGCCCGGCGCCAGTTCCGCGCGCCAGATCTTCAGAACGTCCGCGCCGAATTTCACCGTGCAGCCGGGAAAGGGATCGAAGGCGCGGATGCGCCGCTCGATCTCGGCGGCCGGCCGCGTCCAGTCGATCGCGGCCTCGGCCTTGTCGATCTTGTTGGCGTAGGTGACGCCGCCGGCCGGCTGCGGCTGCGGCGTCAGCGCGTCGAGCCGCTGCAGGGCATCGACGATCAGCCGGCCGCCGAGCGCGGCGAGCCGGTCGTGCAGCGTCGCCGCCGTCTCCGCCGGACCGATCGGCAGCGCTGCGGCGAGCAGCACCGGGCCGGTGTCGAGGCCGGCCTCCATCCGCATGATGGCGACGCCGGTTTCCGCGTCGCCCGCCTCGATCGCGCGCTGGATCGGCGCGGCGCCGCGCCAGCGCGGCAGCAGCGAGGCGTGGATGTTGAGGCAGCCGCGCTTCGGTATGTTCAGCACCGCCTGCGGCAGGATCAGGCCGTAGGCCGCGACCACCAGCACGTCGGGCGCGCATTCGATCAGCGGCGCATGCGTGGCGGGATCGCGCAGCTTCTCCGGCTGATGCGCGGGGATGCCGTGCGCGAGCGCGACCTGCTTGACGGCGCTGGCGACCAGCTTCTGGCCGCGCCCGGCCGGCCGGTCGGGCTGGGTCAGCACCAGCGGAATCTCGAAGCCGGCGGCGATGAGCGCGCGCAGCGCGACCGCGGCGAATTCCGGCGTGCCGGCGAAGGCAACTTTCACGGTCAGGCCGTGATTCTGGCCTGCTTCGCGAGCTTGGCCTTGATGCGGTTGAGCTTGAGCTGCGAGAGGTATTCGACGAACACCATGCCGTCGAGGTGGTCGATCTCGTGCTGCAGGCAGACCGCCAGCAGGCCGTCGGCCTCGAGTTCGAAGGGTTTGCCCTCGGTGTCGAGCGCACGTACCTTGACCCGTTCGCTGCGCTTGACGGTTTCGTAGATGCCGGGCACCGACAGGCAGCCCTCCTCGCCCACGTGCTCGCCGTCGCGCTGGAGGATTTCCGGGTTGATGAAGGCCATCAGCTGCGACTTGTCCTCGGAAACGTCGAGCACCAGCACGCGCTTGTGCACATTGACCTGCGTGGCGGCCAACCCGATGCCCGGCGCCTCGTACATGGTTTCGGCCATGTCGGCGACCAACTGGCGGATGCCCGCGTCCACGGCCGCCACCGGCTTGGCCCTGGTGTGCAGGCGGGGGTCCGGATAACGCAAAATGGGCAATAAGGCCATGAAAATCACCTTTACACAGTTGATGACCGCGGAATTTGGGGGCAGAATCCGCAACTAGCCCGGAGGTCTGTTCTATGCAACGCATTATATTCGCGCTGTTTTTCAGTTTTTCAACCGCTGCCGCGCTGGCGCAGAGCGCCCCCGCGCCCGCCCAGAAGCCCCTCGAGCTGGCCGCGGATGCCCCCGAGCGTCATATCGTGGTTCCCGGCGACACCCTCTGGGGCATCTCGTCGAAATTCCTCAAGGATCCCTTCCGCTGGCCCGAACTTTGGAAGATGAACGCGGAGCAGGTGAAGAATCCGCATCGCATCTACCCGGGCCAGGTGCTGATCCTCGATCGCAGCGGCGGCGATCCGCGCCTGCGCCTCGGCAACCTCGTCAAGCTCGGCCCGCAGGTGCATGTCGAGGTGCCGCCCAAGGAGATTCCCGCGATTTCCCCCCAGGCGATCGAACCCTTCCTGGCGCAGCCGCTGGTGATCAATCCGGGCGAATTCGATACCGTGCCGCGCATCGTCGCCACCCAGGAGAACCGGGTTTACACCGGCACCGGCGACCTGATCTACGTGACCAGCAACGCCGACCCGAACGTCAAGCGCTGGCAGATCTTCCGTCCGGGCCGACCGCTGATCGACCCCGAGAACAACGAGCCGCTCGGCATCGAGGCGGTCTATCTCGGCAACGCCCAGCCCGCCGGCGCGCTCGGCGAGGTGCTGCCGCTCGAAGTCACCAGCGTGAAAGAGGAGATCGGCCGCGGCGACTACGTCGTGCCGGCACCGCCCCCCCAGGTGATGAGCTACGTCCCGCATGCGCCGGAGAAGGAGATCGAGGCGCGCATCATGACGATCTACGGCGGAGTCGGCGAGGGCGCCGCGAATGCGGTCGTCTCCATCTCGCGCGGCAAGAACGACGGTCTCGAGGTCGGCCACGTCCTCGCACTCTACCGAACCGGCGCGACCGTCGCCAACCGCTTCGAGAACGACGAGCCGATGACCCACACCCTGCCCGACGAGCGCTACGGCCTGGCGTTCGTCTTCCGCGTCTTCGACCGCGTCTCGTATGCGCTGGTGACGAGTTCCAGCCGCACCGTCCTGCTCGGCGACCGCCTGCGCAAGCCGTAACGGCCGTAACACTTCCCGGCGGTCGTCGTGGCGTCGCAAGCCGAACTGGCGGGCTGGCTGCGCCTGACCTTGATCCCCGGCATCGGCGGCGAGGGGCAGCGCCAGTTGCTCAAGGCATGCGGCGGGCCCGAGGCGATCTTCGCCTCCTCTGCCGCCGCACTGCGCGGCGTCGTGGGCGGCGGTCTCGCGGCGCGGCTCCTGGCCCATGACTGCGGCGCTGAAATCGAAGCCGCGCTCGCGTGGGCGGCGCAGCCGGGCAACCGGATCCTCACGCTGGCCGACGGCGAGTACCCGCAGGCGTTGCTGACCGCCGCCGATCCCCCCGTCCTGCTCTACGCCAAGGGCCGGGTCGAACTGCTCAATCGTCCGGCCTTCGCGATCGTCGGCAGCCGCAACGCCACGAAGCAGGGCGAGGCGAATGCCGAAGCCTTCGCGCAGTCCCTGGCCGGTGCCGGGCTGACCGTCGTCAGCGGCCTGGCCGCCGGCATCGATGCCGCCGCGCATCGGGGGGCGTTGCGGGAAGCGGCCGCGACGATCGCCGTGATCGGCACCGGCATCGACCGCATCTATCCGGCGCGCAACGAAGCGCTGGCGCGCGAGATCGCCGACAAGGGCGCGGTCGTCAGCGAGTTCCCGCTCGGCACGCCGCCGCTCGCGGCCAATTTCCCGCGCCGCAACCGCCTGATCGCCGGCTTGAGCCGAGGCTGCCTGGTCGTCGAGGCGGCGCAGCGGAGCGGCTCCCTGATCACCGCGCGGCTTGCCGCCGAGGCCGGCCGCGAGGTGTTCGCGATCCCCGGCTCGATCCATTCGCCGCAGTCGAAGGGCTGCCACGCGCTGATCAAGCAGGGCGCCAAGCTGGTCGAATCCGCGCAGGACATCCTCGAGGAACTGCGCTGGGAGAAGGTCGTCAACCCGGCCGCGCTGCCGGCGGTCAAGGAAGCCGAGACCGACCCGGTGCTGGTCGCGCTCGGCGGCGACCCCTGCGATCTCGACACGCTGGCGGCACGCACCGGGCTGGCCGCGGATGTCCTGCTGGCGCAGCTCTTGCCGCTCGAACTCGAGGGCCGCGTCGCGCCGCTGCCTGGCGGCCGCTACCAGCGGCTCAACTGACCCGGCTTGCATGTTTCTGCCAAGGGCGCTTAACATCCGCCCCCCATGAGCAAACAATTGATCATCGCCGAGAAGCCTTCCGTCGCCCAGGACATTGCCCGGGCGCTGGGCGGCTCCGGTGAAAAATTCGAGCGCGAAGGCGACTATTTCGAGAGCGAGCACTATGTATTGAGCTCGGCGATCGGCCATCTGCTCGAGCTGACGGTGCCCGAGGAATACGAGGTCAAGCGCGGCAAATGGACCTTCACCCATCTGCCGGTGATCCCGCCGCGCTTCACGCTCAACCCGATCGACAAGACCGCCGACCGGCTCAAGCTCTTGACGCGCCTGATCAAGCGCAAGGACGTCACCGGCCTGGTGAACGCCTGCGACGCGGGGCGCGAGGGCGAGCTGATCTTCCGCTACGTCGTCCAGCACGCCAAGGCCGACAAGCCGATCCGGCGCCTCTGGCTGCAGTCGATGACCGCGCAGGCGATCAAGGACGGCTTCGCCCACCTGCGCACCGACGAGGAGATGCTGCCGCTGGCCGACGCGGCGCGCTGCCGCTCCGAGGCCGACTGGCTGATCGGCATCAACGGCACGCGCGCGATGACCGCCTTCAACTCGCAGGAAGGCGGCTTCTACAAGACCACCGTCGGCCGCGTGCAGACGCCGACGCTGGCGATCCTGGTCGAGCGCGAGAAGGCGATTCGCGCCTTCCAGCCGCGCGACTACTGGGAGGTCGAGGCCGAGTTCCAGGCCGTTGCCGGCACCTATCGCGGCAAGTGGTTCGACGAGAAGTTCAAGAAAGCCGAGGACGAGCACGCCAGGGCCGAGCGCCTCTGGGACGTCAAGCAGGCCGAGGCGCTGCGCAAGAAATGCCTCGGCAAGCACGGCGAGGTCACGGAAGAGTCCAAGCCGAAGACCGAGGCATGCCCGCTGCTCTACGACCTGACCAGCCTGCAGCGCGAGGCCAACGGCCGCTTCGGCTTCTCGGCGCGCAACACGCTGGCGCTGGCGCAGGCGCTCTACGAGAAGCACAAGGTGCTCACCTACCCGCGGACCGACTCGCGCTACCTGCCCGAGGACATGCTCGGCGCCGCCAAGGACACCCTGCACGCGCTCGGCGACAGCAGCTACGGCAAGCATGCCGCCGAGGTGCTGAAAAACGGCTGGGTGCATCCGACCAAGCGCATCTTCAACAACGCCAAGGTCTCGGACCACTTCGCGATCATCCCCACCGGCACGGCGCCGAAGCACCTGTCCGAGCCGGAACAGAAGCTCTACGACCTCGTCGTCAAGCGCTTCATCGCGATCTTCTACCCCAGCGCCGAATATCTCGTCACCACGCGCATCACGCGCGTCGAGGGCGAGCCGTTCAAGACCGAGGGCAAGGTGCTGGTCACGCCGGGCTGGCTTGCCGTCTATGGCAAGGAAGCGCAAGGTGACGATGAGAATCCGAATCTGCCGCCGCTGGAAAAGAACGAGCGCGTCTGGGCCAACGACGTCGAGGTGAAGGCCAACGCCACCAAGCCGCCGCCGCGCTTCAACGAAGCGACGCTGCTCTCTGCGATGGAAGGCGCGGGCAAACTGGTCGACGACGAGGAGCTCCGGGACGCCATGGCCGAGCGCGGCCTCGGCACGCCGGCGACGCGCGCGGCGACGATCGAGGGCCTGATCGCCGAGGAATACCTGCATCGCAACGGCCGCGAGCTGCAGCCGACCGCCAAGGCCTTCAATCTTTTATTCGCGCTCGAGCAGCTCAAGGTCGACGAGATCCGCTCGCCCGAGTTGACCGGCCTGTGGGAATGGAAGCTCAAGGAGATGGAGCACGGCCGCCTCAAGCGCGACGAGTTCATGTCCCACATCACCGAGCAGACGCAGGAGATGGTCGAGCGCATCAAGACCGGCGAGTTCGCGGACGCCGACTTCGGTACGCTCGAGACGCCCTGCCCGAAGTGCGGCGGCCAGATCCACGAAACCTACCGCCACTTCAAGTGCGACCGGTGCGACTACAAGCTCTGGAAGGTGATCGC
Source organism: Rhodocyclaceae bacterium UBA2250 (assembly GCA_002347285.1). Classification (GTDB taxonomy): domain Bacteria; phylum Pseudomonadota; class Gammaproteobacteria; order Burkholderiales; family Rhodocyclaceae; genus Sulfuricystis. The sequence goes on along the minus strand of DDXW01000053.1, from coordinate 93,820 downwards.
CGGCCGCCAGTGGGAGCCCGAGGAGATGGATGAGCTGCTGCGGAACCGGCAGATCGGTCCGCTGCAGGGCTTCCGCAGCAAGATGGGGCGCGCCTTCGCCGCCGTGATCAGGCTCGACGGCGAGCACGCGCCGAAGTTCGACTTCGGCAACGAGGAAGATGCCGCCGAGGAAGTCGACTTCAGCGGCCAGGAGCCGCTGGGTTCCTGTCCGAAATGCGGCGCGCGCGTCTTCGAACAGCCGATGGCCTACGTCTGCGAGAAAGCCGTCGGCGCGGCCAAGTCCTGCGACTTCCGTTCCGGCAAGGTGATCCTGCAGCAGGAGATTTCCAAGGCCGAGATGCAGAAGCTGCTCGAGACCGGCAAGACTTCGCTGCTCAAGGGCTTCGTCTCCAACCGCACCAAGAAGAAGTTCTCCGCCTACCTCGTGCGCGGCGCCGACGGCAAGGTCGGCTTCGAGTTCGAGCAGCGCGCCCCGAAGAAAGCAGCCGCCCCGGCGAAGACCCCCAAGGCCGAGAAAGTCGGCGCTGGCGAGGCGGCGGCGAAGAAGCCATCGGAGAAAGGTGGAAGCGCTGCCGCCAAGTCGGGCACCGGCAAGAAGCGTAATATGGCATCATTTTAGCCATCAAGTTCGCACAAGGCGGAAACATGGCGGCCAAGCAAGCGATAGCGAAAGTTCCCGACCTGTTCGGCGACGATATCGTCGTGCCACGCGGGAAGCGGCGTCCGTCCAAAATTTTCCTCGATGCGACGGATGCCGCCAAGGAAGCGGATAGTCCGGTCGTCCAGTTCCGCTCCAGAAGGGCGCGGAAAATCGTTTTCGGCTGGTATGGCGGAAAGTTCAATCATCTTGGCTGGCTGCTGCCCCTGTTGCCAAAGTGTCATCACTATTGCGAGCCGTTCTCCGGTTCCGCTGCCGTCCTGCTCAACCGCGAACCTGCCGCGATCGAGACCTACAACGACATTGACGGCGACGTGGTCAATTTCTTCCGCGTCCTGCGCGACCGCAGCGAGGAGTTGATTCGCGCCTGCGCCCTGACCCCATTCTCCCGCGAGGAGTTCTACGAAGCCATCCACAGCGAGCAGGTCGGCATTTCGGAAGTCGAGCGTGCTCGCCGCTTTTTCATTCGTGCCCGACAAACGAGGACGGGGTTGGCGCAAACCGCCTCGCTCGGTCGCTGGGCAAACTGCAAGGACACGAGCCGGGCGGGGATGTCGGGAGTTGTCTCCCGCTGGCTGGGCGGCATCGAGGGCTTGGAGGCTGTCGCCGGGCGCTTGCTGCGCGTGCAAATCGAAAACCGACCGGCACTCGATACGATCAAGCTTTACGACAGCCCCAACACGTTGTTCTATTGTGACCCTCCTTACGTTCATTCGACGCGCGGCGACACCAAGGCATATGGTTTCGAAATGGACAACACGCAGCACCGATTGCTGGGGGAGACGTTGAACCGCATCGAGGGCAAGGCAGCAGTGAGTGGTTATCGTTGCGACCTGATGGACACTCTTTTTGAAGGATGGCATCGCTACGATGCGCCTATCAAGAAGACCCATGCGACGAAGGACGAACGACAAGAGTCGCTGTGGGCGAACTATGACCTGCGGCCCTTGCTCAAAGCGGCAGGAATGTCCTGACCGCCGACAAGCAGCAAATCGTCGAGACATGGCTTTGGACTACAAGGAAGCCGCCGCCGAGCTGGCTCGGATTTTTGCCTTGGCCGAGGCGGATATCGCAGCCAAGGTCGTTCCGGAAGTTTCGCCTGTCGCACGAGAAGCCGCCCAGGAGATTTTCGAATCGGAGACGCAGTCCATTCGCGAAGCCCTGCTGGGTTGCGCGCTGGCACGCCTGCTGGATGGCACCATCGATATCGCATTGCCTTACATCAATCACGGCGACAATGCCTTCAACGGCAGGACGCTCGACGAAGAAGTCGTCAATCCCTTTCTGAAGGCACAGCAAATTCCTTCGTCGAAAGGCCCTTATCTGGCCAGCTTTCGCAGGAGCGTGAAATTCGAGGCCGATACCGGCAAGGGGATGAAGGACAAGAAAGCGTTCGCAGCGATGCTTTCCTATATCGGCGAACTCAAGGCCGCCGCCAATGCTGAACCCCTACTGAGGTACTTGTTGTGGCGGTTTGCCTTGCTGCGCGAGAAGTCGAGAATTCCGCTCGCCCGCATCAACAGACTGAGCCTTTCCCAACTGCACGGGTTGATTCTCGCGATGCTGGCGACAAAAAGCGGTGGGCGTTTTCCCGTTCTGTTATCGACCGCGATGCTGAGAACGCTCAAGAAGCGCTTTGGTTTGCCCTGGCGGATCAACCAGCAAGGCATCAATGCCGCCGATGCTGCCTCCTTGTCGGGCGGCGATATCGATGTGATCGATGAGCAAACCGGGAAATTCGTTTTCTCCATCGAGATTACCGAGCGCACCATCGACAAGAACCGAGTGGTATCGACATTCACCAGCAAAATTTCGCCGCACTGCATCGAGGATTACTTGTTTTTTTACTCAACGGGACTTCCCGACGGCAACGCCCTGGGTGCGGCCAAACAATACTTTGCCCAAGGCCACGACATTTCTTTTCTCAAGACCGACGAGTGGCTGAAGAATTGCTTGGCGACCGTCGGCCCGGCTGGCCGCAGCCTGTTCGCAAGCGAATTTGTCAACCTGCTTGACCAGCAGGACACGCCTGCCGATATGAAAGTGCGCTGGAACGATCTTGTTCTGCATCTCCACGACCCCGATCCCGAGGCAACACCATGAAGGGAAACATCGTTTTTTCGCTCTGCACCGACGATATCCAGCAGGTTGCCGCGGACGATCTCGATCGCCACCTGTCGGACAAGGAGTTGCGACTGGTGGCCGACAGGGTTGGCGATTATCTCGATTGGTATCAGGCGATTGGGTTTGCCATTCAGGACTTGAAAATGGGCAGACTGGGCGATGAAAAACTCGGCGCTGGCGAGGCGGCCGCGAAGAAACCCGCCGCCAGGAAGGCCAAATGACGCCGGGCTCCGCCGAGGCGGTCCTGGCGGAGATTCTGCGCCTCGACGTTCTGCCGCGCCAGACCGGGCGGGAGCCGGCGCATGCCGACCGCATCGAGGCGCTTGAGCTGGCGACGGCGCTGGTCGCCAGCGGCCGCGACAAGAACCTGCCGCCGCCGTTGCGCGCCCTCGTCTTCCTGCCCTTCCTGCACGGCGACCAGCCGATCGACCATGAACGCGCGGCGGCGCTGTTCGCCGGCCTGCGCCGCGAGACGCAGGACCCGCTGTTCGAGGAACTCCACGAATTCGCGCAGCGCCGGCGCGACGCGTCGCCCCGCTGAATCAGCCGAAGCGGAATCAGTCGAAGCGGAAGCCCTCTTCCCGGAACAGCCGCAGGCAGGCATCGACGACCGCCGGGTCGTAGCGCGTGCCGCGATGCTTCTCGATCTCGTCGAGCGCGGCGTCGATGCCGAGGCCGGGCCGGTAGGGCCGGTAGAGCGCGATCGCCTCGACCACGTCGGCCACGGTGATGATGCGCGCGCCGGGCAGGATCTGCTCGCCGACCAGCCCGCGCGGATAGCCCGAGCCGTCCAGATGTTCGTGGTGCTGGTAGACCATCTCGGCGACCGGCCAGGGGAAGTCGACGTTCCTGAGGATCTCGTAGCCGACCTGCGGATGCTGGCGGATCAGCGCGAACTCGACGTCCGGCAGCTTGCCCGGATAGCTGAGCAGCTCGGCCGGCACGTGGATCTTGCCGATGTCGTGGATCGTCGCGGTCAGGCGGATGCCGTGCACCGTGTCCTCCGGCAGGCCGATCATCGTCGCCAGCCGCGTCGCCAGTTCGGCCACGTGGCGCTGGTGGCCGGCGGTATAGGGATCGCGCTGCTCGATCGTCGCGGCCACTGCCTGGATCGCGTCCTCCATGCTCTTGTTGAGCCGCTCGAGGTTGCGCCGGCTTTCCTCCTGCAGGCGCACCTGCTCGCTGATGTCCTGGATCGCGCCGTCCCAGACGCGCTCGCCGGCCTCGCCGGTCGAGGCCATCGCGTTCGCCAGCAGGTGGCGCTCGCCGCCGTCCGGCCCGGTCCAGCGCACTGTCATGCGCAGGCGGGCGCCCGGCTGCCAGGCGGCCAGCGCGTCAGCGAGCGCCGCGCGGTCCGCGGCGGCCAGGCCGGTAAACAGCGGCCCGCTGTCGGCGAGCAGCGTTTCCGGCGCCAGGCCGAGCACCGCGCGCGCGCCGCCGCTGACGTAGGTGTAGCGCCAGCCGCCGTCGGTCAGCGCCAGCTGGCCGAGCACTTCCGGCACGTTGTCGGCCATGCTGACGAAGCGCTGCTGCGAGGCGATGCGGTCGAGCGTCGACTCGATCAGCCCGGCCAGCGCGAGATAGAGGTCGAGGGATTCGCGCGGCAGCGGCGTCTCGCCGCGGTGGGCCGCCAGCATCACGTAGCCGGTGCGCTGCCGTATGCGGCCGATCGGCAGCAGCACGGCCGCGTGCGGGTCCGGCAGGTCCAGCACCTCGCTGGCGAGGAAACCGCTGTCGAACACCGCCGTGGTGACGGGCAGGGCGGCGGCCAGCCGTGCGTCGTCGGGTTCCCAATGCATGAAGCTGACCGCGCCGGCCTCGTCGCGCGTCGCGAAGGCGGCCAGGTCGGCGCCGAAGAAACGGCAGACCAGCTTGGCCAGTTGCGGCCAGAGACCGTCGTAGCTGACGATGCCGGCGAGGTACTGGGCCGAGCGCACCACGGCGGCGACCGGGTCGGCGAGACGGGGAGGGTCGGGACGGGGATCGTTCATCGTTCGGGACGTTTCAGGCTGTCATCGGTTGCAGATAGAGGTGTTCGAGAAAGATCGCGTCGAAGTCGGGCAGCTTCGCGAGATTGATGCTGCGCGCCGTCGCGCGGGCGCGGTCGAGCGCGGCGCGCGCGCTGGCCGACAGCAGCAGCGCGGCGGCGCCGGCCAGCGCGGTGTTGCCGGCCAGCTCGATGCGTTCGGCCGGCACGTCCGGCAGCAGGCCGATCTGCCTGGCGTTATCGACGTCGAGGTAGCGGCCGAACAGGCCGGCGGCGATCACGCGCCGCAGGTCGGCGAGCGCCACGCCCGCCTGCGCGCACAGCGCGCCGATGCCGGCGCCGACGGCGCCCTTGGCGCGCTGCAGCGCATCGACGTCGCGCCAGCCGAGGGCGAGGGTCCGTGCGCCGGCGGAGAAGGCGAAGGCGTCGCCGCCGCCGGTAAACTTGCCCAGCGCCGTCAGCGCGCCGCGGCGGCGCAGTCCGGCGACGAGATCGACCAGGCCCGAGCCGCACAGGCCGCGCGCCTCGTCGTTGCCGAGGATGCTGGCGGCCGGGCGGCCCGCCGCGTCGAAGACGATGCGATAGACGGCGCCGGCCTCGGCCGGCATGCCGCAGCGCCCGGAGCCGGTTTCGAAGGCGGGGCCGCCGGCGGCGGCCGTCACCCAGAGCGTCTCGCCCGTCCATAGCGCGATCTCGGAATTGGTGCCGAAGTCGACCAGCAGCGCGGGTGCCGGGCCGCCGAGGAAGTCGCTCGCCACCAGCCCGGCCAGCAGGTCGGAGCCGACGAAGCCGGCCAGCGGCGGCACCACCTCCACCTCGGCGCCGGGCGCGAGGCCCCAGTCGCGCCCCCAGGCGGCGCTGTCGGCCGGCGCGCAGTCGAGCCTGTCCGACCAGTGCGCGGGCTGCAGCAGCAGACCGTGGTTGCGCTCGGCCAGCAGCGCCAGCATCGCCGTGTTGCCGACGATCACGACGCGCGCGATGCGGCCGGCGTCGAAGCCCTCGCGCTGCGCGGCGTCGGCGAGCGCAGCGCCGATCGCCGCCCGCGCCTCGCCGGCGAGCTGCCGCGCGGTGGCCGGGTCCTGCGCGGCGACCAGCCGCGTGACGACGTCGGCGCCGTGGTGTCCCTGCGGGTTGCGGCCGAAGCGCAGTCCGAGGCGGCGTCCCGAGGCGAGCTCGTAGACCGCGAGGGTCAGATGGCTGGTGCCCAGATCGACCGCGGCGCCGAGGGGATGGGCGATGCCGGTCGGCGGCGGGCGATCGAAACTCGGCGCCGGCGGGGCGGCGCTGACCAGCCCGGGCGGCGGCGCGCGCCAGTCGGAGGGGGCGGCCGGGTCGAGCAGCTCCACCGTCGCGTCGCCGGTCGGGCGGATCTGGCAGGCCAGCCGCAAGCCGGCGGCAAGGCCGGCGGCGCCGATCTGCAGATGCTCCGCCGGCGTGAATGCGCCGGCCGCGCCGACGTGCAGCCGCACGCGGCACAGCCCGCAGGCGCCCAGCCCGTGACAGGCCGAGCGCACCCGGAAGTCGGTGGCGTCGAGCAGGTCGCGCAGCGACTGCCCCGGCTCGTAGTCGATGACGTGCCGTTCGCCCCGGACGAGCAGGGTCAGCCGCGGCATGTCCGCGTCTCCGCGCCGGCGGCGTCCGCCAGGGCGCGCAGGGCGGCGCCGTCGGCCTCGGGCGGAATCTCGCAGCCGGAGGACAGGATGAAGCCGCCGCGGTCGGCGAAGGAGCGGATCAGCGCCGCGACCGGTGGCCCGATTGGCGCCGCCGGCGCGAGGAAATCGAGCGACTTGAGGTTGCCGGCCAGGCAGGTGCGCGGCAGCAGCCGCTGCGCCGTGGCCGCATCGACGTAGTAGTCGAAGGTGGCGATGTCGGCGCCGATCTCCGCGTAGTGGGGCAGGATCGGCGCGGTCGGACCGGCGACGTTGAGCCAGATCAGCGGCGCGCCCGCGGCCCGCAGCCCGGCGACGAGCCGCGTCAGCCGCGGCTGCAGGCGCGCGCGGAAGAACTCCGCCGGCACCACCGCCGGCGAAGCCGCCGGGTCGAAGATGACCATCGCGTGGGCGCCCGCCGCCAGCTGCGCGGCGCCGAAGGAGAGCGCCGTTGCCGCGGCGAGGTCGAGCGCGCGGCCGAAGCGGGCGGGATCGTCCACGGCGAGGAACAGCGCCGTCTCGGTGCCGTAGAGCTGGGTGGCCAGGGTCATCGGCCCGGCGATCGCGCCGGCCACGCAGGCGCCGTCGCCGAGCGCCGCGCGCAGCAGGCCGACCGCGCGCACGACTTCCGGCAGGCGGCCGGCCGCCGCCGGGTCGGGCGGCGCCAGGCGCGCCGCATCGTCCGGCGGCGCCAGCGCGGGGACGACGATGTCGGGATACTGACTGTCGTAGTACTTGAGCTGCGCGCCGAGGGCCTCGGCCTCGATGCCGAAATCGGTGAAGGCGAACACCGCGTCGCCGCCGTAGCTTTCCCTTTCCCGCAGCTGGCACTCGGCCAGCAGGCGGCCGTCGCGCAGGTAGTCGGCCAGGCGGACGCCGGCGGTGGCGGCGGCGTGGCCGAACAGCTGCGGCACGAAGGGGACGCGGTCCGTCGGCTGGAAGCGGGCCGCGGCGAGGATGCGCTCCAGGCCGTTCATTGGGCCGTTCATGCCGCGGTCTCCTTCGCCACCAGGCTGTCGAGATAGCGGGCGCCGTCGAAGGCGGTCTCGGCGACGTAGTCGACGTCGAGGTCGGCCGGCGCGAGCTGCTTGAGGGCGGCGCCGCCGGCGACCACCGCGACGCGGCCGAGGCCGCGCGCGGCGAGCGCCGGGCGCACGCGGCGCACCTGCGGCACGATCGGGCTGATCAGGCCGCTCACCAGCACGGCGCGCGCATGCTCGCGCTCGGCCGCCGCGGCGAGCGCGTCGACCGGGCAGTCGCGGCCGAGATCGACCACGCGGTAGCCCTTGCCGAGCAGCACGGTGCGCACGATGTTCTTGCCGAGATCGTGCACGTCACCCTCGAGGGTGGCGATCACGAAGGTCGCCCGCCCGGTTTCCGGCAGCACGCCCTCGGGGTAGAGCTCATGCACCACCACCGAGACGGCGCGCCCGACCAGCATGATCTCCAGCAGGTTGAACTGCTCGACGGTGCACTTTTCGTCGAGCCGGCCCATCGCGGTTTCGAGGCCGGCGGTGACGATCGCCTCGGCGCCGGCGCCCGCCGCGCGCAGGCGGTGCGTCTCGGCGAGCGCGGCGGCGTGGTCGCCGGCCAGCAGGGCGGCGATCAGGGGATCGAAAGCGGCGGCGGAGAGGGCGGGCATGGCATCGAGGGCTGCGGCAGTGCGCCCACTATACGACTAACGCGCCCGGCCTTCCCGGCGGCGGGGCGACACAGGAGCGCAACAGTCGACATGCTAGACTCACCCGCCCTGTTCGATTGCGCGTTCCGCATGGATCTCTACCCGCTGCTCCAGGCCCTGATACTCGGCGTCGTCGAAGGGCTCACCGAGTTCCTGCCGATTTCCAGCACCGGCCATCTGATCCTGGCCGGCGACCTGCTGGATTTCAACGACGAGCGCGGCAAGCTGTTCGAGATCGTCATCCAGTCGGGCGCCATCCTCGCCGTCGTCTGGGAGTACCGCGAACGTTTCGTCCGCACCCTCGCCGGCTTTCCGCGCGATCCCGTCGCGCGCCGCCTCGTCGTGAATCTCGCCATCGCCTTCCTGCCGCTGGCGGTGCTCGGCCTGCTGTTCGGCAAGGCGATCAAGGCGCACCTGTTCCAGCCGGTGCCGGTCGCGATCGCCTTCATCGTCGGCGCCTTCGTCATCCTCTGGGCCGAAAAGCGCAATCACCGCGTCACCATCGAGACGGTGGACGACATCCGTCCCTGGGACGCGCTCAAGCTCGGCCTCGCCCAGGCCTGCGCGCTGATTCCCGGCACCTCGCGCTCCGGCTCGACCATCATCGGCGGGCTGTTCTTCGGCCTGAGTCGCAAGGCGGCCACCGAGTTCTCCTTCTTCCTCGCCGTGCCGACCCTCGGTGCCGCGACGGTCTACCAGCTTCACAAGGAGCGCCACCTGCTCGTCTGGGACGACCTCGGCCTCTGGGTGGTCGGCTTCGTGTCCTCCTTCGTCTCGGCCTTCCTCTGCGTGCGCTGGCTGCTGCGCTACATCTCTTCGCACGACTTCACGGTCTTCGCCTGGTACCGCATCGCCTTCGGTGTCATTGTCATCCTGACCTGGCAACTCGGGCTGGTGAATTGGACGGCCCACTGATCCTCTACCTGCATGGCTTCACCAGCGGGCCGCAGTCGCGCAAGGTGCAGGCGCTTTCCCGCCGCATGGCCGAGCGCGGCTGCGCCGACCGGCTCGTCTGCCCGCAGCTGCCCGCCTCGCCCGCCGCCGCAGTCGAACTGGCTGACCGGCTCATTGTGAAACTCGGTTCTGGCAGGGCGGCGGTTACCTTGGTCGGCTCCTCGCTCGGCGGCTACTACGCGACCTGGCTCGCCGAGCGGCATGGCCTGAAAGCGGTGCTGGTCAACCCCGCTGTCGTCGCGGCCATCGAACTCGAGCGCTACCTCGGCCCGCAGACCTGGCTCTACAGCGGCGAACCCTTCGAGTTCACGCGGCGACACATCGAAGAGCTGCGCGCGCTCGAAGTGCCGGCGCTGGCCGACCCGGCGCGCTACTGGCTGCTGGCCGAGGCAGGCGACGCGACGCTCGACTGCCGGCAGGCCGTCGCCCGCTACGCCGCCGCGCGGCCCAGCGTGCGCGGATTGCGCGCGGCGCGCCAGGCCGCGCGGCGGCGGCAGCAGCATTGGTCATGACCAACTGGTTCGTCTTCGTCTGGGCGGTGAACGACGGCCGCGTCCTCGAAACCAGCCTCGGCTACTTCATCACCCCGCTGGTCAGCGTCGCGCTCGGCGTCGCGGTGCTGCACGAGCGCCTGCGCGCGCGCCAGTGGGCCGCCATCGCGTTCGCTGCCGCCGGCGGGCTGCTGCTCGAAACCGCCTGCGCCGTGCCGCTCGCCGCGCTCTATCTGCTCTGGCTCGGCGCCGCCGGCAGCTTCGGCGCCGCGACCGCGATCGACCTGCTGCTGGTCGCCTCCGGGGTCGTCACCGCCGGGCCGCTGCTGCTGTTCGCCGTCGGCGCGCGCCGCCTGCCGCTCACCACCATGGGCTTCCTCCAGTACGTCGCCCCGTCGCTCACCTTCCTGCTCGCGATCTTCCTCTACGGCGAACCGATGAACCTCGCGCGCCTCGCCGCCTTCGCGGCGATCTGGACCGGCCTGGCGCTCTACACCGCCGACATGCTGCTGCAGCGGCGCTGACGCGGGTTCTGTGCGATGATGCGGCCTAAGCGAACGGCATCGGAACCATGGCGCAGCCGGAACGACAGGCACGGGAGGAAATCGACAGGCTGCTCGCGGCGGCGGGCTGGCATGTTTGCGACTACGCGCAGGCCGACATCCGCGCCGCGCGCGGCATCGCCCTGCGCGAGTTCCCGCTCGAGGCCGGCCACGGCTGCGCCGATTACCTGCTCTATGTCGACGGCAAGGCGGCCGGCATCATCGAGGCCAAGAAACAGGGCGCCACGCTGACCGGCGTCGACTTTTGCCTTTCCCCAAACGGAAACGTAAACTTCCCATTCCGCATCCGCAACACCCACCCCGGAGGTTCCCGTGAAAACCATCGAACGTTCATTTCGCCTTGAGGCGAGCGAAGGTCTCGGTGGCAAACCTCGCCCCGAGCTGATTGGGCCCGTGCTGGCCCATTTGCACGAGACCTTGCAGGACTCGGTACGCATGGGCTTCCTGCATTCGAGCCGCGCGCGGGGCCGTGTACCGACATCGCTGCGGCTGGCGGCCGACGTGCGTTATGTCGGCCATTCCGCCGATGGCGATACGGCCACGCTGCTGCATTTCGAGGCGCCGACCTTCGGCGAAGCGGCGGCGGACCTGTATCGCCAGCAGAGCCTTTGGGAGGACGGCCCGCAGCCGGAGCAGACGGCTTTCGAATTGCTGGGCGCCGCCTTGAGCGATATCGCGGGTCGGTGTGCTGACAGCAATCGCTTCGACAGCGGCCTGTTGCATCGCCTTGCACGCTACAGACGTATGTTCGGGCGCGGCCATCTGAACCGGATTGCGCTGCCCGACGTGGCACTGCCTCATCCAGGACAACTCGATGCCGCCGTCGCCGAATCCGCCAAGGCAATGTATTCGGCGACGCCGCCGTCCCGGCGCGTGCGCGTTACCGGCCGGCTGGATGTGTTGGGTGTCAGTCAGGGTATCCTCAAGCTGGACCTCGGCAACGGCAACGTGGTGACCGCGCGGTGGGAGGGCGATATCGATGTTGTCGCACTCCGCGACCATCTGAACCGGGATGTGGTGATTGAAGGTAACGCGATCTTCCGTCCTTCGGGCGGCCTGCTGCGCGTCGATGCGTCGGCCATTGCCGCCGCGACGGCACGGGACGATTTCTTTCGCACCGTGCCGGCGGGAATCATGGCGACCGATTGGCAGCGGATCGCCCGGCTGCGGCCGAACGAGAAATCAGCATACCTGCGTATTCTCGGCGGCATTCCGGCGGAGGAGAGCGACGAGGAATTCGCCGCCGCCGTCGAGGCCCTGAGCTGACCGGCGCATGGCGACGCCGGTTCCTTACCTGCTCGATACCAATGTGGTGCTTTTCGCCACGCGCGAGAACAGCGCGGTGTCGGCGGCCATCGACCGACAATTTGGCCTGCGTGATTCATTTTTCCGGCCCGCTATCAGCGAAGTCACGGTAGCGGAACTCCTGGCATTCGCGGAGAGCTGGGGAGACAAGCGCCGCAACCTGTTGAAGGGCATCATCGACGAGCTGTTGATGATTCCGATCCCGCAACCCGAAATTCATACTCAATGGGCAAAGTTGTATTCCTACGCCAAGGCGAACGGCCTGCCGATACAGCATGACCACAACGACATTTGGATCGCGTCAACGGCAAAGGTGGCTGGTTTGCGCCTACTTTCCACCGATGGAAAGGCATATCTGCCCCTGCGTGGCACAGACTGGCTGGAGGTCGAAGTGATTGATGCGAAAACCGGTGAGCTTGTCCCATAGCGATCAGGGGTGCTCTGAGGGCGGGGCAGCCCCGTTTGGCGTGGTGCCAGCGCCGAGTTTTGTATTCGCTGTCTGCAAGTAGCGCATCAACATGCGATTTGTACAAATTGTATTAGCTTGGTGCTATATTTCAAGCAAACTATGATTTGCTTAATTTGATCATATGCTCCAAGTGTCTGAACTTGAAATAGAAAACCGCCTTCGCGAAGACAATCCGTGGTGGCTTTCGGGCGGTGGAATAGAGGCGGATCGAGCCGTGATGCCCCGGCGCGCGTATCTGCCGGCCTTCAAGACTTTGGTTCAGTCAGGGGGAGCACGTCGGGCCGTCCTGCTGATGGGGCCGCGCCGGGTAGGCAAGACGATCTTGGTGGCCCATGCCATTCACGCTCTGATGGCGGAAGGCGTGGCCGGCCGGGACATTCTCTATGTGTCCCTGGAAACGCCCTCGCTCATTGGCCTGAGTCTGGACGCCCTGGTGCGACGCTTCGAGAAGATGTTCGACCGGCCGACCGACACGCGACTCTACGTGTTCTTCGACGAAATCCAGTATCTGAAGAACTGGGAGGTGCATCTCAAGTCGCTGGTCGATTCGTATCGCTATTGCCAGTTTGTCGCCACGGGCTCCGCGGCTGCTGCGCTCAAGCACAAGAGCGCGGAATCAGGTGCCGGCCGCTTTACGGATTTCGTACTGCCGCCGCTGACGTTCTTCGAGTTCCTCAGATTCGTCGATAAGGAGAACACGCTTATCCGCGAGGAGGAGGCGGAAGGCGGGGCGCGCCGCTACGTCGCACAGGATATCCATGCGCTCAACGAATCGTTCGTCGATTACCTCAACTACGGGGGCTACCCCGAGGCCTTGTTCTACGAGGGCATTCGCAAAAATCCGCGCCGATATATCAAGAGCGACATCATAGACAAGGTTCTGCTGCGCGATTTGCCGAGCTTGTATGGGATTTCCGACGTGCAGGAACTGAACGCCCTATTCAACACCCTCGCTTACAACACGGCGCAGGAGCTGAGCTTGGAGGATTTGTCGCAATCCTCGGGCGTTTCGAAGCCGACACTCGCCAAGTATCTCGAGTACCTGGAAGCGGCGTTCTTGATCAAGCGGCTGCGTCGTGTCGACAACAATGCCCGCCAGTTCAAGAAGGCGATGACCTTCAAGGTGTATCTCACCAATCCGACCATGCGCGCCGCATTGTTCAGTTCGCTGACCGCCACCGATCCTGCCATTGGCCATCTGGTCGAGACCGCCGTCTTCAGCCAGTGGCTGCACAATGACGCGCACATCGATTCGCTGCGTTACGCGCGCTGGAAGAAAGGCGAGGTCGATCTGGTGAGCCTCGACCTGCGTCAGCAACCGCGCTTCGCCGTCGAGGTGAAATGGTCGGACCGGCCGTTCGACGATGCCAAGGAGATTCGCGGCATCATCGAGTTTGCCAAGACGAACAAGCTTGCCCGCATGCCGCTGGTGACGACTTATAGCCGCGGCGGCGTCAAGTTGATGAATGGTGTCGAGGTCGAATTTGCGCCCACGAGCCTCCATTGCTACACGGTCGGGCGCAACACCCTCGACCGCAGCCGCTGACGGCCACGGTCATGAACGCCGCTACTCTCGTTCAGAAACTCTGGAACTACTGCAACGTCCTGCGCGACGACGGCATGTCCTACGGCGACTACGTCGAGCAGCTCACCTATCGCGCAGGAGATCGTGGACGATCTCGCAGCGGCGCTGGAGCAGTTCCGGGAAGTGCTCGCTGACTTGAGTCCGGGAACCGCGTAAAAGTCGGTTCCGGCGGGGCGGCGCATGCCGGGCCGCCGCCAATAGGGGGGCGGCTATAATCCGCGGCCCTTCCCCCCGTTTCCCTTCCCCATGAACGTCCTCTTCGAAGAGGATGGCGCCTTCAAGACCGGCACCATCGTCGCCGACAACGACAGCTCGCTGCAGGTCGACACCGCGAGCGGCAAGCGCGTCAAGCTGAAGGCCGCCAACGTGCTGCTGCGCTTCGCCGCGCCCGGCGCGGGCGAGCTGCTCGCGCAGGCCGAGGCGGCGGCGGCGGACATCGAGACGGAGTTCCTCTGGGAGGTCTGCGGCGAGGCCGAGTTCGGCTTCGAGGCGCTCGCCGAGGAATACGCGGGGAAGAAGCCTTCGCCCGTCGAGGCGACCGCCGTGCTGCTGGCGCTGCACGCGGCGCCGATCCATTTCCACCGCAAGGGGAAGGGCCGCTTCCGCAAGGCGCCGCCGGAGATCCTGCAGGCCGCGCTCGCCGGCCTCGAGAAGAAGCGCCAGCAGGCCCTGGCGATCGAGCACATGGTCGCCGAACTCAAGGCCGGCCGGCTGCCGCCCGAGTTTCCGCCCGCGCTGGCGCAGCTGCTCTACAAGCCCGACCGCAACCGGCCGGAGACCAAGGCGCTCGAGGCGGCCTGCGCCGAGACCGGCGAGAGACCGGAGCGCCTGCTGTTCCGCTGCGGCGCGCTTCGCGACACGCACGATTTCCATCTCGGCCGCTTCCTGTTCGAGCATTTCCCGGACAACAAGGGCGGCACCGGCTTCCCCGCCTACGCCGACGCCGTCGATCCGGCCGACCTGCCGGTGGCCGACGTGCAGGCCTTCTCGATCGACGACGCCCACACCACCGAGATCGACGACGCCTTCTCGCTCGCCGCCCGTCCGGACGGCGGCATGCGGGTCGGCATCCATATCGCCGCGCCGGCGCTCGGCTTCGGCATCGACTCCGACCTCGGCCGCATCGCGCGCGGGCGGCTGTCGACCGTCTACATGCCGGGCCGCAAGATCACCATGCTGCCCGAGCCGGTGATCGCCAGCCACACCCTGGAAGCCGGCCAGACCGTGCCGGCGCTCTCGCTCTACCTCGACGTCGCCGCCGACCTGCGCGTGCTCGGCCACGAGACGCGGATCGAGCGCGTGCCGGTGGCCGCCAACCTGCGCCACCATGACGTCGAGCCGGTGTTCAACGCCGAGACGCTGGCGGCGGACGAACTGCCCGACTTCCCCTACCGCGACGAGCTCAAGCGCCTCTGGGAGCTCGCCACCGTGCTCGAAGCGGGCCGCGGCAAGACCGAGCAGCAGAACCGCAAGGACTACAACTTCCGCGTAGACTGGGACGCCGAGACGCCGCAGGGGAAGGGCCGCATCCTCATCGAGGAGCGGCCGCGCGGCAGCCCGCTCGACACGCTGGTCGCCGAACTGATGATCGTCGCCAACAGCACCTGGGGCGCGCTGCTGCGCGACGCGAAGGTGCCCGCGCTGTACCGCGCGCAGACCGCCGGCAAGGCGCGCATGACCACCGTCGCGATGCCGCACGAGGGACTCGGCGTCGACTGCTACGCCTGGACCACCTCGCCGCTGCGCCGCTTCGCCGACCTCGCCAACCAGTGGCAGCTGGTCGCGCTGCTGCGCGATGAAAAGCCGCCCTATCCGCCGAAATCGGCCGACCTGCTGGCCGCATTGCGCGACTTCGAGCTGACCTACGCGAGCTACGCCGAGTTCCAGCGCGGCATGGAACGCTACTGGTGCCTGCGCTGGCTCGCGCAGGAAGGCGTCGGCGAGGTGACCGCGCAGGTGCTCAGGGAAAACATCGTGCGCTGCGAGGAACTGCCGCTGATCCTCAAGGCGACCGGCATGCCGACGCTCGAGCGCGGCGCGCGCGTGCGGCTGGCGATCTCCGGCATCGACCTGCTTGCCGCCGAGGCTCAGGCGGGCTTCCTCGAGCTGCTGCCGGCGATCGATGAGGGCGCACTGGACGAAACCGACACGGAAGAAGGCGCGGGTTAGAATTTCCGCATGCCGTTCACCCTGACCTGGCCCGCCAAGCTGGCGGCGATGGATCCGCCGCGGCGCCACCTGACGCTGGCGCTCGGCGCCTCGCTGCTGCTTCATGCGGTCGTGCTGTCGATCCACTTCAAGCTGCCCGAGGCGCTCGACCGTGCGCGCGCGCAGGCGCTCGACGTCATCCTCGTCAACAGCCGGCATGCGGCCAAGCCCGAGAAGGCGCAGGCCAGGGCGCAGGCCAACCTCGACGCCGGCGGCAACACCGAGGCGCCGCTGCGCGCCAAGACGCCGCTGCCGCCGACGCGGCAGGCGCAGCCCGGCACCGACCTGGTCGCCGCGCAGCAGCGCGTCGCCGAGCTCGAGCGGCGGCAGCGCGAGATGATGACCCAGAGCGGTCCGTCGCGTGTCGCGCGCGTCGATGCCGACCAGCCGCCGCAGCCGGTCGAGCCGGTGTTCACGGGGCGCGACCTGGCGACCAGCGCGCGCGCGATGGTGCGCCAGGAGGCGGAGATCGCGCGCAGCATCGAGGAATACAACCAGCGGCCGAAGCGCAAGTTCATCGGCGCGCGCGCCGAGGAATACCGCTTCGCGCAGTACGTCGAGGACTGGCGCCAGAAGGTCGAGCGCGTCGGCAACCTCAACTACCCCGAGGCCGCGCGCGGCAAGCTCTACGGCAACCTGGTGCTGACGGTGGCGATCAGGAGCGACGGCAGCCTCGAGCGCGTCGAGCTCAACCGCTCGTCCGGCCACAAGCTGCTCGACGAGGCGGCGCTGCGCATCGTCAGGCTGGCCGCGCCCTTCGCCGCCTTCCCCGACAACGTGCGGCGCGACACCGACATCCTCGAGATCACCCGCACCTGGTCGTTCACCGGCGCCGACCAGATCCAAGCCAACTAGCAAAGGAAAAAATCATGGCCCTTTCCGCCGACGACGTCAGCATGGCGCTGTTCTGCGACTTCGAGAACATCGCCCTCGGCGTGCGCGACGCGCAGTACGAGAAATTCGACATCCGGCCGGTGCTCGAGCGCCTGCTGCTCAAGGGCAGCATCGTGGTCAAGAAGGCCTATTGCGACTGGGAGCGCTACAAGAGCTTCAAGGCCGCGATGCACGAGGCCAACTTCGAGCTGATCGAGATCCCGCACGTGCGCCAGTCGGGCAAGAACTCGGCCGACATCCGCATGGTGGTCGACGCGCTCGACCTCTGCTACACCAAGAGCCACGTCAACACCTTCGTCATCATCAGCGGCGACTCGGACTTCTCGCCGCTCGTCTCGAAGCTGCGCGAGAACGCCAAGCGCGTGATCGGCGTCGGCGTCAAGCAGTCGACCTCCGACCTGCTGATCGCCAACTGCGACGAGTTCATCTACATCGACGACCTGATGAGGAAGCGCCAGCGCGAGAGCGGCGATCGGCAGGCCCGCAAATCAATGGAGCCGCTCGATCCGCAGGAGCAGGAAGCGCGCCGCGTCAAGGGCCTGGAGATGGCGGTCTCCACGCTCGAGGCGATGCTCGAGGACCGTGCCGACGACGAGCGCGTCTGGGCCTCGGTGCTCAAGGAGGCGATCAAGCGCCGCCACCCCGGCTTCAACGAGAACTATCACGGCTACCGCACCCTCGGCGCGCTGCTCGAGGACGCCCACAAGCGCGGCCTGCTCGAATTCGGCCGCGAGAACAACAGCGCCTACGTGAAGCGCCGCAGCGCCGCCGCGCCGGTCGCCGAGCCGGAGAGCGCCGAAGCCCCGGCGGTGCCGGAAGCCGCCGCCCCGCCGGCGCCGAGTATTGCGCCGGAGCCGGCGGTCGGCGCGGAAGCGCCCGCCAAGCAGAAATCCCGCACGCGAGGCCGCAAGAAGCCGGCCGCACCTGAAGCCCCGCCAGCGCCCGAAGCCGCGCCGCCCGCGGCCGAGTCCGCGCCGCCGGAGGAACAGCCGGCCAAGCCGGCCCGCAAGCCCCGCCCCGCCAAAACCGCCAGAACGACCACCAGGGCGGCCAGGGCGCCGCGCAAGAAGAAGGCGGACGCCGCCCCGAAGGAAAATAAGTGACCGACCGCTACGCGGTGTTCGGCAACCCGATCTCGCACAGCAAGAGCCCGCGCATCCACGCGCTGTTCGCCGCGCAGACCGGCCAGGACATGAGCTACGAGGCGCGGCTGGCGCCGCTCGACGGCTTCGCCGCCGCCGTGCGGGCGTTCATCGCCGCCGGCGGCCGGGGCGCCAACGTCACCGTGCCCTTCAAGGAGGAGGCGTTCCGGCTGGCTGCGGAGCTCACCCCGCGCGCCCGGGCGGCCGGCGCGGTCAACACGCTGAGCTTCGACGGCGAAACCATTCGCGGCGACAACACCGACGGCGCCGGCCTGGTGCGCGACCTCAAGGCCAACCTCGGCTGCGATCCGGCCGGCAAGCGCATTCTGCTGATCGGCGCCGGCGGCGCGGCGCGCGGCGTCGTCCTGCCGCTGCTCGACGAGCGGCCCGCCGCGCTGTGCGTTGCCAACCGCACCGCGGAGAAGGCGGTGCTGCTGGCCGCCGCATTCGGCATCGAGGGCGGCGGCTTCGAGGCGCTCGCCGGCCGCGCCTTCGATCTCGTCATCAACGCCACCTCGGCCGGTCTCGACGATGCGCCGCTGCCGCTGCCCGTCGGCGTCTTCGCGCCGCGGGCGCTCGCCTACGAGATGGTCTACGGCCGCGAGACGCCCTTCATGGCCCAGGCCCGTGCGGCCGGCTGCGGCGTCGCCGACGGCCTCGGCATGCTGGTCGAGCAGGCGGCCGAGGCCTTCCTCGTCTGGCGCGGCGTGCGGCCCGAAACGGCGCCGGTGCTGGTCGCGCTGCGGGGCCGCTGAGGGGATGCGTCCCGCGCCGCGCTGGCTGCTCAAGGGGCTGGCCGCCATCGGCCTGCTCCTGCTGCTGTGGCAGGGCTGGTATCTCGGCTGGGTGCTCTGGTGGCGCTATGTCGATCCGGGCCAGACCAGCTTCATGGCGCAGCGGCTGGACGAGCTGCGCGTAAAGAACCCGCGCGCCGAACTGAAGCGCCAGTGGGTGCCCTACGCGCGGATCTCGCCGCAGCTCAAGCGCGCCGTCGTCGCCGCCGAGGATGACAAGTTCATCGACCACGAGGGCTTCGACTGGGAAGGCATCCAGAAGGCGCTCGAGAAGAACCAGAAGAAGGGCAAGGTCGTCGCCGGCGGCTCGACCATCAGCCAGCAGCTGGCGAAGAACCTGTTCCTCTCTTCCGCCAAGACGCCGTGGCGCAAGGCGCAGGAAGCGGTCATCACCGTCTGGCTCGAACTGCTGTGGGACAAGCGCCGCATCCTCGAGGTCTATCTCAACGTCGTCGAATGGGGCGAGGGCGTGTTCGGCGCCGAGGCCGCCGCGCGGCGCTACTACGGCAGCGGCGCGGGCCAGCTGACGGCCGAACAGGCGGCGCGCCTGGCGGTGATGCTGCCGGCGCCGCGCAAGTACGAGAAGAATCCCCAGTCGGACTACATGAACCGGCGCACGCAACAAATTCTGGCGCGCATGCAGCATTCCGTCATTCCCTAGCCCGCGCCAGCCCCTACAATGGCGGGCTTATGGAAGAGCCGGCCGCCGAACAGCCCGTCGAACCGCGGGAAGACACCCGCCAGGAGGATTTCGCGCAGCACCTGCGCGAAATCAGGGAGCTGTTCGCCCGGCAGAAGCGCGTCGAAACCCTGGTGCATAACCAGGACATGCCGCGCCACGAGCTGGTCGAGCAGCTCGTGCACAAGCAGAACGAAGCGGAGCTGGCGCGCAAGCTCGAGCACCTGCACGCCGCCGACATCGCCTACATCCTCGAGGCGCTGCCGCTCGACGAGCGGCTCATGGTCTGGGACCTGGTCAAGGCCGAGCGCGACGGCGAGATCCTCATCGAGCTGTCGGACGCGGTGCGCGAATCGCTCATCGAGACGATGGAGCACCACGAGCTCAAGGCGGCCGCCGAGCAGCTCGACGCCGACGAGCTGGCCGACCTGGCGCCCGACCTGCCGTCCGAGGTCATGGAGGACGTCTTCCGCAGCCTCGACACCGAGGAGCGCGAGCGGCTGCGCGCGGCGATGTCCTACGACGAGGACGCCGTCGGCGCGCTGATGGATTTCGACATGGTGACGGTGCGCGCCGACGTCACGCTCGAGGTCGTGCAGCGCTACCTGCGCCGCTTCGACGAGCTGCCCGACCAGTTCGACCAGCTGTTCGTCATCGACCGCGACGACCATCTGGAGGGCGTGCTGCCGATCACCGCGCTGCTGATCAACGACCCGGAGACCGAGGTCGCGGCGGTGATGCGCAAGGACGCCCTGAGCCTCCATCCCGAGGACAACGCCGAGACGGCGGCGCAGGCCTTCGAGCGCTACGACCTGGTGTCGGCGCCGGTGGTCAGCGCCGGCGGCAAGCTGATCGGCCGCGTCACCGTCGATGCGGTGCTCGACTACATCCGCGAGGCGGCCGAGGCCGACCAGCTCGCCCACGCCGGCCTGAAGGAGGAGGAGGACATCTTCGCGCCGGTGATGGACTCGGTGAAGAACCGCTGGGCCTGGCTGGCGATCAACCTCGTCACCGCCTTCATCGCCTCGCGCGTGATCGGCGCCTTCGAGGGCAGCATCGAGAAGCTCGTCGCGCTCGCCGCGCTGATGCCGATCGTCGCCGGCATCGGCGGCAACTCGGGCAACCAGACCATCACGATGATCGTGCGCGCCATCGCGCTCGGTCAGGTCGGCCAGGATTCGGAACGTCGCCTCTACCGCAAGGAACTCAAGGTCGCGCTCATCAACGGCCTCGCCTGGGGCGGATTGCTCGGCATCATCGCCTGGTGGCTCTATGGCGACTGGCGGCTCGGCGCCGTGATGACCGCGGCGATGACGCTCAACCTGATGGTGGCCGCCGCCGTCGGCGTCGCGATCCCGATGACGCTGCAGAAGCTCGGCCGCGACCCGGCGGTCGGCGGCTCGGTGATGGTCACCGCCGTCACCGACTCGGGCGGCTTCTTCATCTTCCTCGGCCTGGCGACGCTGTTCCTGCTCTAGTCGCGGTTCACCCAAACCAGCCGGCCGTCCTCGATCAGGCTGAGCTTGCCGTAGTCGAAGCGCAGCCCGAACCAGTCTTCTTCGCCGGCCAGCTCGGCCGCGCAGACCTTGATCACGCCCGCATGCGCCACCAGCACCGCCTCCTGGGGAAGTTCAGCGAGGAAGGCGGCGACGCGCGCGCGCAGGGCCGCCACCGCCTCGCCGCCGGGCGGGCGAAAGTTGAACGGGTCGGCGGCCCAGGCGTCGAGCCGCGCGCGGTCGAGCGCGTCCCACGGCTGCATCTCCCAGGCGCCGAAGTCGATCTCGCGCAGGCGCTCGTCGAACCGCGGCGCGGGATGCAGCAACTCGGCCAGCCGCCGGCAGCGCGTCAACGGGCTGGAATAAAGGGGGGCGTCGGCAGGCAGCAGCGGGCGCAGCGCGTCTGCATGGCTGGCCGGATCGTCGGCCAGCGGCAGGTCGGTCGCGCCGTAGCAGGTGCCGGGCGGCACCGCCGGCGGCGGATGGCGGATCAGCCACAAACGCATAGCATGCCGAGGTAGAACGCCAGCTCGGTCAGCTGCTGCGTCGCGCCGAGCGTGTCGCCCGTGTAGCCGCCGATGCGCCTGACGAAATAGCGCGCCGCCAACAGCGTGACCAGTGCGACCAGCGCGAGCGCGACGGCCGCCTGCGCGGCGGGCAGCAGCAGACAGGGGGCGACGCCGAACAGGGCGGCGATCGCCAGTTCGCCCGTGCCCATGCGCGTGGCGAGCGGCTTCGACTTCGACGAATCGTCGTCGCGCGCGTAGTCGAGGAAATAGATCAGCGTGGTCGAGGCGAAGCGCGAGACGCCGTGGCCGGCGACCAGCACGATGAAGAAACTCGGCGCCGGCAGGGCGGCGATTTCCTGCAGCAACTCGAACTTGAGCAGCAGCGCGAGGCCGATGCCGATCGCGCCGTAGCTGCCGATGCGCGAGTCCTTCATGATGCGCAGCACGTCGGCGCGCGTCCAGCCGCCGCCCATGCCGTCGATCGTGTCGGCCAGCCCGTCTTCGTGGAAGGCGCCGGTGGCGAGCAGCGTCGCCGCCATGCCGAGCAGCACGGCGACGGACGGCGGCCACAGCAGCGTCGCGGCGAGCGTGACGGCCGCGCCGATGGCGCCGACCAGGATGCCGACCAGCGGGAAGTAGCGCGCGGCGCGGTCGAGCTGTTCGGCGGAATGGCCGACCCAGCCCGGCACCGGCAGCCGCGTGAAGAAGCGCACGGCGGCGAAGAAGGTGGCGGCCTCCTGCTGCAGCATGCGGCGTCTAGCGGTGGTCGAGGATGTGGCGCAGCAGCCGCTTGATCACGCGCGGCTCGAACGGCTTGTCGCAGATGCCGGAGACGCCGGCTTCCTGCACCGCCGCCAGGCGGCCCTCGTTCGCCTCGCTGGTGACCATCAGGATCGGCACCGAGTTCTGCCAGCTCTGCTGGCGGATGTACTCGACCAGCGCCTGGCCGTCCATCTCCGGCATGTTGTAGTCGGTGACGACGAGGTCGACCATCGTCGCGGCGAGGATGTCCACGGCCGCGCGGCCGTTGTCCGCCTCGATGAAGTCCTCGATGCCGAGGTTCTCGAGCACGCGCCGCATGAAGGCGCGCGCGCTCGGACTGTCGTCGACGAGCAGGACGCGCAGGTCCTCGCCGCTGATCTCGCCGGCCAGGTCGTCGTCCTGGCCGAGGAAATCGAGCGTGGTGGCGAGCGCGGTGTCCAGTTGCGCGGCGGTGAACGGCTTGGGCAGGATGCCGCAGACGCCGAGCTGGCGCACGGGCTCCAGCGCCTGGGGCCGCGTCTCGCTCGAGATCAGGATGAAGGCGACCTGCGTGAGGCTTTCGTCGCGCCGCATCGCGGCGACCAGCTCGGTGCCCGACATGTCCGGCAGGTAGAGCGCGCTGACGACGAGGTCGGGCGGCGCCTCATGCATCGCGCGCAGCGCTTCGCCGCCGCTGTCGTAGACGCGCACCATCTCGATGCCCATGGTCTTGAGCTGCGCGACGATGAACTTCGCCTGCGCGGCGGACGGCTCCACCAGAAAGACGACCAGATTGCCGAACGAACCAGCCATGAATCCTCCCCGTTGTTATCGTCGCATTGTAGGCGCGCCGGCCTGCGTGCTGACGCCGGCCGATTCGAAGCTCGCCATCTCGTTGAGGAAGGCGCAGGCGGCGCGCACCAGCGGCCAGGCCAGCGCGGCGCCGGTGCCTTCGCCGAGCCGCAGGTCGAGCGTGACCAGCGGCCGCGCGGCGAGCGCGTCGAGCTGCACGCGGTGGCCGGCCTCGGCCGAGGCGTGGCAGAACACCGCGTAGTCGAGGAAGGCCGGCGCGTGCCGGGCGGCGACCAGCGCCGCCGCGCCGCAGATGAAGCCGTCGACGAGCACCAGCATGCGGTTCCGCGCCGCCGCCAGCATGGCGCCCGCCATCATCGCGATCTCGAAGCCGCCGAAGCGCGCGAGCACGGCCAGCGGCTCGTTATTCCGTTCCGGCCAGGCATCGAGCGCCTGCTGCAGCAGCGCGGTCTTGCGCGCCAGCCCGGCGTCGTCGAGGCCGGTGCCGCGCCCGACGCAGGCGGCCAGCGGCGCGCCGCCCAGGCAGTGCGTGATCAGCGCTGCCGCCGCCGTGTTGCCGATGCCCATCTCGCCGCAGCCGACGACCTCGCAGCCCTGCGCCGCCAGCCCGGCGACGATCGCCGCGCCGCGCTCCATGGCCATCGCGCACTGTTCCGCCGTCATCGCCGCGCCGTCGAGATAGCTCGCCGTGCCAGGCGCAATCTTGGCGTCAATGAGACCTTCGCGTTTCCCGAAGTCGTGGGCGACGCCGGCATCGACGACGGTCAGCGCGAGGCCGTTGGCGCGCGCGAAGACGTTGATCGCCGCGCCGCCGGCGAGGAAGTTCTCGACCATCTGCCAGGTCACTTCCTGCGGATAGGCGGAGATGCCGTGCTGCGCCGCGCCGTGGTCGCCGGCGAAGACGACGAGGTGCGGCCGGTTCAGGCTGGGCGTCAGCGCGCCGCGCACGCGGCCGATCTGCAGCGCGAGTTCCTCGAGGCGGCCGAGGCTGCCGGGCGGCTTGGTTTTCTGGTCGATCTTGCGGCGCAACTCGGCATCGAGGCCGCGGTCGGCGGGCGGGACGTGAAACTCCATGGCGGTTTGACCGGAAAAGCCCGCATGATAACCTTGCGCCATGATCGAACTCATCATCGGCGGCGCCCGCTCGGGCAAGAGCGCCCACGCCGAGCGGCAGGCGCTCGATTCCGGTCTGCGGGTGACCTATCTCGCCACGGCCCAGGCGCTGGACGAGGAAATGGCGCAGCGCATCGCCCACCACCGCGCCCGGCGTCCGGCCGGCTGGCACAGCGTCGAGGAGCCCGTCGCGCTCGCCGGCGCGCTCGCGCGCGCGACGGCGCCGGAGCGCTGCGTGCTCGTCGACTGCCTGACGCTCTGGCTTTCCAACGTGCTGCTCGCCGGCCGCGACGGCGAAATCGAAAAATTGCTGGAGACGCTGCCGGCGCTGCCCGGCCGCCTCCTGCTCGTCAGCAACGAGGTCGGCTGGAGCATCGTGCCGGAGAACGCGCTGGCGCGCCGCTTCCGCGACGAGCAGGGCCGGCTCAACCAGCGCGTCGCGGCGCTGGCGGACCGCGTCACGCTGGTCGCCGCCGGCCTGCCGCTGGTCCTCAAACAAGGAGCCTCGTCATGAAACTCACCTTCCTCGGCGCCGCGCGCGAGGTCACCGGTTCCTGCTACCTGGCAGAAGCCGACGGCGTGCGCTTCCTCGTCGATTGCGGCCTGTTCCAGGGCGGGCGCGAGGCGCGCGACAAGAACCGCCACGCCTTCTCCTTCGATCCGCGCGGCATCGACTTCGTGCTGCTCACGCACGCCCACATCGACCACTCCGGCCTGCTGCCGCGCCTCGTCACGCTCGGCTTCAAGGGGCCGATCTACGCGACGCGCGCGACCTGCGACCTGCTCGCGGTGATGCTGCCGGACGCCGCCCACATCCAGGAGAAGGAGGCGGAGTACGAGAACAAGCGGCGCTTCCGCACCGGCCGGCCGCAGCGCAGCGACGTCGCGCCGCTGTACACGGTCGAGCAGGCGCGCCACTGCCTGCGGCGCCTGCAGGCGGTGGACTACGATGCCGAGATCGCGCCGCATCCCGCGCTGCGCTGCATCTTCCGCGACGCCGGGCACATCCTCGGCTCGGCGATCGTCGAGCTGTGGGCAGGCAGCGGCGGCCACCGCCGCAAGATCGTCTTCTCCGGCGATCTCGGCCAGCCGGCGCGGCCGCTGGTGCGCGACCCGACGCCGGTCGAGCACGCCGACTGGCTGGTGGTGGAATCGACCTACGGCAACCGCCTGCACAAGAGCATGGCCGAGACCGAGGACGAACTGGTGCATGCGGTGCTCGACACCATCGAGCGGAAGGGCGGCAACCTGGTCGTGCCGGCCTTCGCGGTCGGGCGCACCCAGGACATGCTGTTCCTGTTCGCCGACCTGACGCGGCGCGGGCGCCTGCCGAAGTTGTCCGTCTATGTCGATTCGCCGATGGCGACCTCGGCCACCGAGATCACCGCGCGCCACATGGCGCTGCTCGACGAGGAGGCGCATGCGGTGCTCGGCCGGCACGGCGGCGCGGAGCATTTCCGCAAGATCGACTTCGTCGAGGACGTCGAGGAGTCGATGGCACTCGACCGCATCGAGCGCGGCGCGGTGATCGTCTCGGCGAGCGGCATGTGCGATGCGGGCCGCGTCAAGTACCACCTGCGCGCGAACCTGCCGCGGCGCGAATCCACCATCCTCATCACCGGCTTCCAGGCTGCCGGCACGCTCGGCCGCCGCCTCGTCGACGGCGCCAAGCGCGTGCGCATCTTCGGCGAGGAAGTCGCGGTGCGCGCCGACCTCTACACGCTCGGTGGCCTCTCGGCGCACGCCGACCGCGACGCGCTGCTCGGCTGGCTGCGCCACTTCCGCGCGCCGCCGCGCAAGACCTTCGTCGTGCACGGCGAGGCGGAAACGGCGACGGGCTTCGCCGCGACGATCCAGGAAAGCCTCGGCTGGCACGCCGAGGCGCCCGAGCCGGGCCGGAGCGTCACGCTGGCTTGAGCAGTCGCGCCCGCACCCGGCCGCGCACGCTGTTGATGAACCACAGCCCGGTGGCGCGCGGCAACTCGTCCAGCCGGATCGTCCGCTCCGCGATCTCGCCGCGCGCCAGCAGTTCGGCGCGCAGCACGCCGGGCAGCAGGCCGCAGCTGACGGGCGGCGTCACGAGCGCGCCGTCGATTTCGGCCACCACGTTGCCGCGCGTGAATTCGGTGAGTTCGCCGCGCGCGTTCCACAGCAGGGTGTCGAAGATGCCGGGCGGCGGCTCGAAGGCCGCGTAGGCGCTGCGTTCCGTGGTCTTGTGGCGCAGGAATTCCGCCTCGCCTTCGATCGGCGCGGCGGCGAGGGCGACCGGGACTTCCGGCGGCGCCGCCTCCAGCGCGAAGCATTCGGCCCGTGCGCGGCCCTGCCGGTCGCAGCGCAGGCGCACGCGCCAGTCGCCGGCCGGATGGTCGGCGGCGACGCGCGCGAGGGCGTCCGCCACGCGCGCGCGCTCATGGGCGAAGCCGAAGTGCTCCGCGCTCGCCGCGAGCCGGTCCAGGTGTCGTTCCGGCAGGACGTAGCGGCCGTCCGCCAGCGCGAGGGTTTCCAGCAGCTCGAAGCCGGCGCTGGCGCGCAGCAGGAAGCGGCGCTTGACCAGCCATTCGGCGTATTCGTCGGCCGGCACGGAATCGGAGACGATGCCGCTGCCGACGCTGCACTCGGCGCGGCCGGCGGCGCGGTCGAGCACCACGGTGCGGATGCCGACGTTGAAGGTCGCGTGGCCGCCGGGCCGGATCAGGCCGATGGCGCCGCAATAGGCGCCGCGCGGCGTTTCCTCCAGCGCCGCGATGGCGGCCATCGCCGCGACCTTGGGCGCGCCGGTGACCGAGCCGCAGGGGAACAGCGCGCGGAACACCTCCGCCAGCCCGGTGCCCGGCCGCGTCGCGCATTCCACCGTCGAGCTCATCTGCCAGGCGGTCGGCAGCGCATCGGTCTCGAACAGGCGCGGCACGCGCACCGTGCCGGTGACGGCGACGCGCGCGAGATCGTTGCGCAACAGGTCGACGATCATCAGGTTCTCGGCGCGCTCCTTTTCCGAGGACTGCAGCGCGCGCGCGGCGGCGGCGTCGGCCGCCGGGTCGGCGCGGCGCGGCGCCGTGCCCTTCATCGGCCGCGTGGTCAGCGTGCCGTCCGGCCGCCAGTCGAAGAACAGCTCGGGAGAGACGGAGAGGATTTCCCAGGCGGCGTCCCGCAGGTGGATGCAGTAGCCGGCGGGCTGCGTCGCGCGCAGGGATTCGAACAGCGCAGAGCCGCTGCCGGCGAAGTCGGCGACGAGGCGCGTCGTCAGGTTGACCTGGTAGAAGTCGCCGTCGGCGATGCGCCGCCGCAGTGCGTCGATGGCGGCGCGGTCATGCGCCTCGGACGTCGTCGCGCACCAGCGGCCGCAGGCGAACTCCGTGTCGTCCGTCGTCGCGCCCGTGCCGGGCGCGGCATGGATCGCGAAGGCGGCCAGGGGCAGGAGCCCGCTGGCCGGGCGCACCCGCAGTGCCGCATCGAAGGCCGGCGCGGCCTCGTAGGCGACCCAGCCGACGACCCAGCGCCCGGCGCGTGCCTCCGCCATCGCGGCATCGAGCACGGCCGGCACCTCGGCGAGCGTATGCGCGGTCAGCGTCGCGACGGGCGCATCGAAGGCCAGCGCGAGCCGCGACTTTCCGTCGGCGTCGGCCTGCGGGAAGTCGATGCGCGCCTTCACGCCGGAACCGGCAGCCAGCGGCGCAGCAGCGCCGCGTCGAACGCCGCCTCGACCGCGTCGGCCAGCCGGTCGATGTCCGCCTCGCGGCGCGCGGCGAGGTCGACCGGCGCGACGTTCCCGGCCCCGGCCCAGCCGAGCAGCGCGGCAAGCGCCGGCGGATGGTCGAACAGGCCGTGGCAGTAGGTGCCGAGCACCTGGCCGTCGTCCGACAGCGTACCGTCCGTGCTGCCGTCGTCGAGCACGACGGCCGGCCGGTCGAGTGCCGGGCCGGTCGTCACGCCCATGTGGATTTCGTAGCCCGCCATCGGCACGGTCGCCGCCTCGCCGGCGCCGAGTTTCAGATCGCCGCGCACGTTGCGCAATTGCTTCTCCGCTTCGAGCGTCGTCTCGCAGTCGAGCAGGCCGAGGCCCGCCGTGCTGCCCGGCTGGCCCTCGATGCCCGCCGGATCGTGCAGCGCGCGGCCGAGCATCTGGTAGCCGCCGCACAGGCCGATGACTTTGCCGCCGTAGCGCAGGTGGCGACGGATCGCGTCCTCGTGGCCCTGCGCCCTGAGCCAGGCGAGATCGGCCTGCACCGACTTCGAGCCGGGCAGCACGATCAGGTCGCAGGGCGGCAAGCGCTGCCCCGGCCCGACCCAGCGGAAGTCGATCTCGGGATGCAGGCGCAGCGGGTCGAGGTCGTTGGCGTTCGAGATGCGCGGGAACACCGGCGCGGCCACGCGCAGCTTCGTTTCGCCGCCGCGCTCCGAGTGGTGCGCGAGCGCGTCCTCGGCGTCGAGGAACAGGCCGTGCAGGTAAGTCAGCACGCCGAGCACCGGTTTGCCCGTGCGCAGTTGCAGCCAGTCGAGGCCGGGTTCGAGCAGCCTGATGTCGCCGCGGAAGCGATTGACGACGAAGCCTTCGACCCGCGCCCGTTCGCTCGCCGACAGGCAGTCGAGCGTGCCGACGAAGTGCGCGAGCACGCCGCCGCGGTCGATGTCGCCGACGAGGATCACCGGGATGTCGACCGCCTCGGCGAAGCCCATGTTGGCGATGTCGCGGTCGCGCAGATTGACTTCCGCCGGGCTGCCGGCGCCTTCGACGATCACGCAGTCGAACTCCTGCGTGAGACGTCGCCACGATGCCAGCACCGCCTCCATCGCGACGCGCTTGTAGTCGTGATAGGCGCGCGCATCCAGATCGGCGACCGCCTTGCCGTGGATGATCACCTGCGCGCGGCGGTCGGTGTTCGGCTTCAGCAGCACCGGGTTGAAGTCGATGCGCGGCGCGAGTCCGGCGGCCTGGGCCTGCAGCGCCTGGGCGCGGCCGATCTCGCCGCCATCGACGGTGACGGCCGAATTGAGCGCCATGTTCTGCGGCTTGAACGGCGCGACCTTCACCCCGCGCCGGCGCAGGATGCGGCACAGCGCCGCGACCAGCGTGCTCTTGCCGGCGTCGGAGGTGCAGCCTTGTATCATCAATGCCTTCATATGTTCTATTTTCCCACTGCTTTGGTTGCGCTTGCGGGCGTACTGCTCGACCGGCTGCTCGGCGAGCCGCGCCGCTGGCATCCGCTGGTCGGCTTCGGCCGGCTGGCCGAGACGATGGAGCGCGCCATGCGCCGCGGCGCGCCGGGGCATCCTGTCGGCAACCGGCTGCGCGGCCTCGCGGCGTGGGCGCTGCTCGTCGTTCCGTTCGTCGCGCTGGCCGTTTGGCTTGCCCATCCGGTGCCCGACGCGCTGCTGCTGTGGTTCGCCCTCGGCGGCAGGAGCCTCGGCGAGCATGCGCGCGCCGTTGCCGCACCGCTGGCGGCGGGCGATCTCGCCGCGGCGCGCGAGCGCGTCGGCATGATCGTCTCGCGCGACACGACGCAACTCGACGAAACCGGCGTGGCGACGGCGGCGGTCGAATCGGTGCTGGAGAACGGCAACGATGCGGTGTTCGGCGCGCTGTTCTGGTTCTTCCTGTTCGGCGGCGCGGGCGCGCTGCTGTTCCGGCTCGCCAACACGCTCGATGCGATGTGGGGCTACCGGGACGACCGGCGTCGCTATTTCGGCTGGGCGGCGGCACGCATCGACGACCTCCTCAACTTCGTTCCCGCGCGACTCACCGCGCTGACCTATGCGCTGCTCGGGGCGACGCGCAACGCGCTCGCCTGCTGGCGCACGCAGGCGGCGCTATGGGGCAGCCCGAACGCCGGCCCGGTGATGGCGGCGGGCGCCGGCGCGCTCGGCGTGACGCTCGGCGGCCCGGCGATCTATCACGGCCAGGCCGAGGAGCGCGCAATACTCGGCGCCGGCGAGGCGGCGACCGGAGCCGACATTGCGCGCGCCGTCGCGCTGGTGGAGCGCGGCCAGTGGTTGTGGCTCATCGCCTTCGTCGTTTGGAGCTTCGCCAGTGCTTGAACATGGCGGCAGGCTGCGCGCGGCGGCGGCGCACTGGGGGATTCCGCGCGCGGACTGGCTCGACCTGTCGACCGGCATTTCGCCCTGGCCTTATCCATTGCCAGCCGTGCCCGCCGAAGTCTGGCAGCGGCTGCCGGAGGAGGGGGAATATGGGGATGGCCTCGAAGCCGCTGCGCGCGACTACTACGGCACCGAACATCTCCTGATGCTGCCCGGCTCGCAGTCAGCCATCCAGTGGCTGCCGCGCCTGATGCCGGCAGGACGCGTCGCCATGCCGGCGCCGCTCTACAACGAGCATCCGGCCGCCTGGCGTGCCGCCGGTCACACGCTCGTCGGCTGGCAAGAGGCGGCCGACTATGCGGTGCTGTGCAACCCGAACAACCCGACCGGCGCCCGCTACACCCGCGCGGAACTGCTCGAACGCGCGCGCGGCCTGCGGCTGCTGGTGGTCGATGAGGCTTTCATCGATGCCGAGCCGGCCGAGTCGCTGGCGGGGCGCGGAGCGGACAACATCGTTGTGCTGCGCTCGCTCGGCAAATTTTTCGGGCTGGCCGGTGCGCGCGTCGGCTGTGCGCTCGGGGCGCCCGCGCTGCTCGACCGGCTGGCGGCGGCGCTCGGGCCGTGGAGCATTGCGCACCCCGCGCGCTGGGCGGCGCGACTGGCGCTGGCCGACCGCGACTGGCAGGCGATGCAGCGCGAACGGCTGCATGCGGCCTCGCGGCGTCTCGCCGATCTGCTGTCGTGTCTCGGCGAGCCCGCCGGCTGCGCGCTGTTCCGGACCGTCGCCATGCCGCGCGCCACGGAATTGCACGAAGCTCTGGCCAAACGCGGCATCCTCGTCCGGCTGTTCGATGCGCCGCCGGCCTTGCGCTTCGGCTTGCCGGCCACGGAAAACGACTGGCAGCGACTGACCACTGCTCTCAAGGAAATCGCATGAAACGTCTTGCCTGCTTGCTCGCCTTCCTCGCCTGCCATGCGCACGCCGACATCGTCGTCACGGACGACAGCGGCGCGACGCTGCGCCTCAGGGAGCCGGCCAGGCGCATCGTCAGCCTCGCGCCGCACGTCACCGAAACGCTGTTCGCCGCGGGCGCCGGCGAACGCCTCGTCGGCGTGGTCGACTACAGCGACTATCCGGAAGCGGCGAAGCAACTGCCGCGCGTCGGCGGCTACTCGAAGCTCGACCTCGAGGCGATCGCCGCGCTCAAGCCCGATCTCGCGGTCGGCTGGGCGAGCGGCAACGCGCCGGCGCACATCGAGAAGCTGCGCGCGCTCGGCATCCCCGTCTATCTCTCGCAGCCCGAGCGCATCGACGACGTGGCGAAAAGCCTGGAACGCTACGGCGAACTGGCCGGCACGCAAGAGATCGCGCGCGAGGCGGCGGTGCGTTTCCGCAATCGCCTGCAGGCGCTGCGCGAGAAGTTCGGCGCGCGGCCGGCCGTGCGCGTCTTCTACCAGATCTGGAAGCAGCCGCTGATGACCGTCGGCGGCGGCCAGGTCATCAGCGACGTCATCCAGCTGTGCGGCGGCATCAACGTCTTCGCCGACCTCAAGCTGCTCGCGCCCAAGGTGACGGTCGAGGCGGTGCTCGCCGCCGACCCGGAAGCCATCGTCGCCAGCGGCATGGGCGAAGCGCGGCCGGAATGGGTCGACGACTGGCGCCAGTGGCCGGGCATGACGGCGGTGAAGCGCGGCAACCTGTTCTTCATTCCGCCCGACCTGATCCAGCGCCACACGCCGCGCCTCGTCGAAGGCGCCGCGCGGCTGTGCGAGCATCTGGAGACGGCGCGCCGGCACCTGGGCAAGCCGTAGCCGCCGCCTCGCCGGAACCGACTTTCTCCGGTCAGGGTTTCGCGACCAGCTTGCGGATCTCGCGCAGCTTCGCCTTCACGGCGTGGGCATTCTCGGTGCCGATGCGCAGCATGATCTTCTGCCCGGCGGAGCGACCCTCCAGATCGGGATCGGCGAACTGGTAGATCACCTTCTGCTGCACCAGCCGCGGCGGCTCGGCCGGCTCGGGCGCGGCGAGCAGATCGTCGATGGCCGCGACGAGGCGGTCGTTGAAGTAGCCCTGCGGGTAGCCCAGCTCGACGTAGGCCTGCTGGAACAGCGGATAGAACTGCCGGTAGATGGCGACGAGCTGCGCCGCGTCCACCGCCTCGGCGAGCCCGACGTAGGCGGCATAGCGCCGCGCGTTGTCCGGCGCGATGTGCAGCGCGTCGCCGCTGCCGGCGGTCGACAGCCACGAGCCGACCGGCTTCACCGGCCACATCTTCACCGGGGCCTCCTGGCGCGGCAGGTTGTCGACGGTGGCGACGATGCGGCGCACGATGCGGTCGGGATGGAAGAGCGCCTGCCAGGGCTTGCTGCCCACCAAGGCGACGAGCGTCTGCGTCAGCGGGCTGTCGCTCTCGTCGAGCGCGGGCAGCGGCTCGGCCGCAGGCTCGGTGTCGAGCGGATGCTGGATCGCCGGCTCGGCGGGCTTTGGCGGTTCCGCTGGCGCGGGCGCAGGGGAGGTGGCGACCGGCGGCGCGGGTTCCTCCTGCGCCTGCCACCACAGGTAGCCGGCCGCGAGGGTGGCGGCCAGTACAACGGCGATTGCGATGCGGGTCGTGTCGTTCATCGGCGTTTCCTCACCCGGTCAGGATAGACCATTGCGGCGGGATGTGCGGCGAGCGCGGCCTCGCGCGCGCTTCAGACGAACAGCCGCGCGGTGGCCTCGGGGTTGTAGGGAAAGTAGCAGTGCATGTAGGAGGCGGTGAGCCGGCCTTTGCGATAGACCGCCTCGCTCCGCCGTCCCTGCGCCGCCGCCGCGTGGCACAACGGCGCGAGCGGCGTGTCGCAGGTCGAGTAGTGGAAGGTGTGGCCGGCAAGCGTGCCCTCGGGCAATTCCGCCGTCAGCAGGCCCAGGCCGGCGAGCCTGGTCTGCATGCGTGTCGCGCCCGGCAGCAGGCCGAACATCGCGTGCGATTCGCCATCGGCCGCGTGCAGCGTTTCGAAGCAGGCCATCATGCCGCCGCACTCGGCGAGCAGCGGCTTGCCCGCGTCGACGTGGGCGCGCAGCGCGGCGCGCATGCCGGCGTTGGCGGCGATCTCTTCGGCGTGCAGTTCGGGATAGCCGCCGGGCAGCCAGACGGCGTCGCACCCGGGCAGCGCGCTGTCGGCGAGCGGCGAGAAGAAGACGATCCGCGCGCCGAGCGACGCCAGGCATTCGAGGTTGGCGGGGTAGAGGAAGCAGAAGGCCGCGTCGCGCGCGACGGCGATGGTCCTGCCTGCGAGCAACGGCGTAAAAGCCGGTGCCGGCGGGGCGGCGAATTCGACGGCGGGCGGCGGTTCGGCGGCCGGCGTGGCGGCGAGCAGGTCGGCCATGCGCTCGATGCGCGCGTCGAGGTCGGCGATCTCGGCGGCGGGCAGCAGGCCGAGATGGCGCTCGGGCAGCGCGGCATCGAGATCGCGCGGCAGATGGCCGGCCCAGGCGATGTCCTCGGGCAGTGCGGCGCGGCACAGCTCGGCGTGCCAGTCGCTGCCGACGCGGTTGGCGAGCGCGTGGGTGATCGGCGCGCCATCCTTGTAATGCTTGAGCCCCCACGCCACGGCGCCGAAGCTGCCGGCCATCGCGCCGGCATCGACGACGAGCAGGATCGGCAGGCCGAGCCGGCGGGCGAGTTCGGCTCCCGACGGTTCGGAATCGTAAAGCCCCATCACGCCTTCGACGAGGATCAGGTCGGCCTCCCGCGCGGCGCGCCCGAGACGCCAGCGCGCATCCGCTTCGCCGCACATGCGGAAGTCGATGTTCTCGCAGGGGAAGCCCGAGGCGAGCGCGTGGATCTGCGGGTCGAGGAAGTCGGGGCCGCACTTGAAGACGCGCACCTTGCGGCCAAGCCGCGTGTGCATCCGCGCCAGCGCCGCGACCACCGTGGTCTTGCCGTGGCCCGAGGCCGGCGCGGCAATGAACAGGGCAGGCCTGGCTACCATTCGATCCCCGGCATTGCCTGCACGCCGGCCTGGAAGGCGTGCTTCACCAGCGTCATCTCGGTGACGGTGTCGGCGGCGGCGACGAGTTCGGGCGGTGCGCCGCGGCCGGTGACGATCAGGCGCTGCATGGCCGGACGCCGGTGAAATGCGGCGAGCACCTCGGCCAAGTCGAGCCAGCGGTACTTGAGCGCGTAGGTGAATTCGTCGAGGATCACGAGATCGACGGCCGGGTCGGCGAGCGCACGCTTCGCCTCTTCCCACGCAGCCTGAGCGGCGGCGGCATCCTTCGCGGCGTCCTGCGTCTCCCAGGTGAAGCCCTCGCCCATCACGTGCCACCGCACATTCGGCTGCCGGCGGAAGAAGGCTTCCTCGCCGGTGTCGGAACGGCTCTTGACGAACTGGATCACGACGGCGGAGAAGCCGTGGCCGAGCGCGCGCGCCAGCACGCCGAAGGCGGCCGAGGACTTGCCCTTGCCGTTGCCGGTGTGGATCAGGAAGACGCCGCGCGCCGCTCCGGCAGCGCCGATTTTCGCGTCGATGACTTCCTTCTTGCGCCGCATGCGGGCGGTGTGGCGTTCGGCTGCTTCGCTCATGGGCGCAGCTCCTGCACCGTTTGGCGCAGTTGTTCCAGCCCTTTCAGCAAATCGGGGCCGGGATGGGTGAACAGCGGGCCGTCGAGCGGCAGGATGGGAATGCCGGGCATGGCGATGGCGACGTTGCAGGCCTCCTCGTTGTCTTGGCGACGGTTCTTCAGCGCGAAGAGGTAATCGGGCTTGCGTTCCCCGATCCAGGCGGCGACGTCGCCGCCCGGTTTGTCGGGGTCGAAGTTGCGGATGCTGTCGTGGTCGGCGACGACCGCGAAGCCGGCGGCGGTGAACAACTCGTGCAACGTCGTGTCGCGGCCGAACGAGTAGGGCTTGTTGGAACAGGCGGAGAGGATCAGCACGCGCCGGCCGCTGCCGCCGACGCGCTGTGCCGCCGCGCGCCAGTCGGCGGCGAAGCGATCCACGCGCGCGTCGATGTCCTTCACGCCGGCGGCGCGGCCGATCTCGCGCAGCATGCGCTCGACCCCGGCCATGCCGCGGAAACCGTCGACGCGCAAGGCCGTCGCTCCGGGCGGGGCGGTGGCCTGCCAGGTCTCGGCCTTGGTCCAGTTCGAGGTGATCATGAGCTGCGGCTCGAGCAGGGCAATGGCGTCGACGTCCGGGTCGATGACGCCGCCGGTGCGCGGCAGATCGATGACGTCGTAGCGGCTGACGCCGACGATGCAGCGTTCGAGCCCGAGCCAGGCCAGCGCGCGCGTGATGTAGGGCGACTGGCTGACGATGCGCGGACAGTCCTGCGCGGCCTGGACGGAAAGGGCTGCCAGCGAGAGCAGCAGGAAGAGCAGGCGCATGTTCACTCCGGAACGAAGAAATTCTCCACCCGCCGCAGCGGGTGGCCGTAGAGGTCCGACAGCGTCGCGGCGTCGAGGATGTCCGCCGCCGGCCCGGCGACGTGCCGGCTGTCGCCATGGAGCAGCACGACCTGATCGCAGAAGCGCAGCGCCAGGTTCGGATCGTGCAGCACCATCGCGAGGGCGACGCCTTCCGCGCGCGCGCGCCGTGCCAGCAGTTCGAGCGTGGCGATCTGGTGGTTGAGGTCGAGGTGGGCGAGCGGCTCGTCGAGCAGGTAGAGGCGGGGCCCCTGCGCGAGCAGCGCGGCGATGGCGACGCGCTGCCGCTCGCCGCCCGAGAGCGTGTGGACCTCGCGTTCCTCCATGCCGGCCAGTCCCAACGCCGCCAATGCGGTGCGCGCGATGTCCGTGTCACCCGCCGATTCCCATGCCCAGCGGGAAAGATGCGGATGGCGGCCGGCGAGCACGGTTTCCAGCACGGTGCTGGCGAAGGGGTCCGAGCGATCCTGGCCGAGCCAGCCGCGCAGGCGCGCCGCCTGGCGCAGGCCGAGTTCGGCGTAGGTCTTGCCGTCGAGCCGCAGCGTGCCGGCGTCGGCCGGGCGCAGGCCGGCCAGCGTGGCGAGCAGCGTCGACTTGCCGGCGCCGTTGCGGCCGAGGATCGCCAGCCGGCTGCCGGGCGCGAGATCGAGGTCGAGACTCAGACAGACCTTGTGCAGGCCGACGCTGACCGACAGCTGGCGCGCCTGCAAAATCATGTCTTGCGCCCCAACAGATAGAGGAACACCGGCACGCCGATCAGCGCGGTGAGCACGCCCACCGGCAGCTGCAGGGGCGCGACGGCGGTGCGCGCCGCCGTGTCGGCGAGCACCAGCAGGCTGCCGCCGGCGAGTGCGGCGGCGGGCAGCAACAGGCGCTGGTCGTTGCCTACGCCTAAGCGCACCAGATGCGGCACGATCAGACCGACGAAGCCGATCGAGCCGGCGGTGGTAACCGCCCCGGCGGTGGCGAGCGAGGCGACGACATAGACGATGCGCCGCAGCACCGGCACCGCGACGCCGAGCGCCTGGGCCTGGGCAGCGCCGCGCGCGAGCAGGTTTAGTTCGCGCGCGAAGGGCAGGGAAACGGCGAGCGCCAGCATGAGCAGCACCAGCACCGGCCCGCTCGCGGTCGCTTGCGAGAGGTCGCCCATCAGCCAGAACAGCATGCCGTGGATCTTCTGCTCCGGCGCCAGCGTCAGGATCAGCGCGACCACGGCGCCGCAGCCGGCGGCGACCACCACGCCGGTGAGCAGCAGGCGCGTCTGCGTCCAGCTGCCGTCGCCGTGGGCGAGGCCGAACACCAGCAGCATCGCAAGGAGCGCACCCAGGAAGGC
This sequence comes from Rhodocyclaceae bacterium UBA2250, assembly GCA_002347285.1. Classification (GTDB taxonomy): domain Bacteria; phylum Pseudomonadota; class Gammaproteobacteria; order Burkholderiales; family Rhodocyclaceae; genus Sulfuricystis. The sequence goes on along the minus strand of DDXW01000053.1, from coordinate 57,189 downwards.
GAAGCCGGACACCGCCAGCCCGGCCAGGCCGAGCAGCATCGCCAGCAGCGCGCCGACGCCCGCACCGCCGGAGATGCCCAGCACGTAAGGGTCGGCGAGCGGATTCCTGAGCAGCACCTGCATCAGCGCGCCGGCCAGCGCCAGCAGTCCGCCGCAGGCGAAGCCCGCCAGCGCGCGCGGCAGGCGCAGGTCGAGGACGATGGATCTCGACGGCGTCTCCGCGCCGGCGAGCGCGGCGAGCACCTCGCCGAAGGGGATCGACAGGCTGCCCGCCGCCAGCGCCACCGCGAGGCTCGCCAGGCTCAGCAGGGCGAGCAGGGCGAGAACCAGCAGGGCGCGGCGGCGGCAGGACATGGCCTATTTTGGCTGATAACGCAGGCCGACGAAGATTTCGCGACCGGGCACGGCATAGGCCCAGGCGTTTTCATAGACGCGGTCGAACAGGTTGTTGATGCGCCCTTCGAGCGACCAGTCCTTGCCCAGCGCCTTGCCGGCGAACAGGTTGACCACGCCGTAGCCGTGCATCGGCCGGCCTTCGGCGGTGGTGTCGTAGCGGCGTCCGACCGTGCTGGTTTCGCCGCCGACCTTCCAGTCGCCGGGCGCGTAGGTGACGGCCAGCTTCAGCATCTCCGCCGGGCGGCGCTGCAGGCGGTCGCCCGTGTCGTCGTCGATCGGCTTCATCAGGTCGAGTCCGGCATCGAACAGCCAGGCGCCGCGCGTGAAGCCGTAGGCGAGTGCGGTGCCCTTGATGCGCGCCTTGCCGATGTTGACGGCCGGGAAGCTCGCGATCAGATCGGTGATGCGGTTGTCGAAGACCGTGAGGCTGGCGTGCTGTCCGTCTTCCCCCCAATGGAGGCCGATCTCCCGGTTTTTCGCCTGCTCCGGCTTCAGGGCGGCATTGCCGAACGCGGGGTAGTAGAGCTGGTTGAAGCTGGGCGCCTTGAAGGCGGTGCCCACCGCGCCGCGCACCTGCCAGGCCTCGGCGAAACGGTAGCCGTAGCCGAGCGAGCCGGTCGTGTGCGCGCCGAACTGGGAGTTGTCGTCGCGCCGCAATGCCGCCTGCCAGCTGTGGGCGCCGATGTTGCCCTGGTAGCCGAGCACCGCGGAATCGACCTCGCGCCGCTTCACGGTGTAGGCGGTCGTGCTGTCCACCTCCTGCTCGGTGTTCTCGAGCGCGAGCACCAGGCGGCCGAGCGGCAGGCGCACGTCGTTCTGCCAGGTCCATTGGGTCTGCGTCGTGGCGAACAGCGAGCGGCCGGGCGCGAAGCTTTCCGACCAGTCCTCGCTCGAACCCCAGCGCAGCTCGGAGGTCCAGATGTCGGTGAGGCGGTTCTTCAGGAACACGCCGTAGGCGCGGGTCTTGTCGTTGCTGTAGGCATCCACCGTCGGACCGCCGCGGTCGAACCAGTTGCGGCTTTTCCCTTCCAGCACGGTCGCGCCGATCTCATGACCCTTGGCGATCTCGTAGACGATGCGCCCCGTGAACATGGTGTTGCGATAGCCGTCGTCGTCGGGGTTGGGCAGCGAGAAGTTGACGATGTTGAAACGCTGCGCATCGGACGCGACATTGAATCCGCCGGTTGTGTAGTGCGAGGCCGAGAAGTTGTAGGAGAGCGGGCCGCTGCTGCCGGAAACGCTCGCCTGGGCCTCGCGGGTATCGTGGCTGCCGAAGCCGGCATAGGCGTTCACGCGCGCCGGCCCCTCGCCGCGCCTGGTGAAAATCTGGATCACGCCGCCGATCGCGTCCGAGCCGTACAGGCTCGACGCCGGGCCGCGCAGGATCTCGATGCGTTCGATCTGCGACAGCGGCAGGTTGTGCAGGGAAGGCTGGCCGGTGGTCGCCGAACCGAGCGGCACGCCATCGACGAGCAGCAGCGCATGCGTCGAGGCGGTGCCGCGCATGAAGACGCTGGCGGCCTTGCCGCGCCCGCCGTTATCGACGATGTGCAGGCCGGGCTGGCGTGACAGCAGTTCGGGCAGCGTCGCCGGACCGGCCTGCTCGATCTCCTTGCGATCGATCACGGTCATATCGGCGATGACCTCGTTGATGCGCGTCGGCACGCGCGTCGCCGTGACGACGACGGTGGCTTCCTCTTCCTCGTCGACGGCGAAGGCTGGTTGAAAAGCGATGGCAAGCGCGGCGGCGACGGCCGTGCGCGCGAAGAGGGTACGGCGGATGGACATGATTACTCCCTGTACGGCCAGCGTCCCCGCAGGCCGGTGATGGAAACGAACGCACAGGGAATGGGAGCGTGGGCAGAGTCGATCCGCCGACGCGCCGCACCCCGCAGCGCATTCAACTGGATCGTCCGTGGCCGGTCTCCGGGCTCGGAAGTCTTGCTGCTTCGCCTTCCCGGGCGGATCGCCCAGTGGCTGAATGAAGCAGCCGCACTCCCTTACCGTTGCGGGGGCAGCACAGGTTTCCCACCTGTTTCCCGTTTCACCTGCAGACGTATCCGCCGGCAGGCACCTCGAACGAAGCGGGCGGATTATAGGCGCGCCGCTTCGCCAGCGCCGAATATTTGTCCGCCGCAGTTTTTGCGTTACCTTCAATAGCGGCGCGAACTGCTTGACCAAGAAACGGTTTTCCAACAAACTGCGCGCCCATGGACGACCCACTCGACGGCATCGAACAGAAAGTAGAGCAGATCATCGCGCTCTGCGCCGCGCTGCGCGTCGAGAACCATCGTTTGCGCGGCCGCGTCGGCGAGCTCGAGGAAGAGAAGCAGGATCTGGCCAAACGCATGACCACCGCACGCGAACGCATCGAGGGCCTGCTCGACAGGCTGCCCGCGGAATGACGACCACGCTCGACATCAAGATCCAGGGACGCGACTATCGCGTCGCCTGCACGCCCGAAGAGGCGGGCTCCCTGCAGGCCGCGGCGGAACTGCTCGATGCGCGCATGGGCGAGATCGCCAAGGCGACCAAGAGCACCGGCGAGCGGCTCGCCGTGATGACCGCGCTCAACCTGGCGCACGAGCTCGATGCCGCGCGGCGCAGCCCCGCCACCGCGGGGAAACCGATTGACGCCGAAGAGACGCGGGGTAGAATCAAGGCCATCGAAGCACGGCTGGACGAAGCGCTCGCGCCGCAGGATCAGTTGTTCTGATTCGCGGGCGGTGGTTGCCCCGGCCGGCGCCCCGGTACGGTTTCAAGTAGCGGTTTCAAGAATTCCCTGCGGTGTTCGCCAAGGCCAACCATTCCTTGAACCAATGCGCATTGGCATCGGTCGCCGCCCAAAGACGCCGCCGTTGCGAGCGCTTCTTCGTCAAGCGCACCTGAAGCGGCAGGAACGCGACCACTCTGAACCCAGGTTCAGGATGCCGGCCGAACGGCACAGGCGGGGAACCCCACAACGCGGCCACCGCGGCAGTTTCGAGGTGGCCGCATTTTTTTGCCTGCGCTAACATCCAGCATATGACAGATGCCCCCGCCATCGCGACGCAAGACCGCCTGTTCCTCGCGCGCCAGCCGATCCTCGACGCCGACGAAACGCTGATCGGCTACGAACTGCTGTTCCGCGATTCCGCCGACAACCGCGCACCCGCCGCCGGGCCGGGCATGGCCACCGCCAGCGTCGTCTGCCAGGCCTTCGCCGAACTCGGCCTGGCCGGCGCGCTCGAAGGCTACAAGGCCTTCATCATCGCCGATGCCGAATTCCTTCGCCACGAGGCGATCGACGCGCTGCCGCCCGACCGCATCGTCTTCGAGGTGGATGCCGGGCTGGCGGGCGACGCGCAGTTCGTCGCGCGCTGCCTGGAACTCGCCCGGCGCGGCTACGCCCTCTGCCTGATGGGTTTCGCCGACCCCGGCGCCGTGCCGGCCGCCCTGCTCGGGCAGGCGATGTTCGTCAAGTTCAACGTGCGCAATGCCGACCGGGCTGTCCTGCAGAAGCTGCTCGCCCTGCCGGCCGAGGCCCGGCCGATCCTCATCGCCAGCCACGTCGAGACGCCCGAGGACCGCCAGCGTGCGCTGGAACTCGGGTTCCGTTACTTCCAGGGCTATTACTTCGCCAAGCCGACGCTGGTGCAGGGCAGGAAGATCGACACCTCGACGCAGGCGCTGATCCGCATCGTCAACCTGATCAACCGCGACGCCGACGCCAAGGAGATCGAGCAGGCCTTCAAGGGCGAGGCATCGCTCACCCTCAAGCTGCTGCGGCTGACCAATTCGGTCGGCATGGGGCTGCGCGTGCGCATCGCCTCGGTGCAGCAGGCGGTGAATATCGTCGGCCGGCGCCAGCTGCAGCGCTGGCTGCAGCTGCTGCTGTTCAGCCGGCAGGGCAGCAGCGGCGACGTGGCGCGCAATCCCCTCATGCAGCTGGCGGCGCTCAAGGGCAGTTTCATGGAGCGCCTGGCGCGCCTGCTCGCCCCGCGGCAGAGCGGACTTTCCGACCAGGCTTTCCTGGCCGGCATGATGTCGCTGATGCCCGCCGCATTGGGGGTGCCGATGGCCGAAATTCTCGAGCAGATCGCCGTCGTGCCGCAACTGCGCCAGGCCCTGCTCGAGCGCCAGGGCGAGCTCGGCGCGCTGCTCGAACTCGCCGACAGCTACGACAACGACGACCCGGCCGGCGCCGAACGCGCCCTCGCCCGGCTCGAAGGCCGCATCGGCCGCGATGCCCTGCATCAGTGCCTCGCCGAGGCGATCGCTTGGGCGCAAAGCATCGGCGTCGAGGCGAATTAAACTGCTTTGTCATGCCCGGTGCCCTGAAAATATGCGATAGTGCGAGGCAATAGTAAAAACAAATAGAGCGATCGCGTCGATTCATGAGTACCAGCCCGGGGCAAACAGGACCAGTGGAAGGCAAGGCACAGACAGGTGCCAGGCAGGGCCAGGCGGCGAAGAACGGCACCCAGCCGGAGCAGAAGGATCGCGTCCATGATCCCTTGCTCGAGTGCCTCTACCTGCTGACCCGCTATCACGGCGTGACGCAATCGCGCGAAGCGCTGTCGGCCGGCCTGCCGCTCGTCGATCACAAGCTCACCCCCTCGCTGTTCGAGCGCGCCGCCAAGCGGGCCGGCATCGCCAGCAAGGTGATGCGGCGCGAACTGGCCGAGATCGAAACCGCCCTGCTGCCGGTCGTGCTGCTGCTGGAGAACCACGGCGCCTGCCTGCTGATCGGCTGGGAAGACGGCGGCGAGAAGGCGAAGGTGGTGTTCCCCGAGCTCGGCGAGGCGGCGGCCACCCTGCCGCGCCAGGAGCTGGCGGCGCGCTATGCGGGGATGGCGATCTTCGCCCGCCCCGAGTTCCACTTCGACCGCCGTGCGCCCGAAGTCGGGCGCGTGGCGCGGCGGCACTGGTTCTGGGGCGCGCTGACCGAAAACATCCCGATCTACCGCGACGTCCTGACCGCGGCGGCGCTGATCAACATCTTCGCGCTGGCGATGCCGCTGTTCACGATGAACGTCTACAACCGCGTCGTCCCCAACCAGGCGGTCGAGACCCTGTGGATGCTCGCCGTCGGCATGGCGCTGATCATGATCTTCGATTTCGTGCTGCGCATGATGCGCGGCTACTTCATCGACCTGGCCGGCAAGCGCGTCGACGTGGATCTTTCGGCGCGCATCATGGAGCGCGTGCTCGGCATCCGCATGGAAAACCGGCCGGTGTCGGCCGGCTCCTTCGCGGCGAACCTGCGCTCCTTCGAAACCGTGCGCGACTTCATCACCTCGGCGACGGTGACCGCCATCGTCGACCTGCCGTTCGCCATCCTGTTCATCATCGTCATGGCCTGGATCGACCTGCCGATGTTCATTCCGGTCGTCATCGGCCTGGTCGTGGTGGTGAGCTACGCCTGGCTGGTGCAGGCCAAGATGCACGACCTCGCCGAAACCACCTACCGCGCCGGTGCGATGCGCAACGCCAACCTCGTCGAAAGCCTGGTCGGCCTCGAGACCGTCAAGTCGCTCGGCGCCGAGGGGGTGATGCAGCGCAAGTGGGAGCGCAGCGCGATCTACCTCGCGCGCGTCTCGAACCAGCTGCGCCTGCTGGCGGCGACCACCATCAACAGCGCGGCCTGGATGCAGCAGCTGGTTTCCCTGTCCATCCTCATCATCGGCGTCTACCGCATCGGCGAAGCCCAGCTCAGCATGGGCGGGCTGATCGCCTGCACGATGCTCTCGGCGCGCGCCATGGCGCCGTTCGGCGCGGTGGCCGGGCTGCTGACCCAATATCACAACGCCACCACCGCGCTGACCTCGCTCAACGAGATCATGGGCAAGGAAGCGGAGCGCGACGCCGAAACCAGCTTCGTCAGCCGGCCGGTGTTCAAGGGCGAGATCGACTTCAAGGACGTCGAATTCGCCTATCCCGGCGAGAGCGCCGAAGCGTTGCGCAAGATTTCCTTCCACATCAAGCCGGGCGAGCACGTCGCGCTGATCGGCCGGGTGGGGTCGGGCAAGTCGACGCTGCTGCGCCTGATGCTGGGGCTCTACCAGCCGAAGAGCGGCACCATCCGCATCGACGGCGTGGACATCCGCCAGCTCGACCCGGCCCAGCTGCGCCGCAACATCGGCTACGTCGCGCAGGACAGCACCCTGTTCTTCGGCAGCCTCAAGGAGAACATCCTGTTCGCCACGCCGCACCTCGACGACGCCGACCTGCTGGCGGCCGCGCAGGTGGCCGGCCTCGCCGACATGGTCAACGCCCATCCGCGCGGCTTCGACATGGTCGTCGGCGAGCGCGGCGAGTCCCTTTCCGGCGGCCAGCGCCAGGGCGTGGCGATCGCCCGCGCGGTCGTGCACAACCCGCCGATCCTGCTGCTCGACGAGCCGACCGGCTCGATGGACCACTCCAGCGAGGACACGATCAAGCGCAATCTGCACCGCTTCGGCGCCGGCAGGACGATGGTGATCGTCACCCACCGCACCACGCTGCTCGATCTCGTCGACCGCATCATCGTCGTCGATAACGGCAAGATCGTCGCCGACGGGCCCAAGGAGCGCGTCATCGAGGCCCTGCGCCAGGGCCGGGTGGAGAAGGCGGCATGAGCGCCCAGCCTACGGACAAGCCCGCCGCACCCGTGCCGCCCCAGGCCGGGCTGCCGCTCCCCGGCCTGCCGCTGGGCGGCAAGGCGCCGGCGCAGAAGCGCGCGTCGGCCTTCATCGACCGGCTGTTCCAGCGCTGGATTCCCGAAAAGAACGAAGAGGACCTCGACTGGGTCAGCGACGCCGAATGGGCGCGCCTGCAGCAGGAACCCCTGCGCGCCCGCGCCGTGCTGCAGGCGATCGGCGCGATCCTGCTCGGGCTGCTGGTCTGGGCGGCGATCGCCGAGGTCGACGAAATGACCCAGGGCACCGGCAAGGTCATCCCGTCGAGCCAGCTGCAGGTGATCCAGTCGGTCGACGGCGGCATCGTCTCGGAAATCCTGGTGCGCGAGGGCCAGATCGTCGAGCGCGGCCAGCTGCTGCTCAAGATCGACGAAACGCGCTTCGTCTCCTCGCTGCGCGAGAACCGCGCCGAATACCTTTCGCTGCTGGCCAAGGCGGCGCGCCTCTCCGCGCTCGCCGACGGCAAACCGTTTGCCTTGCCCGCCGAAGTCCAGCGCGAGTTTCCCCAGGTCGCCGCGCAGGAGCTCAATCTCTACAACGCGCGCCGCATGGAGCTCGAAGCCCAGGTCGGCATCGCGCGCCAGCAGCTGGTCCAGCGCAACCAGGAACTCGTCGAGGTGCGCGCGCGGCGCGACTCGGCCGAGCAGGGCCTGAGCCTGACGCAGCGCGAACTCGACGCCACCAAGCCGCTGCTCGGCTCCGGCGCCGTTTCCGAAGTCGAGATCATCCGGCTCGAGCGCGACGTCAACCGCTATCGCGGCGAACGCGATCAGGCCGCGGCCCAGATCAACCGCATCCATGCCGCCGTCGCCGAAGCGACGCGCAAGATCGAGGAGGTCGAGCTCAACTTCCGCAACGAGGCGCGCCTGCAGCTCGCCGACGTCTCCGCGCGCATCAACGCCCTGTCGGAAAGCAGCACCGCGCTGTCCGACCGCGTCAAGCACTCCAGCGTCAAGTCGCCGGTCAAGGGCACCGTCAAGCGCCTGCTGTTCAACACCGTCGGCGGCGTCGTGCAGCCCGGCAATCCGATCGTCGAGATCGTGCCGCTCGAAGACACGCTGCTGCTCGAAGCGAACGTCCAGCCGAAGGACATCGCCTTCCTCCACCCCGGGCAGGAGGCCATCGTGCGGTTCACCGCCTACGACTTCGCGGTCTACGGCGGGCTCGACGCGGTGGTCGAGCACATCGGCGCCGACACGATCACCGACGAGAAGGGCAACGCCTTCTACATCGTCCGCGTGCGCACCCTCAAGCCGAGCCTCGGCGAAAACCTGCCGATCATGCCCGGGATGGTCGCCGAGGTGGACATCAAGACGGGAAAGAAAACCGTACTATCCTACATATTGAAGCCGGTGCTTCGCGCCAAACAGCGTGCTTTGACAGAAAGGTAACGGGCATCGAGATGAGCAAAAGGCATATTTTCCTGACGCGCCGCGACGTACCCCTGCCTGGCTGGCTGGCCGCCTTCCCGGATGCGCTGGTGCGCGGTTATCCGAACGGCGGCGAAAAGATCGCAAGTGGGGGCAATACGATGCTCTGGCTTCACATCGACACGCATGTCAAGGAACCGGCTGTCGTCGTGGCGGAAGCGAAGAAGGCATCGCCCGGCTGTGCCGTGGTCGTGCTGTCCAACGTGACCAGCGAGGAGGAAGGCATGGCGGTGCTCGAGGCCGGCGCCTCCGGCTACACCGGCGCACTGGCCGTGGCCGACGTATTGCGTCATATCGAGACCGTCATCGATAACGGCGGCCTGTGGGTCGGCCCGGATCTGCTGCAGCGGCTGCTCGTCGCGCTCGGCCGGCGGCCCGGTGCGCAGTCCAAAGGCAACAGCCAGCTCGACAGGCTCAGCCAGCGCGAGCGCGAAGTCGCGCTGGCCGTCGCCGCCGGCGCCACCAACAAGGAGGTCGCGCAGAAGCTCGCCATCACCGAGCGCACCGTCAAGGCGCACCTGCACCAGGTCTTCGAGATCCTCAAGGTGCGTGACCGCCTGCAGCTGTCGATCCTCATCAACGGCCTGCCGAAAGAAGCACAAGCCAAAATCCTGCACTGAGGCAGGCGGCGAGCGCCGCTTTGCCAGCGCCGAGCCCTTGGGTATTTGTGCATATTGTAAATATCTTTGACAATATGCACAGTCCGGGTTAGGCTCGGGCCATGATCGAACGGGACATCGAAGAAACCGCCCGGCGTCTGTTGCGCGGCTTCCCCATCCTGACCGTCACCGGGCCAAGACAATCCGGAAAGACCACGCTGGCGCGCAAGCTGTTCGTCGACAAGCCTTATCTTTCGCTGGAAGACCCGGACACCCGCCAGTTGGCGGGGGGCGACCCGCGCGCGTTCTTGGCCCGCCTGCCGGACGGCGCCGTGCTCGACGAAATCCAGCGTGCGCCCGATCTGCTTTCCTATCTGCAAACGCGCGTCGACGCCGATGGCCGCATGGGCCTGTTCCTGCTCACCGGCTCCCAGCAATTCGGTTTGGTTGCGGGCGTGACGCAATCGCTGGCGGGAAGATCGGCCTTCCTGCAACTGTTGCCGTTCTCGTCGGCGGAACTCGACCGGGCCGGCCTCCTGACCGCGCAACTCGACGAGGCCCTGTTCGCGGGGGGATATCCGCCTCTGCATGATCGCCGTCTGGCGCCGCGCGACTGGTTCCCGGCGTACGTCACCGCCTATGTCGAGCGCGACGTGCGCCAGCTCCTGAACGTGCAGGATCTGGAAACCTTCCAGCGCTTCGTCAAATTCTGCGCCGGGCGCAGCGGCCAGATCCTCAATCTCAGCACCCTGGCGGCCGATTGCGGCATCACCCACAATACCGCGAAAGCCTGGATATCGGTGCTCGAAGCGAGTTACATCCTTTTCCTGCTCAGGCCGCACCACGCGAACTTCAACAAGCGGCTGGTCAAATCCCCCAAGCTCTATTTCCTCGATACCGGCCTGCTCTGCTGGCTGCTGGGCATTCAGCAGGCCGACCAACTGGCCACGCATCCCTTGCGCGGCGCCATCTTCGAAACCTGGGTCGTCGCCGAACTCGTCAAGGCACGTTTCAACCAGGGACTGCCGCTGAACATGCACTTTTGGCGCGACAGCCATGGCAACGAAGTCGATGTGATCGCCGACATGGCGGGCAACTGGCTGCCCATCGAGATCAAGGCCGGCCAGACGCTGAACCGGGACTTCACGGCCGGTCTCGAACGCTGGTCGGCGCTGGCGGGAGAGCGGGCGGTCAGGCCGGCGCTCGTCTATGGCGGCGGGGCTTCGATGATCCACCAAGGCATCCGCGTCCGCGCCTGGCGCGACGCCGCGACGCTGCTGGCTTCACAGGCCGGCTAAGCCGCCCCGCCGGCGCCGAGTTCCCGGGGTTGTCCACCAGGACAATAGGAAAGCGAATTTCCGAAGCGTAGAAAAGGCACCGGCAATGGAGTTTTTCGCCCCCATGACCGTATCCCGCATTCGGGCGAAACCGGAAACAACAATACACAGGAGAAAATCATGGCAACCGCCGCTACCGTAGTCTCTCTTTCAGGTGAAGCCTTTGCGCGCAGTGCAGATGGCAGCATGAGACGGCTGTCGGCGGGCGACAAGATCCAGCAAGGCGAAGTCGTCATCACCTCCGCGGGAGCACAAGTGAATCTGATGACTGCCGATGGTCAAACGCTGGCCGTCGGTGGTCAGGAATCGATGCGCTTCGGCCCCGAATCCGCGGCGGGCACCGCGCCGAGTCCGGCCGAAGCGGCGGTGGCGGGCGCAGCGGCGCCGGCCGTGGCGGCCGCGCCGGGCGAAATCGACGTGGCGCAGCTGCTCGAACAGGAAGCCGCGGCGGCCGGTCTGGGCGCCGGCGGCGAGAACGGCGGCAACAGCTTCGTGCGGCTGCTGCGCATCACCGAAGAACTGACCCCGCTCTCCTACGAATTCCCGAACCCGGCCGAAGGCGAGATCCTGCCGGCGCTGGGGATCGAAGGCCTCGACGTGCCGAGCGCAGGCGAACTCGAAATCGCCCTCGACGAAGACGACATCCAGTATCAGCAGGGCGAAGACATCCTCTATGTTTCATGGTTCGATGAATTCAGCAGCGATGTCGGCTATCCCGGCGGCTATTACGACAACGGCAACAGCGACGTGGCACCGGGCGATGACGTGCCCGATCCCTCGCCGACCACGATGGTCGGCAAGCTGAACTTCTCCTACGGCGGCGACGGCCCGGGCGACATCAAATTCAACCTGCCGGCCCTGGCCCTGACATCCAGCGGCCAGACTGTGCATTACTGGCTGTCCGACGACGGGCATACGCTGGTGGGCTACATCTTCGAGGAGGGTGAAATCCCCTCCATCGACGATGTCCAGCTCAGCGTCGTTGGAAATGGCGAGGGCTATATCCCCTATGTGAAGGTCATCTTCTCCGCCGAGATCACCGATGTCGCGGATGGCGAATTCGCCTTCACCCTCTATGGCCCGCTGGATCATCCGGATACCAGCACCGAGGACAACCTGATCCTGCCGTTCGGCTTCACGGTCACCGACGCCACCGGCGATACCGCCGCCGGCACGCTGAAGGTGAATGTCGACGACGACTCGCCGATCTGGATCTGGCAGGGCCACGGCGAAGACGGCATCAACGCCATGGTCAGGGAAGAAGGGATGTCGACCGGCGAAGATGGAGACTATGGCGATCTGTCCGACGGCAACCGGACGGAAGGCAGCGCATCGGTCCCGCCGCACAGCAGCGACGAAACGAGCAGCTACCTGCGCGGCTCGCTGGCGAACCTGGTCTCCTTCGGTGCCGACGGCCCGGGCGAGTTCAGCCTGCTGGCCGACACCTCCGCGCTGCCGACGCTCTACTCCCAGGGCGAGATGGTCAGCTACTCCGTAAGCGGCAACACCCTGACGGCGACCGCCGGCAGCGGCGAGGATGCACGCATCGTCTTCACCCTGACGGTGAACGAAGACGGCTCCTGGTATTTCGACCTCGACGACCAGCTGGATCACGTCGACGACGGTACCGACAGCGAGAACTTCGCGCTGGTGACCGGAGAGGATTCTTCCGTCGCTAGCATCGACTTCTCTTCGCTGATCAAGGTGACCGACTTCGACGGCGACCCGTTGAACGGTGCCCCGGAAGGTTTCTTCACGATCGCAGTGCAGGACGACATCCCGGTGGTGAATCCGCAAACGCAGGTGGGCGGCACGGTCGAGGAAGAGCATGTCAACCTGTTTGGCCCGGATGTGGATGGCTTCGGCAACGAAGACACAGGCCCGGATCCTCAGGATGCCGATTACTGGAATAGCTGGTGGAACAATAACATGCATGCCACCACCGACATCGCGCATGGCGACCTGTCGCCGCTGGTATCGGTGGGTGCGGACGAGCCGGGCCATTTCAGCTTCAAGGAAGGCGTGGCGGACATGCTGGGCGCCCTTGGCCTGACGTCGCTGGGCGAGGAGCTGACTTACTCGGTCAGTGACATCAACGTGTATGGCCAGCCCGGCCAGCTGGTGACGGCGACCGCGCATGGCGACACGATCTTCACGCTGGGCGTGCTGGAAGACGGCCACTGGCGGTTCAACCTCGAAGACCAGCTCGACCATGCGACGGGCGAAGGCGAGAACATCGCGACGCTCGACTTCTCCGGCTTCCTCCAATACACCGACTTCGACGGCGACACGGTGAACTTCGGCGAAGACCAGTTCATCGTCAACGTGATCGACGACAAGCCGGTGCAGACCGGCGCCGCGTCTGTCGGCGTGGTCGAGGAAGAGCACCTGCAGGTGCCGTGGAACCAGGGCAACGAGGACACCCAGCCGGGCAACGACGCGGATTACTTCGGCCACTACAATGAAACCACCCACGTCACGAGCGGCGACCTCTGGTACACGGTTTCGGTCGGCGCTGACGAAAACGCGGATCACTCGCGGCAGGGCAACTTCTCGCTGGTCCAGCCGTGGGCGCCCGGCGTCGATCTGCCCGACCTGACCTCCAAGGGCGCCGATGTCCACTACCAGGTCATCGGCGGCGATACGCTGGTGGCGACGGCGGGTCCGCGCCTCGTCTTCACGCTGCACGTGGCCGAGAACGGTCATTGGATCTTCACCCTCAACGACCAGATCGACCATGAGGCGGGCGGTGGCGAGAACCTGGCCATGCTGGACTTCTCGAGCCTGATCAAGTTCTCCGACTACGACGGCGATTCCATCCAGTTGAGCGGCGGTACCATGATCGTCAAGGTCATCGACGACGTGCCGGTGGTGAATGACCAGAGCATTACCGCCACTGTCGATGAAGACGACATCGACACGCCATGGTCGCAAGGCACCCATCCCGACGACGGCGACGGCGACGGTTCCGTCACTGGCGGTCCGGGCGACCCATGGAACATCCAGCCGGCCTATGTGTCCGGTTCGCTGGCCGGCTTGGTGGCGTTCGGTGCCGACGAAAAAGGCTCGTTCGGCTTCACCGCCGATGCGCTGACGCAATTGCAGAGCTTGCATCTATTCTCCAAGCAGACCGCCCTGCCGGAAAACGGCGAGGAACTGACCTATAGCCAGGCAGCATTCGGCAACTACGTGATCATCACGGCGTGGGAACCGGACACCCCTGGCTTTGGCGATACCGGCAACCCGGTTTTCGAACTGAAGCTCAATACGGAGACGGGCGATTACGAGTTCCGCCTCTACGACGAGTTGATCCATGTGGCGCCGCAGGCCGGCGCGGACGAGAACTTCCTCCTGCGCTCCGGCGATGATGGTTCCGTCAGCGCAATCAACTTCGGCGCGCTGATCCAGGCGGTCGACAGGGATGGAGACCCGGTGACCCTGGACGGCAAGTTCGTCGTCCAGATCCGCGACGACATTCCGACGGTCGATGTCGATCTCAGCCAGCACACCGCGGTCACGCACGACGAGACGCCGGGCAACCAGGACGACGACACTTCCTCGTCTTCCGTCGCGAACCGCTTCGCCTCCGTGGCGAATGCCGGCAACGACCCGGATGTTTCTGGCAGCGTCATCGGCTACGCGCGCTCCGGTTCGGCCATCGTCACGGTCGACACTTCCGGTGCCGACGCGACGCAAACCGGCGCGGACTCTCCCCCGCTGGCCACCGGCTACTCGCTGGTCGTGCTCGACAGCGCTTCCGGCCTGCAAACCACCGAAGGCGACGCCATCACCCTCTCGGTCGATGGTGCCGGTCGCATCATCGGCTCGACCCCGGGCGGCACGGTCGCCTTTGCCATCGCCATCGACGGCGATGACGGCGAAGTCTTTGTGGCGCAATACCTGTCGCTGCATCATCCGAACACCAGCAGCCACGACGAGGCGGTCGACCTGGCCGGCAAGATCGCCGTGCGCTATTCGGTCACCGACTCCGACGGCGACACGGTCTCCGACCAGGCCGAAATGGGCGCCCGCGTCAGCTTCGAAGACGACGGTCCGGCGATCAACGTGGTGAAGGGCAGCGAAGCGGGCGTGGTGCTGACGACGCAGGACGCGGAGACCATCGGTGGCAACTTCGACACGGCGACCAGCAGCGCCAACTTCGGTGGCGTGTTCGCGATCGGCAGCTCGAACTACGGTGCGGACGGTGCCGGCACGACCTCGGCGCTGAGCTACGCGCTGGGCCTGTCCGTGGCCGAAGGCACCGACTCCGGGCTGAACATCAATGGTCAGGACATCAGGCTCTATCAAAACGGTGGCGTGATCACCGGCTCGACGGCGGGGAGCGAAGGCGGCGTCAACGCCGGCAACACCGTGTTCACCCTGACGGTCAATGGCAGCGGCGTGGTGACCCTGACGCAGTACCAGGAAATCGACCATGCCAACAACGGCGACACCAGCGCGCCGTACGACGACCAGTACGCGAGCCTGGCCAACAACCTGGTCAAGCTGACGGCGACGGCGACCATCACCGACGGTGACGGCGACAGCGCGACGGACAGCGAGACCATCGACCTGGGCAACAACATCCGCTTCGCGGACGACGGCCCGGTGTTGAGCGTGGCTGCCGACAACCTCGCCGTGGATGAGGACGCGCTGGCCGGCGCGAATGCCGATGCCAGCCGTTTGGGCGAAGTGACCGGCACGGGTCTGGCGACAGCGATGGGCAATCTGGCCGACAACTTCGATTTCGGTGCGGATGGCGCAGCGGCGCAGAAGATCTACAGCGTCAATGGCGTGACGGCGGCGACAAGCGGCCCGAATACTGGCCACATCATCATCGAAACCGCCGCCTACAAGCTGGATGTGACCGCCTCGACGGGCGACTACACCTTCACGCTCAAGGCGCCGGTCGACAGCGGCGACGTTCAAGGCGAGAACCTGGTGGACAACGCCTTCGCGCTCAGCCTGGCGGTGGTCGCGGAAGATTCGGACGGCGACCGCGTCAGCGGCGACGTGACGCTGAACGTGGATGTGCAGGACGACATCCCGGTCGCCTACGACGACTATGTCAGCGCCACCGAAGGCGGTCAGCAGGTCGGCACCAGCGACGTCGTGCTGATCATCGATCGTTCCGGCAGCATGGCCGACCAGTTGCTCGCCGACGTCAAGGCCGCGGTGGCCGACCTGTTCAGCAGCGGCAAGGTGCATTCGGTCTTCCTGGTCTCGTTTGGCGAAGGGGCCACCGTGCATAACAGCGGTGCCTGGTACACCAACCTCGCCGATGCGCTGGCTGCGGTCAATGCGCTCTCCGCGTCGGGTCCCGGCACGGGAGGCACGGACTACGATGCCGCACTCAGCGCCGTCATGAGCAATTTTGTCGCTCCGCCCGCTGGCGGCAGCCAGCTGGTGTCGATGTTCCTCTCCGACGGCGAGCCGAACGAGACGAACGGCACGGGTTCCGTCGGTATCGACGAAGACGACATCAATCCGCCGCTTACGGTCGGAGAAGAAAGCAACTGGATCAACTTCCTGACCGCTAACGACTTCGACGAGTCGTTTGCCTTCGGCTTCGGTGGCCTGAACAACACGAACAAGGCCTATCTCGAGCCGATCGCCTGGACGGGTGTCGGCGAGACGGCGGACAACCCGTACGACGCCGACAACGCCACCGCCCTGAACGACCCGAACGTGATCATCGTCGATGACACGAGCGATCTGGGCGACGCGCTGATCGGTGCGATCGTTTCGCCGACCGTCGAGGGTTACGTGGTCAATGGCGGTCTGGGCGGCAACGACCTGCCGGGCGCCGACGGCTGGGGCGATCCCGCCGTGGTCTCCGCGACCTACGGCCTCGTTACCTACAGCTTCACCAGCAACGCCGACTCGCACACCTTCGATCTCGGCGACGCCGGTTCGGTGACGATGTGGGGCAGCGGCAAGTACAGCTTCACGGCGGGGACCGACGTCAAGGATGACCTCACGGCCGATGTCAGCTACATCGTCCAGGATGCCGACGGCGACCAAACCGGCGCCACCCTGCACCTGACGACGACCGACAGCAGCGAAGTGGTTGCCAACGGCGAAACCGCGCAGGCTGTCCTGGCGCAGGTGCAGGTGCCGGGTGCCACCACCACGACGACCATTAATTTCGAAAGCTCGATCTCGTTCGCTCAAGGCACCAACGTGCTGACCGTGGATTGGACCAAGTGGGGCCGTGAAGACAACTCCGATACCCATGTTTCGAGGGAAGATCCTTTGGGCGACTGGGGTGACGGTTACCTGCGCATCAAAGATCCGGGTGCGGGCAGCAGCGACTCCAAGTCGGTGTCGACGCCGGTGTTCACCGTCGGCGCCGGTGCAAGCACGGTGGTGAGCTTCGATGTTGATGTGCGGAGCGACACCTACCACGCTGGCGACGTCTTCAGCTGGGCGCTCTATCAGTGGAATGGCAGCGCGTGGAATTCCGTGCAGAACGGCACCAAGAACTCGGATGGTTTGGTTGCCCTCAGTGCGATTGGCGAGGGAACCTATCGTCTCGTCTTCAATACCAACGATCAGACAATCGGCTCCGACAAGCTTACGGTTTGGGTCGACGACATCACGCTCGCCACCACCGCTGCCCCGACGTGGGACACCATCGCCGGAACGGTGAGCGGCAATGTGCTGACCAACGACGACCCCGGTTCGGAAGGCGCCGTGCTGACGGTGGGTGCCGTGACGCCTTCGGCGGACGGCACGCTGATCGCCGGTCTGTATGGTGATCTGATCATCAAGAGCGACGGTTCCTACGCCTACACGCCTGATGAAAACATCGCCAACGTCGGTCAGACGGAGGTGTTCGCCTACACCCTGACCCAGCCGGATGGCGATACCGCTACCGCCAACCTGAGCATCGAGATCGTCGGTCCGGACAACACCGTCATGGGCACTGCCGGCAACGATGCAGCGCTCACCGGAACGACCGGCGACGACCTGATCGTCGGCCTGGCAGGTAACGACACGCTGTCCGGTGGCGAAGGCAACGACATCCTGATCGGCGGGACGGGCAGCGACACGCTGACCGGCGGTCTGGGTTCGGACACCTTCGTCTGGAGACTGAGCGATGCCGGCACGGACCACATCACCGACTTCAACCTGGCACCGACCACGGACGGAGGTGATGTGCTCGACCTCAGCGACCTGCTGAGCGGCGAGTCTGCCAATGCCGCGAGCCTGAACGGCTACTTGAACTTCAGCTCGGGTTTGGGTGGCGTGACCGTCATCACCGTCGATGCGAATGCGGGTAGCCCCGGCGGCACCGGCCAGACGATCGTGCTCGACAATGTCCAGTTCGCCGATCTGACGTCTTATGCCGGCGGCTCTTCGGATACCGCCATCATCACCAAGCTGCTGGATTCGGGCAACCTGAAGACCGATGCCTGAGTAGCCTAAGCAACACCCTTTCGACAGGCGCCTGCGGGCGCCTGTTTTTTTGCCCTTTTTCCGCCGGGGGCCGTTCCGGCGCCGCCCCGCCGGCGCCGAGTTTCGCAGGGGATTGTCCTTCGGGACAATAGTAAATGGGGTGGGCTGCGCGTATAAAGAAAGCAATAGAAAATCCTGACCGCCTCGGGGTGTATTTACAGCTTGATGCGAGGCGGATTCGAAACGAACAGACACTAGGAGATGATCATGACAACCGCTGCTACCGTAGTCTCTCTTTCAGGTGAAGCCTTTGCGCGCAGTGCAGACGGCAGCATGAGAAGGCTATCGGCGGGCGACAAGATCCAGCAAGGCGAAGTCGTCATCACCTCCGCGGGAGCACAAGTGAATTTGTTGACTGCCGATGGCCAAACGATGGCCGTCGGTGGTCAGGAATCGCTGCAGTTCGGCCCCGAATCCACGCAGGCGACCGCGCCGGGCGCGGCCGAGGCGGCGGTGGCGGGCGCTGCGGCGCCGGCGGTGGCCGGTGCGCCGGGCGAAATCAACGTCGAGCAACTGCTCGAAGCCGAAGCCGCGGCGGCCGGTCTGGGCGCCGGCGGCGAGAACGGCGGCAACAGCTTCATCCGGCTGCTGCGCGTCGTTGAAGAACTGACGCCGCTCTCCTACGAATTCCCGAACCCGGCCGAAGGCGAGATCCTGCCGGCCGTGGGCCTCGAAGGCCTCAACGTGCCGAGCGCGGGCGACCTGGCCATTGCGCTGGACGAAGACGACATCCACTACTCGTGGTGGGACTGGCCGGACTTCTACGCCGCCTCGTGGCTGGGCGAATTCTGGGGCGACGTCGGCTTCCCGCTGCCGTTCTACTTCAACGGCAACAGCGACGAAGCGCCGGGCGATGACGTGCCCGATCCCTCGCCGACCCGCATGGAAGGCACGCTGAACTTCTCCTACGGCGGCGACGGCACGGGCGACATCGCCTTCAACCTGCCGACCGCGGCGCTCACCTCGGGCGGACTCGAAGTCAAATACTGGGTTTCCGACGACGGCCACACGATGGTCGGCTACGTCGAACTGGGCGGCGGCATGAAGCCGGTGGAATACGACCGGACCTCGTTCCAGATGCAGGACGGCTCGTGGGTCAAGATCATCTTCGCGGGCGAGATCACCGACGCCGCGACCGGCGAATTCGCCTTCACGCTGTTCGGCCCGCTCGACCATCCCGAAGCCGGCACCGAAGACAACCTGATCATCCCGTTCGAATTCACCGTCACCGACATCACCGGCGACACGGCGGTCGGCACGCTGACCGTGAATGTGGACGACGACATGCCGACGCAACTGCACAGCTGCTGGCGGCCGACGGTCGACGAAGACGACATCCTGACCTGGCAGTCGCAAGGCACCTCGCCGAACGACGGCGCCATGTGGGATGGCTCGCACACCGGTATGCCGGGCTGGCCCGGCCTGGGACCGGCGAACGTCTCCGGCTGGATGGGCGCCCTGGTGGCCTTCGGCGCCGACGGCCCGGCCTGCCACGCCTTCAGCCTCTCCACCGACCAAGCGGCGCTCGACAAGCTCGCCGAACGGAACGAAGGGCTGAGCTCGCAGGGCCAGGAACTCAGCTACCGCATCGTCGGCAACACGCTGATCGGCTACGTGGGATTCGGCGATGGCGAAGACTCCGCCTTCGCAGTCGCGCAAGTCGGCGAAGACGGCGGCGGCTACGGCGAGCGGCTGGTGTTCACGCTGCAGCTCGACGGCAACGGCCACTACACCTTCAGCCTGTTCGACCAGCTCGACCATGAGGGCTGGGGCCAGGACCGCCTGCCGCTCGACCTGTCGGCGGTGATCGTCGCGACCGACCGCGACGGCGATTCCATCACCCTCGACCAGGGCTTCGTCATCAACGTCCGCGACGACGTGCCGGAGGTGCACTCCTGGCTCAACCCGACGGTGCAGCTGGAAGACGACGACCTGCCGCCGCTGGGCATCGACAACAGCAGCCCCGGCGACGACTGGGCCCCGCTGCATACCAGCGGCATCCTCAACCACGCCTATGGCGCGGACGATGGCGGCTCGCTGGTGCTGACCGGCGCGAATCTGCCGTTCGGCTACAAGGCGGAGCTGGACGAGGGTGGCCTGGGCATGACGATTTCGCAGTGGCAGGGCCAGCAATGGGTCGATGTGCTGCGTGTCGAGTTGAGCGATGCGACGAGCGGGCACTACACCGTCTCGCAGCTCGACAACATCCTGCACCCGCAGGACTGGAACGAGAACAACGTCGAGTTCACCGTCCGCTACCGGGTCGAGGATGGCGACGGCGACCGGGCCAACGGCTGGTTCAAGATCAACGTCGATGACGACATGCCGGTCGTGCAGAGCGATCCGGTCAGCGCCGTCGAGCCGGGCACCGAAGTTGCCAAGACCTACAACCTGCTGCTCACCCTGGATATCTCCGGCAGCATGAGCAACGCCGAGGTTCAGCAGGCGGTCAACGCGATGAAGGCGCTGCTCGACAAGTACGCCGATGTCGCCCAGGGCGGCGCGGCGGGCGTGGGCGTGCAGATCGTCACCTTCGCTTCGAGCGCGACGCTGCACCACGCCGCCCCGGTTTCGATCGACCAGGCGAAGGCCTTGCTCGACACGTTCCCGGGCAACAACAACTTCAACGGCGAAATGACCGACTACGACGCGGCGGTGGCGGCGGCAACGCCGGCCATCAACGGCTGGGCGCCTGCCAGCGCGAGCCACGCCAACGTGGTCTACTTCGTCTCGGATGGCGAGCCCACCGAGGGTGACGAAAGCGTCGGGCTGACCGGAGCGGAAGAGGCCGCATGGGAAGCCACGCTCGCCGCCAAGGGCGCGACCGCCTGGGCGATCGGCGTCGGCACGGGCAACGCTGCCGACAACGATCTCGAGGACATGGCCTTCCCGGACGACAACGTCGTGCTGGTCAGCAACTTCGACGACCTGCTGGCAGGCATCATCGGGACGGTGCCGACTCCGACGACCATCGAAGGCAACGTGCTGGACAACGACGCGCCGGGTGCGGATGGCTGGGGCAACCCGCCGCTGGTTTCGGCCAGCTTCGGCGGCACGACCCACTTCTTCACCAGCAGCGCCGACGAGCACACCTTCGATCTGGGCGCGGTCGGCTCGGTCACCATCAAGGGCGACGGCAGCTACGTCTTCACGCCGGCGACCGACGTCCAGGACGACGTGACCGCGGACGTGAGCTACAAGGTGCGCGACGCGGACGGCGATACCGCCACCTCGCTCCTGCGCCTGACGACCACCGACCGCAGCGAAGTCAGCGCGGTCAACGATCCGGCGCTGGCGACCGAAGGGCACTGGACGCAAAGCGGCACGGAAACCGTCACGGTGCAATCCACCGTGCCGGGAGGCTGGAGCGGTTCGGCCAACGAGCACGATGTCGATGGCCAATGGAATATCGATCCATCCAGTATCTTCGGCCCCGACTCCGAGACTTCGGACACCTTCGTCCTCTCGGCCGATCCGTCGCACCCGGCGTCGGTGGAATTCGACCTCCACGTCCAGGGTTATAAGGTTGGCGACGTGATCCGGGTCGAGTTGCTCCGCGGGGCGACCGTGGTCGATGACTACGTCTATACGGGTTCGACGCCGAGCGTCAATAACATCACCTTCAGCGGCATCACCCAAGGCGGCACCTACAGCCTGAGGATCTACGGCGATGACAACAGCGTCGACACCAACAACCTGAAGGCGCACATCGACGGACTGAACTACACCAGTTACACCCTGACGCCGGAAACGACCACGACGGTCAGCGTCATCGCGCCGGATCTGGCGTGGGTGCCTGGCACGGGTGCCAGCGGCAACGTGATGGACAACGACAGCCCGGGCAGCGAAGGCGCGAAGGTGATGCTCGTCAATGGCATCCCGATCGCCGCCCTCGGCTACACCGACATTCCCGGCACCTACGGCACGCTGTCGATCAACGCGGAGGGCGACTACACCTACGCGCCGAACCCGACCGACAACCTGGCCGGCATCCAGGATGTGTTCAGCTACACGCTCGAACAGCCGGACGGCGATAGCGCCATCGCCGACCTGACGGTGTCCTTCGACGACTTCGACTACAGCTCGAGCACCAAATACACCTTCCTGGGCGACGAGGACGGCAGCACCACCCTCAGCGGCGATGGCAGTTCCGAAGTGCTCTACGGCGGTGCCGGCAACGACACGCTGTACGGCAACGACGCCAACGACCATCTGGTCGGCGCAACCGGCGACGACGTGCTGAATGGCGGCACCGGCAGCGACATCCTCGAAGGCGGCGTGGGCGGCGACACCCTCACGGGCGGCACCGGCCTGGCGGCAGACGCCTTCGTGTGGCGGCTCGGCGAAACCGGGGCGGACCGCGTCACCGACTTCAACCTGGCGCCGGCCGCGCAGGGCGGCGACATCCTCGACCTCAGCGATCTGCTGGCGGGCGAGGCTGCCAACGCCGCCAGCCTGGACGGCTACCTGAACTTCAGCGCAGGCACCGGTGCGGATCTCGGCAAGACCGTCATCACCATCGACGCGAATGCCGGCGGCGCCGGCGGCACCGGCCAGACGATCGTGCTCGACAACGTCGCCTACACCGATCTGCAGGCTTACGCCGGCGGGGCGGGCGACGATGCCGCGATCATCACCAAGCTGCTGTCCGACGGCAATCTGAAGGTCGACAGCTGAAGCAGCAGCGGGTAACTTTGACAGGCGCCTGCGGGCGCCTGTTTTTTTTCGGGAAAAGGGGAGGAAGACGATGAGCGACTGGTCCGCGGGCTACATGGCCGACATCAACTACACCTTCGGCTACTACCCGGAACTGAATCCGCTGCGCAGCCGGCTGGCGTTCGCGCACGCCGGCCTGGTGGCGCCGCCGGTCGCGACGGCCTGCGAGCTCGGCTTCGGCCAGGGGATCAGCGTCAACGTGCATGCGGCCGCCTCCGGCGTCGAATGGCACGGCACCGACTTCAACCCCGCCCAGGCGGCCTTCGCGCAGGAGCTGGCGCGGGCGGCGGACGCGCACGCGCGGCTGGGCGACGATGCCTTCGCCGATTACGTGCGGCGCGCCGATCTGCCGGATTTCGACTTCATCGGCGTGCACGGCATCTACAGCTGGGTCTCGGCGGAGAACCGCGCCGCGATCGTCGACTTCGTGCGGCGCAAGCTCAAGGTCGGCGGCGTGCTCTACATCAGCTACAACACGCTGCCGGGCTGGGCGGGCTTCGCGCCGATGCGCCACCTGCTGGCCGAGCACGCCGCGACGCTCGGCGCGGCGGGCGCGGGCATCGTCGACCGCGTCGACGCTGCGCTCGCCTTCGCCGAACGGCTGCTCGAGCTGAAGCCGGCGGCGGCGCGCGTCTACCCGCAGCTGGCCGAGCGCCTGAAGAAGGTCAAGGGGCAGAACCGCAACTACGTCGCGCACGAGTACTTCAACCGCGAGTGGCAGCCGATGTTCTTTTCCGAGATGGCCGCGGCGCTGGGCGCGGCGAAACTGGGCTTCGCCTGTTCCGCGCACTTCGCCGACCATGTCGAGGCGCTGAACCTGACCGAAGCGCAGCAGGCCTTCCTGCGCGAGATTCCGGACGCCGTGCTGCGCCAGACGGTGCGCGACCTCATGGTGAACCAGCAGTTCCGCCGCGACTACTGGGTGAAGGGCGAGCGCCGCCTGAGCCCGGCCGAGCGCAACGAGATCCTGCAGGGGCTGCGCTTCTGCCTGACGACGCCGCGGGCGGAGGTGCCGATGAAGATCACCGGCGCGCTCGGCGAGGCGAGCCTCGCGCCGGAGGTGTATGCGCCCCTGCTCGACGCGCTCGCCGACCACAGGCCGCGGACGCTCGGCCAGCTGTCGCGCGGCCTGCAGGGCAAGGTCGGCGCCAGCCAGCTGCTGCAGGCGGTGATCGTGCTGCAGGCGGGCGGCCATCTCGCCCTGGCGCAGGACGAGGCGGCGAGCGACCGGGCCAGGAAGCACGCCGGCCTGCTCAATCGCCATCTGATCGGCAAGGCGCGCGGCGGCGGCGACGTCGTCTACCTGGCCAGCCCGGTCACCGGCGGCGGGGTGCCGGTGGGGCGCTTCCAGCAGCTCTTTCTGCTGGCGCGCGGCCAGGGCGTCAAACTGCCGGCCGAGTGGGCGGCCGCGACCTGGCAACTGCTCGCCGGCCAGGGGCAGAAGATCGTCAAGGAGGGCAAGCCGCTGGAAACGCCGCAGGAAAACCTGGACGAGCTGAACCGGCTGGCGCGGATCTTCGCCGACAAGCAGCTGCCGCTGCTGCAGGCGCTGCAGGTCGCCTAGCGAGGCGCGAAACTCGGCGCCGGCGGGGCGGCGCCGTGGTGTTAGGATGCATCATCGCCGCTTCCTGAGGATGACGCCATGACCGCCAAGTCTTCCGCCTTCCGTGCCTGCCTGCTGGCCGGCCTCGCCTGCGCCGCGCTGCAAACTTCCTTCGCCGCGGCGCGCGACGTCAAGCTCTCCGGCATGGGCATCCGCAAGTGCAGCGAGTGGGGGCAGTGGAAGGAAGCCGGCAACGGCGAGGCGCGTGCGACGGCGCTCGAGTGGGCGCACGGCTTCATCGCCGGCCACAACGTCTATGCGCGCAGCGGCGCGCAGCCGGCCAGTTCGGTGGTGGCCGACAGCAAGGTGCTGATCCCGCTGATCGACACCTACTGCCAGAAGAATCCGGAGAGCCGCCTGTTCCTCGGCGTGATCAGCATCGTCCAGAGCCTCGGCGGCGCGCGGGTCAATGTCACGCCGCAGGCGCCGGCTTCCCCCACGACGCCGATGCCGCTCACGCCGCGGCCGGACAAGAAGGGCGAGCAGCCCTCCTGAGCGGCGGCGCGAAACCCGGCGCCGGCAAGGGCGGCGGCTCAACGGCGGTCGGATCGCGGCTGGTATTGGCCGAGCAATTGCCGCAGGCGTTCGAATGCATTCGGCATTGTGGCTCGCAAGAGCGAGTTGCCGGCGACGGTGAGGCGATCGATCCGGTCCATCGGCAGGCCGGCGCGCAATGTTTCATCGGTCTGGACGACGAGGATGATGGCTTCGACCCGGCGGTTCATGAGCAGGGCCCTGCTGCGCTGGTAGAGGCTCTTGAATGGCAGAGGCATCTCGGCGCCTGCAGGCGTCAGCGTCGTCGCATCGGTGGTCAGGTAGCAGGCGAGATTGTCCGCGACCAACTCTTTCCGCCGACCGATGGCGGCGGAAAACGCGGCGTCGCCGCCAAGGAATGCTTCGACCGGGATGCGACCGTCGCCCGCGACGAGCCGCGCAAGGAATTCGGCGATGTGGCTTCTGGAGATTTCCCCGCCACCGAGCAGGGGGGCGAAGTTTACCTCGTTGATGATCGCGCCGTTTTCATGCCATGGCCGGCTGATGTCGGGCGTGATGATGTCGATCCCCGCGACTTCCAGATCGAACAGCACGGCTGCGCGGATGGCGATGTCGAGGTTGTCCGGGTGGATGCGGTCCGTCATGTCCTCGTCGAAGCCGCCCCACGCAGTGGACTCGATGTTCCTCAAGGGAACCCGCTCGCCTGCCGCAGGAACGGAATCGAGCGTGAAGCCGGCGGCGGCCATGGCCTCAACGGCCAGGGAGTCGTCCGGGTAGCGTTCGGAGCGCAGCCAGGGGGGACGTGCACTTTCGTGCTGGTTGGCCGCCTGGATCAGGGTTGCGACGGAGCGTTCGCCATCGCCATGAATCGACTTCGGCAGCCGCTTCACGGCGTAAAGCAGTTGCCCCTTGGCGACGAAAAGCCGGTGGCAGACGCCGCTGACGGCGCGTTCGACAATGACTTTGCGCGTCCGCGAAGCCCCTTTGGCAGCCTTGAGCGCGGCGAGCAGCTGGGCATCGTCACGAATGTCGACAGTGACGCCTTCGCCGCGGTCACGGTCGCTCGGCTTGACCACGACCGGCCAGCCGAGTTGGTCGGCCGCTTGTCTTGCTTCTTGCTCCGAAACGACGAGGATATGCTGCGGGGCCGGCAGGCCGGCCTGCCGGATCAGGTCTGCCGACCAAACCTTGTTTTGCGCCAGTTTCGAGCCGATTGCCGAGTCGTTGTCGGTCGTGCTGCGATCGATCCTGCGGATGCGGCTTCCGTACCCAAGCTGGAAGACGCCGGCGCCAAGGTGAGCAAATGGAATGTCCTTGGCATGGGCGGCGCGCAGCACATGAATGGTCGATTTTCCCGAAGAGAACATCCTTTGGAGCGAGGGCAGGATGCGCTGCTGGATCATCTCGTAGAGGGCCGTCGCATTTTCGGCAGTGCAAGGTTTTTCCATCATCCAGCGGATGATCTCGACTGCGCCTTCGCTCGCGATGGCGTAGCAACTTGGCGAGAGATGATCGATGCGCGGAACGGCCGCCGTTGCGATCCAGCCCGGCAAGCTGTCGTTGGTCGCGTCGACGCGGAGAACGCAGCCCGCATCGAAGATCGGAATGCGAGCCGCCTGCATCAATGCCCGGAACGCAAGAAGGATGCGCCAGGAGATGGCGATCTTGTCGCCGTCCACCGGATCGCCATGCCGGAGTGGCAGCGCATTGCAAGGGGGAACCCTGGTTTCGAGCGCCGACTCGAGCCAATTGTCGATGGGCCCGGGATCGCAGGGGTGCTTGAACGGGCAGCGAATCCGCAATTGTCTGGCCGGCTGGCGCAATCCGAGCTCGGCGGGGGCGAGAATATTGGTGTCTGTCGATGTTTGTCCGCTATCCCGGGGAGTCCTTTTGTGGAGTCTCGCGTTGATTTCCTGCATGAGGGGTGGCCGGATCAGCTTGCCTTGTTCGTTGCGGGGAATTCGGTCGAGCACGACGATTCTTGCGGGACGGTGGGAGCCCAGCCTGGGGAATGCGAAATTGAGCAGCTCGCGCTCACCGACCCGGAGGCCGGGCTGGAGGACGACAGCGCAGACGGGGAGATCCTGGTGGATGGTCGAGGCGAACGGAATGACCGCGACGTCGCGGACGGCGGGATGCTGCGAGATGACCCGCTCGATTTCGGCGGGATATATGTTGATGCCGTTCATGATCATGAGGTTGTCGGCGCGCCCGCAGAAGACCAGTTGCCCGTTGGTGCCGAGCTTGCCGAGATCGCCCGCATAAAACCATCCTTCCCTGAAATTGCTGCGGGTGGCCGTTTCGTCGTCAAGGTAACGATCGACCATGCCCGGAGAGCGGACCCGGATCAGGCCGGCTTGATGCGGAGGCATGGGCCGGTCCTGTCCATCGACGATCTCGATGCGTACGCCGTCCGGCGGATTCCCGACGGTACCCGGCGTTTGCAGGACCTCGCTTGGCGGAGCGATCGCAATCGGGCCGACCTCGTTGGTTCCGTAACGAACGTAAAGGGCGGGGGTGAGTGCGGCCACGATGCGCTGGCGCAATCCCTCGGTTACCGTGGAGGCGCTGAGCTGCAGCACCCGCAGAAAAGAAAGGCGCCGTGTTGCGCCTGCCGGCAGGACGGCCAGCAATTGTTCGACTTGGAAGACGGTTGCGTCGAGCACCGTCACGCCATGCTTTTTGCAGATGGAGACCGGGTCAGGCTGCCGGCGGTCGAAAAGCACGACCGATGCGCCGGCGAGCAAGGCGGCAAGGCATCTTTCCTTTGGCGATGTGAAGTCCAGGTGGACGAGAGAGGCAAGTCTGTCGGCAGGTGAGAGGGAAAGCATTTTGCCTGCGAGACGCATGCGCTCGAGAAACTGGGCATGCGTGACGGCGAACAGCTTGGGTTCGCCGGTCGAGCCGGAGCCGCTGATGATCAGCCATGGTGCTTGCGGCGTGGTGACGTCAGGGCCGATGCCAAGGGCGCGGGCGGAGTTTGCGGGCGTCCCGATGGCGAAAGTCAGGGTGGGCAGTCCATCAATATTTTCGGCAGCATGGTCGGCGGCAACGACGCACGCCTTCGCCCTTGCCGCCATTTCCGCCTTGAGTACCGGCGGCATGTTCCTGGGCAGTGAAAAAACGGTTGCTCCGATTCGGGCGATCGCAAGCATGGCGACCAACAGCGCGAGCTCGTTCAGGCAGCTCAAAGCAACGACATTGCCGGCACTGATTCCATGCCCGACGAAATGGCCCGCCAATTGTTTGACTGCCTCGTCCAGCTCACGGAAGGTCAAGGTGCGGTCCGGCAGGTGAATGGCAACCGCCTCAGGCCGCGAATAGGCGTGCTTGCTGACTTCGACCGCGATGTTCATGGGGATTCGTACGCTCTGGCGCGGGAATTTCGATAATACCGCGATGCCTGCGCCATATGTCGCGCCATTAAATCGGCGCTGGCGGGGCGGCGCATGCAGCGCATGGCCGGCTGCGCTATGCTGTCGGCCATTGCTGACGAGGGAGAGGGAAATGTCGGACGTCCAACGCGAGAAGGATGCGGTGTCGCATGAAACGGCCGATGCGCTCGAACGCCTGGCGGACTCGGACCAGGGCATGGTGCGGGTGCTCGAGGACCTGATCGAGACCCTGATCGCCAAGAACCTGATCCGCTTCACCGACCTGCCCGAGGCGGCGCAGGCCAAGCTGCTCGAGCGCCGCTCGCTGCGCAGCTCGGTGAACGCGCTGCAGATCTTCCGCAACGAGGACGACCAGGCGCTGTTCTGAGCCGGTCTCAGTTCGGCTCCAGCACCGCCGGGCCGGTGACGCCGTCGCAGCCGAGCGCGACCAGCGCGTCGAGTTCCTGCTGGTTCTGCACGCCGACGGCGATGACCATGATGCCGATGCTGTGCACCATCTTGCACAGGCCCTTGAGGAATTCGCGGTTGCCCTCGTTCTGGTCGATGCCGCGCACGAAGCTGGTGTCGATCTTGACGTAGTCGACGCCGAGGGCGGCGAGCTTGTCGACGGCGGCGAGCTTGCGCCCGAAGTTCTCGATGCCCACCTTGCAGCCCAGCGCCTTGAGTTCGCGGCAGAGTTCGTGGAAGGCGTCGAAGTGGCTGACCGTCGCGTATTCGGGCACCTCCACCCAGAGGCGCCGGCACAGTTCGCCCTGGCCCTTGAGCTGGTCGATGAACTGCCGGCGGAAATCGACGTCGGCGAAGGTCTCGGCGGAGAGGTTGATCGCGAGATTGCCGGCCTCCTTGCGCAGCGCGTCGAGGGCGAGCTTGATGACGCCGAGGTCGAGCGAGGGCGTGAGCTTGAGGCGCACGGCGAAGGGCATGAAGTCGCCCGCCGGCCGCCACGGCCCGCCGGCCTCGGTCTGCAGGCGGATGACGCCTTCATGATGCATCAGCTTGGCGCCGCCGGCATCGACGACCGGGAAGTTGACCAGCTTGATGCGGTCTTCCTTGAGGGCTTCGGAGATCAGCTCGCGCCAGGTTTCGGCCGGGATCGCCGCGATCTCCGCGGCGTCGCCCTCATGCACGACCATCGTGTTCGCGCCCTGGCCTTCGGCCTTGGCGAGCAGCTGGTCGCAGCCGGAGAGCACCTTGCCCATCGCGTCGCCGCGCGTGTAGCGGGCGGCGCCGAGATGGAACAGCTCCTCGATCTGGGGGTAATGCTCGGCACGCAGAGCGAGCAGTGCGGCGGACAGCTTTTGCGCCAGTTCGCCGGCCGCGTGCTGGTTCTGGGCGATGACGGCGAAGTCGGGCCCGTTGATGCGCCCCGGCAGCCACTTGTCGTGGCTGCCGCAGAGCTCCTTGAGGGTGTCGCCGATGGCGCGCATCAGGCGGTCGGTTTCGGCGCGGCCGAGCTTGCGGTTGATCTCGATGAGTTCCTTGAGGCGCAGCATCATGAACACGCCGTAGGGCGCGGAGTCCTCGCTTTCCAGCGCCTCGCGCAGGCGGCCCATGAAATAGTCGCGGTTGGGCAGGCCGCTGTTGGCGTCGTAGTTGAGCTTCTTGCGCATCGCGTCGAGGCGCGCGGCCTCCTCGGCGAACATCTGCTTGACGCGCGCGACCATGTCGTTCATCGCGCCGACCACGCTCTTGAGTTCGGGCACCTTGGGCTCCGGCACGCTGATGAAGCGGCGCTCGGTGATCGCGTGCGCCTGCGCGACGACCTGGTCGAGCGGCCGGGTGATCAGGCGCAGCATCAGGGTGCCGAGCACGCCGGCCAGGATGCCGCCGGCGATGAACCAGCCGACCAGCTCGAGCGTGCCCTGCCAGAGATCCTGG
The DNA here is from genome assembly GCA_002347285.1 of Rhodocyclaceae bacterium UBA2250. Classification (GTDB taxonomy): domain Bacteria; phylum Pseudomonadota; class Gammaproteobacteria; order Burkholderiales; family Rhodocyclaceae; genus Sulfuricystis. The sequence continues at coordinate 27,220 of DDXW01000053.1, read as the reverse complement.
TAGGCGAACTTGCTGTGGCTGGCGAGCGAAATGGTGCCGTACTGCTTCCACCCTTCGGTGATGTGGGCGACGCCGGGATCGACGCGGATCGGCAGCAGCCGGACGAACCAGGCCGGCGCGCCGAGCTCGAGGTCGGCCGGGGCGGTGCGCTCGACGATCACGTTGCCGGCGGGGTCGGTGAGCTTGATCTGCTGGTAGTGGCCGTTGTCGAACAGGGCGGAGAGCAGCAGCTCCATCGTCACCTGATCCTTGTCGGTCTGCTGCGACATCGACAGGGCGAGCGCGGTGGCGTTGTCGCGGTTCTTGATGAACAGCTGCTTCTCGAGATAGTTCCGCGCCGTGAGCGTATTGACGAGCAGGCTGCCGAGGAAGGCGGCGAGCGTCAGGCCGATGATGGTGAGCCAGATGCGTCTGAAGAGGGACATGCGCTTAGTCCTCCGAAAAGTGAACGGGTTGGCGGCTGGCCGCGACGGTCATTCGTAGCCCTCCGCCTGCATGCGGGCGATCAGGTCGCGCCAGCGCGAGAGCTTGGCGGTGGAGCCGCTGGCGTCCTTCTTCTCGGCGGCGCCGCTGCCGGTCCACAGGCCCTCGCTGTTGAAGCTGAACACCGGCATCAGGTCGGGGCGGCGCGCGGCGGGCCGCACTTCGGTGATCAGGTTGTCGAGGATGAACGGTTCGCCGGCCGGATCCTCGTAGTAGCTGAGGATCATGTGCGCCTGGGTGACGTCGCTGCGCGGCCCGCCGATGCGCGCCTTGACGTAGGTGATGCGCAGCTTCTCGTTGGGCACGCCGAGGCTGCGCAGCGCGAAATACTTGGTGATCGAGAAGTCCTCGCAGTCGCCGATGCCGCGCCCCATGAACTCGAGCGGCGTCGCCCAGTAGTCGTTCTGTCCCCACACCGCCTGGTCCTCGCCGTATTGCACCTTGCGGTTGAAGAACTCGTTGACGCGCCGGATCTTGCCCATCTCGTCCATCGCCGCGGCGGCCTGCATCATCTGCTCCCAGTCGCGGATCATCTGCCCGGCCTTGCTGCCGTAGCGCGACTGGGCGAGCTGGAGCATCTTGTCGTAGCCGGGTGCAGCCACCGCCAGCCATGCGGCCAGCCCCGCCCCGCCCGCCAGCAGGGCGAGCGCCCCCCCGAGGGGAATGCGGAAGGAATGTCGCTGACCGCCTCGCTGACCGCCGCTCATCGGCTCATCATACCCAGAATGCTTGGCCGCGATGTTGCAAAAACAACACAGCAAACGGATTTCTTGCCGGTGGCGCCATGGACTTGTAGTAAATCTTTGTATCCATGCGATCGGCAAAGTGCTATCTTCGCCGCGAAGACAAAATAGCTGCAAATTTAGGGATTCATGAAATGATGATCGGAGCCAAAACATGCGCAAACCCCATTTGAATCGTCTGAGCGTCGCCGTCCTGTCCTGCTTCGCGGTGTGCGCGGCACCGAGTTATGCCTACGACCTGAAGGAAGCGGCGCAGGAAGCGGCGTTGCGCAATCCTGAAGTCGTTTCCAAGTGGCACGCCTATCGCGAAGCCACCGAGAACATCGACGTCGCGAAGGGCGGCTACCTGCCCAAGCTCGACGCGAGCCTCTCCGCGATGCGCGAGCGTCGCCATGAAGATCCCGTCGATATCAGCTATCCGACCGAGGGCGCCAGCGTCTTTCTGAACCAGATGCTGTTCGACGGCTTCGCGACCCGCAGCGAGGTCGAGCGCCTGAGCTATGCCCAGCGCGTGCGCTACTTCGAGCTGCTCGACAAGACCGAGGAAACCGCGCTGGAAGTCGCGCGCGCCTACAACGACGTGCTGCGCTATCGCAAGCTCGCCAAGCTGGCCGAGGAAAACTACATCCAGCACCGCGCCATCTACGAGCAAATCAACCGCCGCGTCAAGGCGGGCGTCGGCCGCCAGGTCGACCTCGAGCAGGCGGGCGGCCGCCTGGCGCTGGCCGAATCGAACCTGCTGGTCGAAACCAGCAACCTGCACGACGTGACGGCGCGCTTCGAGCGCATCGTCGGCAAGGCGCCCCCGGCCGACATGAAGGAAGTCGCCCTGTTCGACAAGGACATCCCGAAGACCCGCGCCGAGGCGGTGTCGTCCGGCTACCAGAACAACCCGGCCATCCTCGCCGCCCAGGAGAACATCGTTTCGGCGCTGGCCGAGGCGCGCGGCACCGATGCCGCCTTCATGCCGAAGCTGTATTTCCAGGCACGTCACGACTACACACACAACAAGGACGGCATCTCAGAAATCACCCCCTACAGCCCGGATGGTTGGCGTACCAGCTATGGCCTTGTCATGAACATGAACCTCTACAACGGCGGTTCGGACAAGGCCAAGCAGCGCCAGTACGCCGAGCGCGTGAACGTCGCCAAGGATCTGCGCGACAAGGCCTGCCGCGACATCCGCCAGGCCGTTTCGATCGGCTTCAACGATCTCAGGAAGCTGGCCGAGCAGATCGAATACCTCGACCAGCACCAGCTGGCGACCGAGAAGGCGCGCGACGCCTACCGCAAGCAGTTCGACATCGGCCAGCGCACCCTGCTCGACCTGCTCGATACCGAAAACGAATTGTTCGATGCGCGCCGCGCCTACCAGAACGGCCTGCATGACCAGTTCTATGCCTACGCCCGCACCCAGGCCGGCATGGGCAAGCTGCTGCAGCAGATGGACCTGCAGCGTCTGGAAACCGAGAATGTCGCGCCGCAGGAAGAGACGGCCGAGTTCGATCCGGCTGCGGTCTGCCCGCCCGAGGGCGATCTGGCCGTGACCGTCGACAAGGAGAAGGTATTTGCCGACGCCCTGAAGGCCCGTCCCGAGCTGCTGCCGCCGGAAACCGCTCCGGCGCCGGCCCCCGCGGCGGCCAAGCCTGCCAAGCGGTAAGAAGAGGCACCCAGCTTGGCAAAAGGCGGCGGCAACGCCGCCTTTTGCTTTTTCGGTCACAGAGCGGAGGAAGCCTTGCGCTACTGGCTGATGAAATCGGAGCCGTCCGTCGTCGGCATCGACGACGTGCTGGCGATGCCGAACCAGACCGTCGACTGGTGGGGCGTGCGCAACTACCAGGCACGCAACTTCATGCGCGACCAGATGCGGGTGGGCGACGGCGTGTTCTTCTACCACTCCTCCTGCCCGCAGCCGGGCATCGCCGGCATTGCCGAGGTGGCCAGGCTCGCTTATCCGGATCGAACCCAGTTCGATCCGGCGAGTCCCTACTACGACCCGAAATCGACGCCCAAGGATCCGCGCTGGGTGAATGTCGACGTCCGCATCGTCAGAAAGACGCGACTGATCGGACTCGACGAACTGCGCGCCCATCCCGAGCTTGCCCACATGCGCGTGCTCCAGCGCGGCAACCGGCTGTCGATCACGCCGGTCGACCCGGCCGAGTGGGACTTCATCATCAACAACCTGATCAAGTGATCTGGATCGTCGGTTATCTCATGCTCGGTGCCGTCGCCGGTTTCTTCGCCGGTCTGCTCGGCGTCGGCGGCGGTGCGATCATGGTGCCGGTGCTCGCGCTGATGTTCGCGGCGCAGGGCTTCCCGCAGGAACACCTGATGCATCTGGCGCTCGGCACCTCGATGGCTGCCATCGTGTTCACCTCGATTTCCAGCCTGCGCGCCCATCACCGGCACGGTGCGGTGCAATGGCCGATCGTGCGCGCCATCGCGCCGGGCATCCTGCTCGGCACCTTCCTCGGCGCGCAGCTCGCCAGCGTCGTGCCGACGCGGCCGCTGGCGATCTTCTTCACGGTGTTCATGAGCTACGTCGCCTTCCAGATGCTCGCCAACATCAAGCCCAAGCCCGCGCGCCAGCTGCCGGGCACGTCCGGCATGTTCCTCGTCGGCGGCGGCATCGGCGCGGTCTCGGCGCTGGTCGCCATCGGCGGCGGCTCGCTGTCGGTGCCCTTCATGACCTGGTGCAACGTCAAGATGCATCACGCGATCGGCACCTCCGCCGCGATCGGCTTCCCCATCGCGGTGGCCGGCACGCTCGGCTATCTGGTGGGCGGCGTCGGTGGGGAGGGGCTGCCGGACGGCAGCTTCGGCTACATCCATCTGCCGGCGCTGGCGGCCTGCGTGGCCGCCAGCATGCTCACCGCGCCGTTCGGGGCGAAGGCCGCGCACCGTCTGCCGGTGGCGACGCTGAAGAAAATCTTCGCCGGCGTCATCCTGCTGCTGCTCGCGAAGATGGTGCATGGGCTATTCTGAAACATGAACCCCATCCTCCACCATGTCGACTTGATCACGCGCAGCCGCCGGCGCGGGGAGATCGGATCGGCCGTGGTCGAAGCACTGCATCGCATCCTTGGGACGGCGCGCAGCGAACTGCACAAGATCATGCCGCGGGCGACGTCCTTCCTGGTCGGTCTGTCCACCGAGATCGCCGGTGCCGGGACAGGGGTATCTCACGACGACAACTTCGCCTGGCCGGACCGGACGGGTTCGATCGAGAACCACCCCTACCTGCGGAGACGTTTCGGCCATGATGCGCCGGAGTTCGACCGGCTGCCCGACGACAGCGTGCGGCTGGTGCAGATGGTCCGCAACGACCGGCACGAGCCGCTGGGCTTTCTGGTGCTGGAGCGCCCGGCGCCCTTCACGGCGGACGAGATCGGCATCGTGCAGGGTTTCGCCTCCCTGCTGAGGAATTGCCTGGCGCTGCTCGAGTACAGCGAGACCGACACGCTGACCCGCCTGCTCAACCGCAAGACCTTCGACGAGTACCTGATGCGGATTCTCGCCAACATTCCCTTGCAGGACGATGCGGCCGGCGGTGCGCTCCATCTGCCGCAGCGGCGCCACGGCAATCCGGCGGCGCGCGACCACTGGCTCGGCGTGATGGACATCGATCGCTTCAAGTTGATCAACGACCGCTTCGGCCATCTGATCGGCGACGAGGTGCTGATCCTGCTGGCCAACCTGATGCGTGAAAGCTTTCGCGTGCAGGACAAGCTGTTCCGCTTCGGCGGCGAGGAGTTCGTCGCCCTGCTGCGGCCGGCCGCGGATATCGAGTTGTTCTAGGCCGCTTCGGCCCAGCGCAGGATCGGCGCCCACTGCTCCCAATCCTGGGCGGCGCGCGAGGCCGGCAGGTCGAAGATGGTCAGGCCGTGCGCGGCCGCCTGCACGTAGTTCTGCGTGTCGCGCAGGTGGGCGATGACCGGCAGGCCGAGATCGAGAAGAAAACGCTCCAGCTCGGCGGCGGCGCGCGTGCGTGCATCGACGCGCATGCCGACCACGGCGATCTCCACCGCGCCCTTGCGCACTTCCTTTTCCTCGAGCAGCGCGTCGAGGAAATGGCGCGTGGCGAGAATGTCGAACAGCGAGGGGGCGAGCGGCACGATCACGCGGTCGACCAGCTTGAGCACGTGCGCGAGCTTCTTGCCGTGCAGGCCGGCCGGGGTGTCGAGCACGACGTGCGTGGTGCCCGGCGGCGGCCGCGCCGGCCCGTCCGGCCGGAGGTCCCAGGTGGCGATGAAGGGCAGCGCCGGGGGACGCAGGCGCAGCCATTCGCGCGCGGACTGCTGGCGGTCGATGTCGCCGAGCATGACGCTGTGGCCGCGCTGCGCCAGCCAGCCGGCCAGGTTGGTCGCCAGCGTGCTTTTGCCGACGCCGCCCTTCGGGTTGGCGACCATCAACCTCCGCATGCTATGGCTTGTTCCGCAGGTGGTTGGCATCGACGACCGCCAGCGCGGTCATGTTGACGAGACGGCGCACCGTCGCCGTCGGCGTCAGGATATGCACCGGCCTGGCCGCGCCGAGCAGGATCGGGCCGACCGTCACGCCGTCGCCGTTTATCGCCTTGATCAGGTTGAAGGCGATGTTGGCGGCGTCGAGGTTGGGCATCACCAGCAGGTTGGCCTTGCCCTTGAGCTTGCAGTCCGGATAGAGACGCTGGCGGATCTCCTCCGACATCGCGGCGTCGCCGTGCATTTCGCCATCGACCTCGAGGTCGGGCGCGCGCGTCTCGATCAGCTCGCGGGTGCGGCTCATCTTCAGCGCCGATTCGGTGCGCAGGCTGCCGAAGCTCGAGTGCGAGAGCAGGGCGATCTTGGGCGCCAAGCCGAAGCGGCGCACTTCCTTGGCCGCCATCAGCGTGATCTCGGCGAGCATCTCGGCGCTCGGGTTCTCGTTGACGTAGGTGTCGCAGATGAACAGCGTGTGGCTGGGCAGCAGCAGCAGGTTCATCGCGGCGAAGCAGTGCGCGTCGGCCTCGAGGCCGATCACGTCGCGCACCTGGTTGAGGTGCTTGACCTGCTTGCCGACCGTGCCGCACAGCACCGCATCGACCTCGCCGCGCCTGAGCAGCATGCAGCCGATCAGGGTGTTGTCCGAGCGCAGCCGCTGCTTGGCGATCTCGGGCGTGATGCCCTGGCGGCCGCGCAGCTGGTGGTATTCCTGCCAGAGGTCCTTGTAGCGCGGGTCGTTGTCCGGATTGACGATCTCGAAGTCGCGGCCGGCGGCGATCGCCAGGCCGGCGCGCTCGATGCGCGACTGGATCACCTCGGGACGGCCGATCACGACGGGCTGCGCGAGTCCTTCGTCGAGCACCGTCTGCACCGCGCGCAGCGTGCGTTCGTCCTCGCCCTCGCAATAGATGACCCGCCGCGGCGCCTGCTTGGCGGCGGCGAACACCGGCTTCATGATGAAGCCGGAGTGATAGACGAAGCTGTTGAGCTTCTCGCGGTAGGCCGCCATGTCGGCGATCGGCCGCGTCGCCACGCCCGAGTCCATCGCCGCCTGCGCCACGGCCGGCGCCACCTTGACGATCAGGCGCGGATCGAAGGGGCGCGGGATCAGGTAGTCGGGACCGAAGCGCGACGACTCGCCGCCGTAGGCCATCGCCACGACGTCCGAGCTTTCCGCCTGCGCCAGCTCGGCCAGCGCGCGCACGGCGGCGAGCTTCATCGGCTCGTTGATCGTCGTCGCGCCGGCGTCGAGCGCGCCGCGGAAGATGAACGGGAAGCACAGCACGTTGTTGACCTGGTTCGGGTAGTCCGAGCGGCCGGTGGCCATGATCGCGTCGGAGCGCACCTGTTGCACTTGCTCGGGCAGGATTTCCGGCGTCGGGTTGGCGAGCGCGAGGATCAGCGGCTCGGCCGCCATCTTCGCCACCATCTCCGGCTTGAGCACGCCGCCGGCCGACAGGCCGAGGAAGACGTCGGCGCCTGCGATCGCCTCGGCGAGCGTGCGCTGTTCGGTCTTCTTCGCGTAGCGCGCCTTGACCGGATCCATGAGCTTGGTGCGGCCTTCGTAGACCAGGCCTTCGATGTCGGTGACCCAGATGTTCTCGACCCGCACGCCGAGGCTCACCAGCAGGTCGAGGCAGGCCAGCGCGGCGGCGCCGGCGCCCGAGGTGACCAGCTTCACTTCGTCGATGTGCTTGCCGACCAGGTGCAGGCCGTTGAGCACGGCGGCGCCGACGACGATCGCCGTGCCGTGCTGGTCGTCGTGGAACACCGGGATGCGCATGCGCTCGCGCAGCTTCGCCTCGATGGCGAAGCATTCCGGCGCCTTGATGTCCTCGAGGTTGATGCCGCCGAAGGTCGGTTCCATCGCGGCGATGTGGTCGATCAGCTTGTCCGGGTCGGGCTCGGCCAGCTCGATGTCGAAGACGTCGATGCCGGCGAACTTCTTGAACAGCACGCCCTTGCCTTCCATCACCGGCTTGGCGGCGAGCGGGCCGATGTTGCCGAGGCCGAGCACGGCCGTGCCGTTGGTGACGACGGCGACGAGATTGGCGCGCGCGGTCAGGCGCGAGGCGGCGGCCGGGTCGGCGACGATCGCGTCGCAGGCGGCGGCGACGCCGGGGGAATAGGCGAGCGCGAGATCGCGCTGGTTGGTCAGGCTCTTGGTGGGGACGACGGCGATCTTGCCGGGCGTCGGGCCGGCGTGGTATTCGAGGGCGGCGGCGGCCAGGTCGGCGCCGGCGTCGATATTGGTTTGGTTCATGGGGCGATACGCAATGGCAATGGAGGCGCAATCTTACTCCGCCCGCCTGACGCCGCCATGACCGAAAACCGTCACGGCGCTGTGCGAGAATGCCGGCCTCGTCGGAAGGGAGCCCTCATGAAACGTGTCGTCTTCAATCAGAAAGGCGGTGTCGGCAAGAGCACCATCGCCTGCAACCTCGCCGCCATCGCCGCCAAGCGCGGCGCCCGCACCCTCGTGGTCGATCTCGACCCCCAGGCCAATTCGACGCGCTACCTGCTCGGTGCGGCGGCCGACGCCCTGGAGACGACGGTGACCGAATTCTTCGACCAGATGCTCAACTTCAAGCTGCGGCCGAAGGCGACCGAGGACTTCATCCACGCCACGCCGTTCGAGAACCTGTTCCTCATGCCGGCCGACGCCGCGCTCGAGGAACTGCAGGCCAAGCTCGAGTCGCGCTACAAGATCTACAAGCTGCGCGAGTCGCTCGACGCCCTGGCAGGCTTCGACGAGATCTGGATCGACACGCCGCCGGCGCTGCACTTCTATACGCGCTCGGCGCTGATCGCCGCCGACCGCTGCCTGATCCCGTTCGACTGCGACGAATTCGCCCGCCGCGCCCTTTACACGCTGCTCGACAACGTGGCCGAGATCCGCGCCGACCATAACGCCGAGCTTGAGGTCGAGGGCATCGTCGTCAACCAGTTCCAGGCGCGCGCCAGCCTGCCGCAGCAGGTCGTCGAAGAGCTGCGCGCCGAGAACCTGCCGGTGCTCGAGCCCTTCCTCTCCGCCTCGGTGAAGATCAAGGAATCGCACCAGCAGGCGAAACCGATGATCCATCTCGACCCGCGCCACAAGCTGACCGGCGAGTTCGAGCGCCTGTTCGACGCGCTGCAGGGGCGGCGCCAGGCGGCGCGTCAGAAGAAAAGGGCCTGAGGCCGCCTCGCCGGCGCCGAGTTTCTATCAGCCGAGGAAATCGAGCAGCAGGCGATTGAAGATCTCCGCCTGCTCGATCACCAGCTGGTGCGAGGCCTGCGGAACGATCGCCAGCCGCGCGCCGGGGATCGCCGCTGCGATGGTCCGGCTCAGTGCCGGCGGCGTGCCGGGATCGTCCGCCCCGCCCACCACCAGCGTCGGCGCCTTGATCGCGCCGAGTTGCGCGGTGACATCGAGCGAGCAGATCGCCGCGCCCCAGCCGGCGAAGCCGGCTGCCGGCGTTGCCGCGATCAATGCGCCGATGCGCGCCATCACCTCCGGATGCGCTGCCCGATACGGCGCGGTGAACCAGCGCGCCAGCGTGGCTTCGACATGCGCCTGCATCCCCTGGCCGCGGGCGACGGCGATGCGCTCGTCCCACAGCGCGCGGCCCTCGGGCGGCGTGCGGCTCGAGGTGCTCACGAGCACGAGCTTGTCGAGCCGCCCGGGCGCCGCCAGGGCAAAGTGCTGGCCGAGCATGCCGCCCATCGACAGGCCGACGAAATGCGTGCGTTCGATCCGCAGGGCGTCGAGCAGGCCGACGAGGTCGCCGACCAGCGTCGGGAAGTCGTAAGGCCCTGCCGGCGCATCGCTCCGGCCATGGCCGCGCGCGTCGTAGCGCAGCACGTTGAAGCGGGACGCGAGCGCCGCGGCGACGCCGTCCCAGAGCGTGAGGTCGGTCGCCAGCGAGTGCGCCAGCGTCACCCAGGGGCGGCCGGGCGCCTGGCCGGAAATCTCGTAGTGGATGTCGATGCCGTTGGTTTCAATCTTCATGGCCTTACCCCATCAAATCCTTGGTTGACCGAGCCGTGCTGCTCGGCTAGCATGCATCTGCGACTGGTGTTCTCGTTCCAAAGCGAGCCCTTCCTTCGGAAGCCGGTCGTTCCAGACACTCAAGGCCAGCGCTGAATCAACAGGTTCCCGCTGGCCTTCACTTTTTCCCACGCCGTCTTTACCGCCTGCTCGTGCCATTTGTCCGGTACGTCCGCCCAGTTCTCGTAGCGTCCCGCCATATAGACCAGCAGATCGGCCACTTGCAGAAAGCGGCTATGGTGCGACTGGGTGAAATACACGGTGTCGAGCAGCCGGCCTAGCGGGCGGCCGAAGTACATCGGCGTCTTGCCCTGCGACTTGAATTCGGAAAAATCGACGACCGCGCCAGTGACTTCGTCGGCTTCGTGATCGCCGAACACCAGCCCCAGATCATCGACGGTATCGAGATACTCGCAAAAACGCTCCAGGATCAGCATCAGGCCAAGCCGGTACGGCGGGGTCGGATATTTGTATTTCTGCTGGTGCCGCACCACGTCGATTCGTACCAAACGCACCGGGATGGCGTTGTCGGTGACGAACATCGCCACGTCCTGAAAGACCTGGACACGTTCTTCCAGTTTGCGGCCCTTGGCGTTACCCTTGCCGTGGAACAGTTCCTTGCCGTGCAGTTCGGTATGGACGGCCAGAGTGCGCGAGCCGAAGAAGTTGAAGGCGATTTGCGACAGCGTGCGCTCAAATTCGAGCGCCTTCGCGTCCGGAATCATCAGGCCGCCGATATAGAACACCGGGTTTTCGGCGGTGTGCTTGTTCTCGTCGAAGTAGCAAAGATGCATGGCCGGTTAACCGCCAGCCGTCGCCGGCGCGATAGACTTTCGGCTCCTTGCCCTTGGCGTGCTTTTCCGGTTCGTTGGCGGCATACCAGGCGAGATGCCAGTCGAGCAGGTATTGATAAGCGCCGATCAGGAAGGAACCCGAGCCGCAGGCCGGATCGAGGATGGAAAGCTTCGCCACATCCTTCGGGGCCTTGTTCTCGCACAGCCGTCCGACCGTCTGCCTGACGATGTAGTCGACGATATAGGTCGGTGTGTAATAGACACCGCCGGCCTTCTTGACCTCGGGTTTTTCCTCGATCTTCGCTTGCCCGCCGGCGGTGAGGCGGATGACGCTGCCGAGAAAGCGCTCATAGACCTGGCCGAGAATGTCGGCCGGCAACACCGAGAACTCGTAGGGGCTTTCCGGATAGTAGAGGCCGAGGATCAGCGCCTTGAGCACCTTGTCGTCGACCTTGAGGCCGAGCGTGAATTCGTCCGGGCTGCCGGCGCGCCCCCTCTCTGCCTTGAAGTGGAACAGGCCAGAGTTGTAGCGGTCGTCCGCTTCGCGGAACACATGCGCCAGCCGCGCGTAGATGCCGGCGCCGTTGGTCAGTCCCTGCAGGCGGTTGAGCGGCTCGATGCCGCGGTCCTCGCAGATGCGCAGGAAGACGATGCGGTCGATGGTGGCCTGCACGGCGAAGTTGAGATCGCGCACCTCGATACCCGGGTTGCGCAGTGCGATGTTCTTCGCCAGCGTTTCCCGCCAGCCCTCGATCTGTGCGAGGAAGTCGCCATCCACCCCGGTCGTGCCGCGCTTGCCCTTGGCGGAACTGGCGTAACGGTCGAAGCTGCCCTTGAGCACGGCCTCGCGGGAAAAGATGCCGGCGATCTCGTCCCAGCGGTCGAGATAGTCGCGGAAGGTCAGGTAGAGCAAGCGCCCCTTGGCGGGTTTGTCGCCAGGTGCGGGCTTGATGCGGCAATCGTAGACGGCGAATTCCTCGAAATCCGAGAGGATGGACAGCGGCAGGTTCGCCGACCAGGCATAACGGCGCAACTGGTAGGCCGGGCCGGGATCGTCCTTGATGACGACCGATGGCTTCTTCGCCTCAAGAAAAAAGATGCGCCGCCCGCCGATGCGGAAACTGTAGTCGGGCGCCTTGGTCGAGCCGCCGACCTTGATGGCATCCTCATGCACGACTTCGCGGAAGGCCTCGGCATAGCCCTGGGCATTGTCGATATCCCAGCCGAGCGCCTTGAACAGCGGATCGAGAAAGTCGCGGCGCAGCAGGGTTTCGTTGTAGGAGCCGCCGCGATAGCTGTCGAGGTTGGCCTCGAAGCGCTCGACGAGTTGGCGGATTTCAGCGGGGGCGGGCATGGCGGCTATGTTATACGAATAATCCGTCTAATCGGCCGCCGGCAGGCGGCGCGCCAGAAAATCGAGCATCGCCCCGATGCCGAGATCCATCTCGGCGTATTCGTCGTGGCCGCCCTGCAGCAGCAGCAACTCTACCGCGTCGTGCGCGCGGTTCGCAAAGATCTGTCGCGCTTCTTCGACCGGCACGGTGACGTCGTCGGTGCCGTGGGCGAGCAGCACCGGGCATCGGACGCGGCGGATCGTGTTGACCGGCGCGATGCGCGCGAAGCGCGTGCCGATGACATGCTGCACGTATTCGAGAATCGCCCAGCCGAACGGCCGGTAGGGAATGCGGCGCCAGGCGAGCCAGCGGCGCATCATCGCTGCCGGGTGCGCGAAGGCGGCGATGCTGACGACGGCGGCCAGCCGGGACGAGCTTGAGGCGGCCAGCAAGGCGGCACCGGCGCCGACCGAATGGCCGATCGCCGCGATGCGCTGCACATCGATGCCCGGCTGGCCACGCAGCCAGTCGATGGCGTGCTCGAGATCTTCGGCGAAGCGCGGCAGCGAAACGAACGCGTCGCCGTCGCTCATGCCATGGCAGCGCGCGTCGAACAGCAGCACGGCGCGGCCCTGGCGGTGCAGCGGCGCGGCGAGCGGCAGCATCGTCTCGGCATTGCCGCCCCAGCCGTGCAGCACGGCGACCGCCGTCGCCGACGCATGGTCGGCCGGAATGAACCAGCCGCGCAGCGTCCGCCCGTTGGCCGTCGGAAACGAGACGGTGCGGAAGGGCAGGCCGAAATCGCCGGGGTTGCCACGCTCGGCCACGCGCGGCGCGGCGAGCCCGCGCCGGACGAGCCAGCGGGCGGCCAGCAGCAGTCCGGTCAGCCCGAGCAGCAGGCCGAGCGCCGCCATCGCGTTCAGACCGGCGTCAGCTTGGCGACCGACAGCGCCAGCCACTTCATGCCGGCGTTGCCGAAGTTGATCTGCACGCGCGCGTCGCTGCCGCCGCCTTCGGCGTTGACGATGACGCCGAGGCCGAACTTGGCATGCATCACCGTCTGGCCGATGCGGAAGCCGGCGTCGCTTTCACTCCGGCGGGCGGGGGACGGGAAACCCGGCGCTGGCGAGGCGGCGCCGTAGGTGGCATGGCCGCTCCGGCCGGCCCGCGCGGTGAGGAACTTGAGCAGCGCCGCGGGAATCTCGTCGATGAAGCGCGAGGGCAGGTTGTAGCGCGTCTGGCCGTGCAGCATGCGCGTCTGCGCGTGGCAGAGGTAGAGGCGCTGGCGTGCGCGCGTCACGGCGACGTACATCAGGCGGCGCTCTTCCTCCAGTCCCCGTTCCTCGACGAGGCTGTTCTCGTGCGGGAACAACCCTTCCTCGAGGCCGCAGATGAAGACGACGTCGAACTCGAGGCCCTTGGCGGAGTGCACGGTCATCAGCTGCAGCGCGTCGTCGCCTTCGCCGGCCTGGTGTTCGCCGGCCTCGAGCGCGGCGTGCGCGAGGAATGCGATCAGGTCGGCCGACAGCTCGCCTTCGGCGCTCGCCGTGCCTTCCTCGGCGACGAAGCTGCTGGCGGCATTGACCAGTTCGTCGAGGTTGGCGAGACGCTCCTGGCCTTCCTTCTCGTGCTGGTAGTGCGTGCGCAGGCCGGAGAGGTCGAGCACGTGCGCGACGAGTTCCGGCAGCGGCAGGCTGGCGGCCTCGCGCAGCCTGGCGAGCAGGGCGGCGAAGGCGGCGAGCTTGGCGCCGCCGGCGCCGGACACCTGCGGGATCGCCGCGTGCAGGCTGCCGCCGTGCGCCTTGGCCGCGTCGGCCAGCCGTTCGACGCTGCGCGCGCCGATGCCGCGCGTCGGGAAGTTCACCACGCGCGAAAATGCCGTGTCGTCGTCGGCGTTGGCGATCAGGCGCAGATAGGCGAGCGCATGCTTGATCTCGGCGCGCTCGAAGAAGCGCAGGCCGCCATAGACGCGATAGGGGATGCCGGCGTTGAACAGTGCGTGCTCGAGCGCGCGGCTCTGGGCGTTGCTGCGGTAGAGCAGCGCGATCTGGGAGCGCATGATCCCGTCGCGCACCAGCGCCTTCACTTCCTCGACGATGAAGCGGGCCTCGTCGCCGTCGGACCAGGATTCATGCACGCGGATCGGCTCGCCGGCGCCGGCCTCGGTCCACAGGTTCTTGCCGAGGCGCGAGGGGTTGTTGCGGATGATGGCGTTGGCGGCGTCGAGGATGTTGCCCTGCGAGCGGTAGTTCTGCTCGAGGCGGATCAGGTTCCGCACCTTGAACTCGCGCTCGAAATCGCGCATGTTGCCGACGTCGGCGCCGCGGAAGGCGTAAATCGACTGGTCGTCGTCGCCGACGCAGAACAGCGCAGCGCTCTCTCCTGTCAGTAACTTCAGCCAGCGGTATTGCAGCTTGTTGGTGTCCTGGAACTCGTCGACGAGGATGTGGCGGAAGCGCTCCTGGTAATGGCGGCGCAGCGGCTCGTTGCGCTCCAGCAGTTCGTGGCAGCGCAAGAGCAGTTCGGCGAAGTCGACGACCCCCTCCTTCTGGCATTGCGCCTCGTAGGCTTCGTAGAGTTCGACGCGCTTGCGGGTGTACTCGTCCCAGGCTTCGACCGCCGCCGGGCGCAGGCCGGCCTCCTTCTGGGCATTGATGAACCAGCACAGTTCGCGCGGCGGGAACTTCTCGTCATCGACGTTGAGGGATTTCAGCAAGCGCTTGACGGCGGACAACTGGTCGGCCGAGTCGAGGATCTGGAACAGCTGCGGCAATCCGGCATCGCGGTAATGGGCGCGCAGCATGCGGTTGCACAGGCCGTGGAAGGTGCCGATCCACATGCCGCGCACGTTGATCGGCAGCATCGCGGCCAGACGTCCGAGCATCTCCTTCGCCGCCTTGTTGGTGAAGGTGACCGCCAGGATGCTCTGCGGGCTGGCCTGGCCGGTCGAGATCAGCCAGGCGATGCGGGTGGTCAATACGCGCGTCTTGCCCGAGCCGGCCCCGGCCAGGATCAGGGCATGCTGTGGCGGCAACGTGACGGCCGCCAGTTGCGGTTCGTTAAGTCCGTCCAGTAAATTCAATGGGTTAGCTCTCTGTGGTTGAAGCGCGCAGTCTACTCTTCCCATTGAACTTTTTGCCCGCCACCCCATCTCATGGTTAAATGCTGCGGCGCAACAAAATTGCGCGACTGCGGCGAAAGGAGCCGACCATGAAGACGACATCCGACAATCCGAAGATTCTCCCCTGGCTGGCCCACAAGGCCGGGATCGGGCTGCATCGCGCCGAAATCCTCTGGCATGCGGCGCAGCGCCATGCCGCCCATGCGACGGGCGAAACCGAGACGCCCGCCTATTGGCAGGCGGCGATGGACCGCCTGCTGGAACTGGTGGCGGCCGAAAGCCTGCGCGAGGACGCGGCCTCGTTCGGCTGGCGCCGCTGGGCGCGCCTCAACGAAAGCCTCTGGCAGGCGCCGCTCGCCGTGCTCGACGCGCTGACGCTCAACAGCCAGCGCGGCTGGCGCAGCTTCCGGCCACTCTCCTTCGGCTGACGCCCTTTTCCCGGCCGGAACAGGGGGCGGGCGTATAATCCGCCCTCTTGTCGAATCGTGCGCCCAGCCTCCCGGCCATGCAGGAAAAATACCAACCCAGCGTCATAGAACAGGCCGCCCAGGCCCACTGGAACGCCGCGCGTGCGTTCAACGTCGATCCGGACCCGGCCAAGCCGAAATACTACTGCCTGTCGATGTTCCCCTACCCGTCGGGGAAGCTGCACATGGGCCACGTGCGCAACTACACGATCGGCGACGTGCTGGCCCGCTCGCACAAGATGCGCGGCTACAACGTGCTGCAGCCGATGGGTTGGGACGCCTTCGGCCTGCCGGCCGAGAACGCCGCGATCCAGAACAAGGTGCCGCCGGCGCAGTGGACCTACGACAACATCGCCTACATGAAGAAACAGCTCCAGTCGCTGGGCTTCGCCCTCGACTGGGAGCGCGAGCTGGCGACCTGCAAGCCCGAGTACTACAAGTGGAACCAGTGGCTGTTCCTGCGCATGCTCGAAAATGGCATCGCCTACAAGAAGACGCAGGTGGTGAACTGGGATCCGGTCGACCAGACCGTGCTCGCCAACGAGCAGGTGATCGAAGGCCGCGGCTGGCGCACCGGCGCGCTGGTCGAGAAGCGCGAGATTCCCGGTTACTACCTGGCGATCACGCAGTATGCCGACGAGCTGCTGGCCGCGCTGGACACGCTGCCCGGCTGGCCCGAGCGCGTCAAGCTCATGCAGGCCAACTGGATCGGCAAGAGCTTCGGCGTGCGCTTCGCCTTCCCCTATGAACTGGACGGCAAGCAGGAGAAGCTCTGGGTCTACACCACGCGCGCCGACACGATCATGGGCGTGACCTTCGTCGCCGTCGCCGCCGAGCATCCGCTGGCCACACGCGCAGCGCAGAACAACGCCAAGCTCTCCGCCTTCATCGAGGAATGCAAGCGCGGCTCGGTGATGGAAGCCGATCTCGCGACGATGGAGAAGAAGGGCATGCCGACCGGCATCTTCGTCGATCATCCGCTCACCGGCGAGCAGGTCGAGGTGTGGGTCGGCAACTACGTGCTGATGAGCTACGGCGAGGGCGCGGTGATGGCCGTGCCGGCGCACGACGAGCGCGACTTCGCCTTCGCCAGGAAATACGGGCTGGCCATCAAGCAGGTCATCGACGTGCCGGGCAAGCCATGGTCGCTCGACGCCTGGCAGGAGTGGTATGCCGACAAGGAAAACGGCGTCTGCGTCAATTCCGGCAAGTACGACGGCCTGAACTGCCAGCAGGCCATCGACGCCATCGCCGCCGACCTCGCGGCGAAGGACCTCGGCGGCAAGCAGGTGCAGTTCCGCCTGCGCGACTGGGGCATTTCCCGCCAGCGCTACTGGGGTTGCCCGATCCCGATCATCCACTGCGATGCGTGCGGCTCGGTGCCGGTGCCCGACGAGCAGCTGCCGGTGGTGCTGCCCGAGGACTGCGTGCCGGACGGCTCCGGCAACCCATTAAACCGCCGCGACGATTTCCTCAAGTGCAGCTGCCCCAAGTGCGGCAAGCCGGCCCGGCGCGAGACCGACACGATGGACACCTTCGTCGACTCGAGCTGGTACTACGCGCGCTATGGCGTCGATGCCGCGACGCGCGCGAAGAACGACAGGATGGTCGATGCCGGCACGGCCTACTGGATGCCGGTCGACCAGTACATCGGCGGCATCGAGCACGCGATCCTGCACCTGCTGTACTCGCGCTTCTGGACCAAGGTGATGCGCGACCTGGGTTTGGTGAAGCAGGACGAGCAATTTGAACCATTTGCCAACCTGCTGACGCAGGGCATGGTGCTCAACCACATCTTCAGCCGCCGCACCGACAAGGGCGGCATCGAGTACTTCGCCCCCGAGGAAGTCGATCTGGTGCGCAACGAGGCCGGGCATGTTACTGGCGCAACGCTCAGGGCCGACGGTTCGCCCGTCGATTACGGCGGCGTCGGCACGATGTCGAAATCGAAGCGCAACGGCGTCGACCCGCAGGCGCTGATCGAGCAGTACGGTGCCGACACCGCGCGCTTCTTCATGATGTTCGCCTCGCCGCCCGAGCAGACGCTGGAGTGGTCCGATACCGGCGTCGAGGGCGCCTACCGCTTCATGAAGCGGGTGTGGGCGTTCGGGTTCGCCCTGAAATCGCAGCAGGCGACAGGCGAGGCAGGCGGGTTGCGGCGCGAGATTCATCTGCTGCTCAAGCAGGCCAACTACGACCTCGGCAAGCTGCAGTTCAACACCGTCGCCTCGGCCTGCATGAAGATGCTCAACGCGCTGGAGAAGACCCCGGCCGACCCGCACGCGCGCGAAGGGTTCTCGATACTGTTGCGCGTCCTGTCGCCGATCGCGCCGCACATCGCCCATGCGCTGTGGATCGAGCTCGGTTACGGCGACGACATTCTCAATGCCCCCTGGCCGGAGCCGCTCGAGGAGGCGCTGGTGCAGGACGAGCAGGAACTGGTGCTGCAGGTGAACGGCAAGCTGCGCGGCAGCCTGCGCGTGAAAGTCGGCGCCGACAAGGCGGCGATCGAGGCGGCGGCGCTGACGAACGAAGCGGCGCAGAAGTTCATGGAAGGCAAGCCGGCGAAGAAAGTCGTGGTCGTGCCCGGCCGCCTGGTCAATATCGTCGTCTGAACGAGGCCTGTCATGCGTACACTGGTCGTCCTGCTCTGCACCGTCCTGTTGGCGGCCTGCGGTTTCCAGCTGCGCGGCAGTTACGACCTGCCATGGGACACGCTCAACATTAGCGGCGTGTCGGATAACAACGAACTCTATTTCCAGATCAAGCGCGGCATCGAGGCCGGCTCGGCGACGAAGGTCGTCGACGACCCGAAGGAGGCCAAGGCCTCGCTGGTGGTGCTGCGCAACGAACAGCACAAGAGCATCCTTTCGCTGTCGGGCAAGGGGCTTGTGCGCGAGTTCCAGCTGACCCGCATCTTCGCCTATCGCGTCGTGGATGCCGGAGGCAAGGAGTTGCTGCCGCAAAGCCAGATCGTCTTGCAGCGCGACATGACCTTCGACGACACGCGCATCTTCGCCAAGGAGGCGGAAGAGCAGATGATCCAGCGTGAGATGCAGCAGGATCTGGTGCAGCAGCTGCTGCGCCGGCTCGCCGCCGGCAGCCGCGCGCTCAAGGGTTGACGGCGCGGAGCTGGCCGTGCGGCTGCGCCCTGAACAACTCGCCGCCTTTCTCGAGAAGCCGCTGCAGCCGCCTCATTCTTCATTATTCGTGCTGCACGGCGACGATCCGCTGCTGACGATCGAGGCGGGCGACGCGCTGCGCGCCGCCGCGCGCAAGCAGGGCTTCGAGGATCGCACGGTGCTGGTCGTCAGCCCGGCCTTCCGCTGGGAGGAGCTGTTCCACGCCGCCGGCAACCTCTCGCTGTTCGGCGGCCGCACGCTGGTCGACCTGCGCATCCCGACCGGCAAGCCGGGCCGCGACGGCGGCGACGCGCTGCAGCGCTACTGCGCGGCGCCGCCCGCCGACACGCTGACCTTGATCACTTTGCCCGAAATGGACTGGCGCGCGCAGAAGGCCGCCTGGTTCGCCGCGCTGGCCGCGGCGGGCGTCGTGATCGAGTGCAACGCGCCACCACTGGCCCAGCTGCCGCAATGGATCGCGCGCCGCCTCGCCGCCCAACAGCAGTCGGCGCCGCCCGCGGCGCTAGATTTCATCGCGCTGCACGTGGAGGGCAACCTGCTCGCCGCGCATCAGGAGATCCAGAAGCTCGGCCTGCTCCATCCGCCGGGCGCGCTGACGCTGCAGCAGGTCTCCGCCGCCGTGCTCAACGTGGCGCGCTACGACATCGACGACCTGAAATCCGCGCTGGAGGCGCGCGCTGCGGCGCGCTGCGCCCGCACGCTCGATGGCCTCAAGGCCGAGGATGCCGCGCCGCCGCTGGTGCTCTGGGTGCTCGCCAACGAGGCGCGCAACCGGGCCGATCATCGGACAAAAGCGGCGCGCCGCGCCGCCCTCTTGCACGCCGCCCGGATTGACCGCATCATCAAGGGCCTGGCCCAGGGCGACCTGTGGGACGAGTTCCTGCAGCTCGCCATGCGACTTACGAAAGCTGCCACATGAACGCTCACATGGATATCGCCACCTATATGCAAACCCTCGGCCGGCAGGCGCGCGCCGCGTCGCGTCTGATGGCGAAAGCGAGCACCGCCGCCAAGAACGCCGCGCTGCTGGCGATGGCGGCCGGGATTCGCGCCCGTCGCGCCGAGTTGCTCGCCGCCAATGCCGAGGACGTCGCCAAGGCCAATGGCCTCGAGCCGGCCATGCTCGATCGCCTGACCATCTCGCCCAAGAGCGTCGAGGCGATGGCGCAGGGCCTCGAGCAGGTCGCCGCGCTGCCCGATCCGATCGGCGAGATCAGCGACATGAAGTTCCGCCCGACCGGCATCCAGGTCGGCAAGATGCGCGTGCCGCTCGGCGTCGTCGGCATCATCTACGAGGCGCGCCCGAACGTCACGGCGGATGCCGCCGCGCTGTGCCTCAAGTCGGGCAACGCCGCGATCCTGCGCGGCGGCAAGGAGGCGCTGCGCTGCAACCAGGCGATCGCCGCCTGCGTGCGCGCCGGCCTCGCGGCGGCCGGGCTGCCGGAGACGGCGGTGCAGGTGGTCGAGATCACCGACCGCGCCGCGGTCGGCCATCTCGTCGCCATGCCCGAGTTCGTCGACGTGATCGTGCCGCGCGGGGGCAAGGGCCTGATCGAGCGCATCAGCCGGGAGGCGCGCGTGCCGGTGATCAAGCACCTGGACGGGAATTGCCACGTCTATGTCGATGACTCGGCCGATGCGGCCAAGGCGCTGAAGATCCTCGAGAACGCCAAGACCCAGCGGCTGGGCACCTGCAACACCGCCGAATCGCTGCTGATCGCGCGGCCGGTCGCCGCCTCGCTGGCGCCGAGTTTGTGCGCGATGCTGATCGCGAAGGGCGTCGAGATCCGCGGCTGTGCCGAAACGCAGGCGCTCGTGCCGCAGGCCAAGGCGGCGACCGAGGAGGACTACTACACCGAGTATCTCGCCGCGATCATTTCCTGCAAGGTCGTCGCGGATGTGGACGAGGCGATCGCCCACATCAACAAGTATTCGTCCGCGCACACCGAGACGATCGTCACCGAGGACTACACGCGGGCGATGCGCTTCCTGCGCGAGGTCGATTCGAGCTCGGTGATGGTGAACGCCTCGACGCGCTTCGCCGACGGTTTCGAGTACGGCCTCGGTGCCGAGATCGGCATCTCGACCGACAAGTTCCACGCGCGCGGTCCGGTCGGGCTGGAAGGACTCACGTCGCAGAAGTGGATCGTCTTCGGCAACGGGGAAGTTCGGTCGTGAGCGACTTCGCCGCCGCCCTGTCAGCGCCGACTTTTTCGTTGGGCGTTCACTGCGACGACGATGAAATCACCGAGATCGTCTATCTCGAGCCCTGCGCCGAAATCAAGCCGCGCTCGCTGCTGGCCAAGGAAACGGTGCGTCAGTTGTGCACCTATCTGAAAGACCCGGCCTTCGTTTTTTCCCTGCCGCTCGCGCCCACCGGCACGCCTTTCCAGCGCCGCGTCTGGGCCGGCATTTCGGCCATCGGGTCGGGCGAGACGCGTACCTACGGCGAGCTGGCGCAATCGATCGGCAGCGGCGCCCGCGCGGTCGGCAACGCCTGCGGCGCCAATCCGTATCCGATCGTCATTCCCTGCCACCGCGTGGTCGCCGCGAACCATGGCCTGGGCGGCTTCGCGCGTCAGCGCGGCGGATTCCTGCTCGACGTGAAGCGCTGGCTGCTGCGGCATGAAGGAAGCAGATAGCGGCCTGCTCGACGAGTTCGTCGATGCGCTCTGGCTCGCCGATGGCCTGGCGAAGAACACGCTGGCCGCCTATCGCGCCGATCTCGCGCAGTTCGCCGCCTGGCTGGCGCAGCGCGCCGTCGCGCTGCCGGATGCCGCGGGCGCCGACGTCGACGCCTATCTCGCCTTCCTGCACACGCGCACGCCGCGGCCGCGCCCGGCCACGCTGCGCCGCCTGCAGGCGACCCTGCGGCGCTTCTATCGCTGGCTGATCGAGCAGGGGCGCATCACGGCCGACCCGCTGCTCAACATCCAGGTTCCGACGCTGGCGGAACGCTTCCCGAAGATCCTGTCGGAGCAGAACATCGAGGACCTGCTTGCCGTACCGGACGTCAATGCACCGCTCGGCCTGCGCGACCGTGCGCTGCTCGAACTGCTCTACGCCACCGGCCTGCGCGTGTCGGAACTGGTCGGCCTGAAGCTCTACAACATCAGCCTCGACGACCGCGTGGTGCGCACCTTCGGCAAGGGCGGCAAGGAGCGGCTCGTGCCGCTCGGCGAGATTGCGGCCGACTGGCTGCAGCGCTGGCTCGGCGCGGGGCGGCCCGCGCTGCTCAAGGGCCGGCCGTCGGATTTCGTCTTCGTGACCGGCAGAAGGAACAGCGACGGCATGACGCGCCAGATGGCCTGGACGCTGATCAAGAAGCATGCGGTGACGGCCGGCATCCCGCGCGAGAAGATCTCGCCGCACGTGCTGCGCCACGCCTTCGCCACCCACCTGCTCAACCACGGCGCCGACCTGCGCGTGGTGCAACTGTTGTTGGGCCATGCCGACATCTCGACGACGCAGATCTATACTCACGTGGCGCGTGCGCGCTTGAAGGAATTGCACGCGCGTCACCATCCAAGAGGCTGAAATGAAGACCAACGACCGGCCGCCGGAAACGCCGGCGACGAAATTCCTGCACAAGCACGGCATTGCCCATTCCAATCATCTTTACGCTTATGAGGAGCACGGCGGCACCAAGGTGTCGGCGCGCGAACTCAACGTGCCCGAGCATGCCGTGGTGAAGACGCTGGTGATGGAAGACGATGGCCGCAAGCCATTGCTGGTGCTGATGCACGGCGACCGCAAGGTGTCGACCAAGGAACTGGCGCGCCAGATCGGCGCGAAGAAGATCGCGCCCTGCACGCCCGAGGATGCGCACCGCCACACCGGCTACCTCGTCGGCGGCTGTTCGCCCTTCGGCACGAAGAAGAGCCTGCCGGTGTGCATGGAGAAGAGCATCCTCGAACTGCCGCTGATCTACATCAACGGCGGCCAGCGCGGCTACCTGGTCGGCGTGCATCCGCACGACATCCTGCGCGTGCTGCAGCCGCAGATCGTCGAGGTCGGCCAGCTCTAACCGTTACGCGCCCGCTCGATCTGCACGCCGACGCGCTTGACGCCGCGCGCGATGCCGACCTTGGCGATCGACACCTTGACCCAGGGCGCGCGGAATTCGTCGAGCAGCAGGCCGATCACGAACTCGCCGATGGTCTCGAGCAGATTGAAGTGCCGCGCCGCCAGTTCGGCGCGGATGCGCGCGATCACCACCGCGTAGTCGATGGTCTTGGCGATGTCGTCGTCCTGCGCCGCCTCGTCGGGCACGCCGAAGGTCAGCGACAGGTCGAGCGTCTGCGGCGCGGCGCGCTCGCGATCGTAGATGCCGACGTGCGCCTCGACGCGCATGTCCTCAATGAAGATGAAGTCCATGTGAGCTGAACCGTTAGAATCCGGCCATTCTATGGAAACCCTCGTCCTTTACCTAATCCTCGGCTACCTGATCGGTTCGCTGCCGTTCGCGGTGATCGTCTCGAAGGCCTTCGGCCTGGCCGACCCGCGCAGCTTCGGCTCGGGCAACCCCGGCGCGACCAACGTGCTGCGCAGCGGCAACAAGGCCGCCGCCGCGCTGACGCTGCTCGGCGACGCCGCCAAGGGCTGGCTCGCGATGGCCGTCGTCGCGAAACTCGGGGCTGGCGGGGCGGCGGTCGCCTGGACGGGTTTGGCGGCATTCCTCGGCCACCTGTTCCCGGTGTTCCTGAAGTTCAAGGGCGGCAAGGGCGTCGCCACGGCGATCGGCGTGCTGATCGGGCTGGACGGCTGGATCGCCCTCGGCGCGGCCCTGACCTGGCTGGCGACCGCGGTGCTGACACGCTATTCCTCGCTGGCCGCGCTGGTGGCCGCGACCGTCGCCCCGACCCTGGCGCTGTCCCGGCACGGCATCGGCGCGGTTTCGGTCGTCGTGGCGATCATGTGCTTGCTGCTGATCGTGCGGCACAAGGCAAACATCGTGCGCCTCGTCGAGGGCACCGAAAGCCGGATCGGCAGCAAGAAGAAAGCTTAAAGCGTCGCCAGCGGCCAGCGCGGCCGTACCCCGAAACGACCGTCGCCGGTCACGTCTTCCGTCATCCCCGTCATCAGGCGCTGGGCGCCGGCGAAGGCGATCATCGCGCCGTTGTCGGTGCACAGTTCCATTTCCGGGTAGCAGACCCGAATGCCCGCCGGCGTGGCGCCGGCATCCAGGCGTTCGCGCAGGCGCCGGTTGGCCCCCACGCCGCCGGCGACGACGAGCGTGGAGAGTTTGCGGCGGCGGCAGGCGGCCAGGGCTTTCGTCACCAGGACTTCGGTCACCGCCTCCTGGAATTCGGCGGCCAGATCGGCTTGATCCTGCGTCGTGAGTTCGCGCTCATTTATCCCATTTCGCACGGCGGTCAGCACGGCGGTCTTGAGGCCGGAGAAGCTGAACATGAAGTCGCCGCTGGCGAGCATCGGGCGCGGCAGCTTGAATTTCCCCGGCGTTCCGGATTCGGCCAGTTTCGCCAGCGCCGGCCCGCCGGGGTAACCGAGGCCGAGCAACTGGGCGGTCTTGTCGAAGGCCTCGCCCGCCGCGTCGTCAAGCGATTCGCCCATCAATTCGTAAGCGCCCACTTGCGTCACGCACATGATCTGCGTGTGGCCACCCGAAACCAGCAGGGCGATAAATGGAAAACGCGCAGGGTCTTGGGAAAGCAAGGGGGAGAGCAGGTGGCCTTCGAGGTGATGGATCGGCAGGGCGGGAACGCCGAGCGCCTGGGCGAGGCCGGCCGCGAAGCTGGCGCCGACCAGCAGCGCGCCGGCCAGCCCCGGGCCGGCGGTATAGGCGATCGCGTCGATTGCCTGCTTGTCGATGCCGGCCTCGGTGAGCACTTTTTGCAGCAGCGGGGCGAGGCGCTTGATGTGGTCGCGCGAGGCGAGCTCGGGCACCACGCCGCCGTAATCCTCGTGCATCGCCACCTGCGAGTGCACTGCGTGGGCGAGCAGGCCGCGCTCGGTATCGTAAAGGGCGACGCCGGTCTCGTCACAGGAGGATTCGATGCCCAGGACTTTCATCGCGAAATTTTACTTTGACATTCCTCCGGAAATGGCTAGAATCCGCGGCTTTCTTCAACCCACATCCGTCAGGAAACCCGCATGCCCGGTATTCGCGTCAAGGAAAACGAGCCGTTCGAGGTCGCCATCCGCCGCTTCAAGCGCACCATCGAAAAGGCCGGCACGCTCACCGAACTGCGCGCCCGAGAGTTCTACGAGAAGCCCACCGCCGAGCGCAAGCGCAAGCTGTCCGCCGCCGTGAAGCGCCATCACAAGCGCGTTCGCAGCCAGCTGCTGCCGCCCAAGCTCTACTGATCCGCTTCCGCTGTTCGTCGCGAAAACCGCCCCGGCCGCAAGGGGGCGGTTTTTGTGTTTGCCGAGGAGAAACGCATGACGCTCAAAGCCCGCATCACCGATGACATGAAGGCCGCCATGAAGGCGAAGGAAACCGCGCGGCTCGGCGCGATCCGCCTGCTGCTCGCGGCGATCAAACAGAAGGAGGTGGATGAGCGCGTCGAGCTCGACGACGCCGGTGTGATCGCCGTCATCGAGAAGATGCTCAAGCAGCGCAAGGACTCCATCACGCAATATGAGGCGGCCAAGCGCCAGGATCTCGCCGACGCCGAGAAGTTCGAGGCCGAAGTTCTCTCGACCTACATGCCGCAGGCGATGAGCATGGAGGAGGTCGCCGCCATCGTCGCCAGGGCGATCGCCGATTCCGGTGCCAAGGCGCCGGCCGACATGGGCAAGGTGATGGCGCTGGTCAAGCCGCAGATCGCCGGTCGCGCCGACATGGGCGAGGTCTCGAAACTCGTCAAGGCGAAACTCGGCGGCCAGTGAGCGGCGCATAATCGCGCCGTGATCCCCGAGTCCTTCATCCAGGAACTGCTGTCCCGCGTCGACATCGTCGACGTGGTCGAGCGCTACATCACGCTCAAGAAGGCGGGTGCCAACTACCAGGCCTGCTGCCCCTTCCACTCCGAAAAGACGCCGTCGTTTACGGTCAGTCCGTCCAAGCAGTTCTACCACTGCTTCGGTTGCGGCGCGCACGGCAGCGCCATCGGCTTCGTCATGCAGTACTCCGGTCTCGGCTTCGTCGAGGCGGTAGAGGAGCTTGCCGGCCAGCTCGGCATGCCGGTGCCGCGCGAGGTGGGCGCTCGCTCGCAGGAGAAGGCCAGGCAACAGCCGCTCACCGAGCGCATGGCGCGTGCCGCGCGCTTCTACAAGGAGCAGCTCAAGCAATCGCCGAAGGCGATCGAGTATTTGAAGGGGAGGGGCCTGACCGGCGAGATCGCCGCCCGTTATGGGCTCGGCTACGCTCCCGACGACTGGCAGGGGCTGCAGCGGGTCTTCGACGACTACGACAGCCCTGCGCTCGTCGAGTGCGGTCTCGTCATCCAGAACGAACAGGGCAGGCGCTACGACCGCTTCCGGGATCGCATCATGTTCCCGATCCAGGACCAGCGGGGCAACGTGATCGGCTTCGGCGGTCGCGTGCTCGGCCAGGGGGAGCCGAAGTACCTGAATTCGCCAGAAACGCCGCTGTTCGAGAAGGGGCGCGAACTGTACGGCCTGCCGCAGGCGCGCAAGGCGATCCAGAGCGAAAACATGGTCCTCGTCGTCGAGGGCTACATGGATGTCGTCGGCCTGGCGCAGAGCGGGGTCGAGAATGTCGTCGCCACGCTGGGCACGGCGGCGACGGGCACCAACGTCCAGCGCCTGATCAAGCTCGCGGATCGCGTCGTGTTCTGCTTCGATCGCGACAGTGCCGGCGACCGCGCGGCACGGCGCGCCATGGAAGTCAGCCTCGAACATCTGGTCGATGGCAAGAGCGTCGAGATTCTCCAGTTGGACGGTACCCAGGATCCGGACGAGTTCGTCCGGCAGCACGGCAGGGACGCGTTCGTGCAGCAGACGCAGAATGCGACCCGGTTGAGCGATTTCCTGGTGCGCCGGCTGACCCTGGAGTGCAACCCGCGGACCGCCGAGGGGCGCGCGAAGCTGGTCAGCGCGGCCAGGCCGCTGCTGCAGAAGATCTCCGCCCCCGTGCTGCGCGTGCAGATCGCCAAGGAGATCGCGAGGCACGCACAGCTGTCGCAGGCCGAGCTCGAAGCGCAATGCGGACTCAAGCCGCTGGCGCGGAGCCGCTTCGCTCCGCCGCAGAGCCGGCTGCGGCCGGCTCCCAACGCTCTCGAGCACACCTTGCTCGCCACCGTACTGCGTCGCCCCGAGCGTGCCGCCCGCCTGCCGCTCGACCTGATCGCGACGGATGTCGCCGAGGGCGCGGCCCTGCTCGCCGTGGCAGACGCGGTCGAGCATGCCGCTCTGCCGAGTGGCAGCCTCGGCCAGCTGGCCGAGCATTTTCGCGGCAGTCCGCACGAGGAGATCGTTGCCGAGCTGGCAGCCCGGATCGAGGCGGACGCCGGGGACGAGGGCGAGCAGGAGGCCGTCTTCAACGATGCCGTCGGCCGTCTGCAGGCGCGTGCCTTGCGCGGGCGGATCGACGCATTGACCGCCAAGGCGCGCAACGGGATCCTTTCTCCCGGGGAGCGGCGCACCCTGGCGGAACTGCTTGCGCGCAAAAGCGCTTGATCTATAAAGTGTATCAGTAGTGTCCCAACGTTCTC
>DDXW01000013.1 GCA_002347285.1 Rhodocyclaceae bacterium UBA2250 | reverse complement strand
CGCCAAGGGCCGCGGCGGCGACCATTCCCGGCTGGGCATGGGCGACGCGCGCCGCTTCTGCCGCAGCCACGGCATCGGCAAGCACGACGAAAGCCTTGCCGTCTTTCTGGTCGAGCACCACCTGACGATGTCGACGTTCGCCCAGAAGCGGGACCTGACCGATCCGGAAGTGGTCCGCCGCTTCGCCGCGATCGTGCGCAGCGAGGAACGCCTGACCGCGCTGTATCTGCTGACCATGTGCGACATCCGCGGCACCAGCCCGAAAGTCTGGAACGCCTGGAAAGGCAAGCTGCTCGAGGATCTGTTCCGCATGACGCAGCGCCTGCTGAGCGGCGAGGGCCTCGCGCCGCTCGCCGGCGTCGAGGAGCGCCAGGAGGAAGCCCGCCGCCTGCTGCGGCTGCGCGGTCTGCGCCCCGGCATTGAAGCGCCGCTGTGGAGCCAGCTCGATACCGCGTACTTCCTGCGCCACGACGGCGAGGAAATCGCCTGGCACGCCCAGACCCTGTACTACCGGCCCGACAGTCCGGCGCCGGTGGTGCGCGCGCGTCTCAATCCCGCCGGCACCGGCTTGCAGGTGATGATCTACGCACCCGACCAGCCCGAACTGTTCGCGCGCATCTGCGGCTTCTTCGCGCGGCTCGGCTATTCGATCGTCGATGCCAAGATCCACACGACGCGGCACGGCCACGCGCTCGACAGCTTCGCCCTGCTCGATCCCGGCAACCAGCTGCCCTACCGCGACATGATCGCGCTGATCGACCACGACCTCGCGGAGCATCTGCGCCTGCAACCGCCGCTGGCGCCGCCGCCGCAGGGACGGCTGTCGCGCCAGGTCAAGCATGTGCCGCTGACGCCGGAAGTGTCGATCCGCACCGACGAAAGCAGCAAGAACTACATCCTGTCGGTCACGGCGGCCGATCGCGCCGGGCTGCTGTATGCGATCGCGCTGGTGCTCGCCCGCCACGGCGTCCGCCTGTCCAGCGCGAAGATCGCCACCCTCGGCGAGCGGGTCGAGGACACCTTCTTGATCAACGGCGCCGAACTGGGTAAAACGGCGACGCTGGTGCGTCTGGAGCAGGAGCTGCTCGACATCCTGCACGTCTGACAGGGGTAACCCATGAGCTGGATCCGCGAACAATTCACCTTCCACGACCTGCAGCGCCTGCTGGTCAAGCTGGCCGAGCACGTCAAGGCCTTCCAGGGCTTGGCCCCTGCGGAGATCGGCGAACTGCTGGCGCGCGCCGAGAAGTGCTCGTATGGCGAGAATATGCCGATCATCAGGGAAGGCAGCAGCGGCAACCACATGTACATCATCCTCGACGGCGTGGCCGTCGTTTCCAAAAAGGGCCGCGACGGCGAGATCGAGCTGGCCCGCCTGTTTTCGGCCGACAGCTTCGGCGAGATGGCGCTGGTCGACAATGCGGCGCGCTGCGCCACGGTCACGGCATTGACGCCCTGCGTGCTGGTGCGGTTGACCGACCAGGCGGTCAACGCCAGCCCGGAAATCGGCATGAAGATCTACCGCAACATCGCCAGCGTGCTGTCCGCGCGCCTGCGCACCGCCGACGAAGCGCTGGCCTGGCGGCTGTAACCCACATCAAGCGTAGCGAACACAAAGTCTCCCCTTCCGCGAGGAAGGGGGTGGGGGATGGCGGGCCTAAAACTCGGCGCTGGCGAGGCGGCTAGGCGGTGGCGCAGAGGTGCTCGATGACGCGACGCACCTGGCCCAGCGATTCCTGCAGGACGGCTTCGATCTGGTCCAGCCGGATCGCGCTGGCCGAGTCGCCGCGTCCCGCCGCCCAGTTCGCCACGGCGCAGATCGCCGCATACGGCGTTTCCAGTTCGCGGGCCAGTCCCGCCTCGGGCATGCCGGTCATGCCGACGATGTCGGCGCCGTCGCGCGCGCAGCGCTCGATCTCCGCCGCGCTCTCGAGACGCGGCCCCTGCGTGGCCGCATAGACCGCCGCGCCGGATACCGTCAGGCCGACGGCTTCGCCGGCGCACAGCAGGCGTTCGCGCAGGTCGCGGTCGTAGGGTTCGGTGAAATCGACGTGCGCCACCGGCGCCTCGCCGCCGTCGAAGAAGGTATGGGGGCGTCCCCAGGTGTAATCGATGATCTGGTGCGGCACCACCAGCGCGCCCGGCCCGAGGTCGGCGCGGATGCCGCCGACCGAGGCGACCGAGACGATCCCGCTGGCCCCCGCCGCCCTGACCAGCGCCCAGATGTTCGCCCGGTAGTTCACCCGGTGCGGCGGAATCGTATGGCCATAGCCGTGCCGCGCCAGGAAAACCACGTCCTGCGGGCCGATGCGGCCGAAGGTGAGCGTGCCCGACGGCTCGCCGTAGGGCGTGCGCACGATCTCGTGCCGCGAGACTTCCAGACAGGCCAGCTGGGTCAGCCCGCTGCCGCCGATGATTGCCAACATCCTGATCTCCCTTCACATTCGTCGTGCCGGACGGGCGCCTCTGCTAGAATGCGCGCCCTTTTTCCTCCAGCGCCGCGCGCGCCTCCGCCGATGTCCCGTTCCCTGCGCAATATCGCCATTATCGCCCACGTCGATCATGGCAAGACCACCCTCGTCGACCAGCTGCTGCGCCAGTCCGGCACCTTCCGCGAAAACCAGCAGGTCGCCGAGCGCGTCATGGACTCGAACGACATCGAGAAGGAGCGCGGCATCACCATCCTCGCCAAGAACTGCGCGATCGACTTCGAGGGCACCCACATCAACATCGTCGACACCCCGGGCCACGCCGATTTCGGCGGCGAGGTCGAGCGCGTGCTGTCGATGGTGGATGGCGTGCTGCTGCTGGTCGATGCCGTCGAGGGACCGATGCCGCAGACGCGCTTCGTTACCAAGAAGGCGCTGGCACTTGGTTTGAAACCTATCGTCGTCATCAACAAGATCGACCGCCCCGGCGCACGGCCCGACTGGGTCATCAACCACACCTTCGACCTGTTCGACAAGCTCGGCGCCACCGAGGAACAGCTCGACTTCCCGGTCGTCTACGCCTCGGCGCTCAACGGCTACGCGATGATGGCCTCGCACACCCCGGGCACCGACATGCGCCCGCTCTACGAAGCGATCCTGCGGCACGTGCCGCCACCCGACGTCGATTCCGATGCACCGCTGCAGCTGCAGATCTGCTCGCTCGACTACAACTCCTACGTCGGCCGCATCGGCATCGGCCGCATCAAGAAAGGCCACATCAAGCCCAACCAGCAGGTCGCCGTGATGTACGGCGACGAGAATCGCGGCACGGCCAAGGTCGGTCAGGTGCAGGTATTCAAGGGCCTCGAACGCGAACAGGCCCAGGACGCCGAGGCCGGTGACATCGTGCTGGTCTCCGGCATCGAGCAGGTCGGCATCGGCGTCACGCTGTGCGCCGTGGACAACCCTGTCGGCCTGCCGCCGATCAGCGTGGACGAGCCGACGCTGACGATCAACTTCCAGGTCAACACCTCGCCGCTGGCCGGCAAGGAAGGCAAGTTCGTCACCAGCCGCCAGATCCGCGAGCGCCTCAACAAGGAACTGCTCTCCAACGTGGCGCTGCGGGTCAAGGACACCGAGAACGCCGACGTCTTCGAGGTTTCGGGCCGCGGCGAGCTGCATCTGACCATCCTGCTCGAGAACATGCGCCGCGAGGGCTATGAAATGGCGGTCGGCCGGCCGCGCGTCGTCGTCCATGAACTGGAAGACGGCACAAAGCAGGAACCCTACGAGATGCTCACGGTGGATGTCGAAGAGGGCCACCAGGGCGGCGTCATGGAAGAACTCGGCCGCCGCAAGGGCGAGCTGCAGGACATGCAGCCGGACGGCCGGGGCCGTGTGCGCCTCGAATACCGCATCCCGGCACGCGGCCTGATCGGCTTCCAGGGCGAGTTCCTGACGCTGACGCGCGGCACCGGCCTCGCCAGCCACGTCTTCGACGAGTACGGCCCCTGGGCCGGCGCCATGGCCGAACGACGCAACGGCGTGCTGGTCTCGGCCGAAGACGGCCCCGCCGTCGCCTACGCGCTATGGAAGCTGCAGGACCGCGGTCGCATGTTCGTCAACCCCGGCGAGGCGCTGTATGAAGGCATGATCATCGGCATCCACAGCCGCGATAACGACCTCATCGTCAATCCGATCAAGGGCAAGCAGCTCACCAACGTGCGCGCCTCGGGTACCGACGAGGCGGTGCGCCTAGTGCCGCCGATCCAGCTCACGCTGGAGTCCGCGGTCGAATTCATCGCCGACGACGAACTGGTCGAGATCACGCCGAAATCGATCCGCCTGCGCAAGCGCCACCTCGATCCGCACGAAAGGAAGCGCGCCAGCCGCGAGGAAGCCGCTGAATAAGCTGCCGCCGCCCGCCGTCAAGCGCTGGTTGTGGCGGATCGCCATCGCCGCGGCCATCCTGTCGCTGATCGGGCTGACGACACATCCCGCCGTCACGCCGCTGATGTGCAAGATCTACGGTTGAATCGGTGGGAAACATCCGCATTTTCAAGGCCGTGTCCGATTGAAACTTTCACTCCGATTCGGTAGTCTCAATTGCTGTTCGCCAACCAAGGAAAGGGAATCGTCAATGCAACCGTTCCAGATCGCCCAACAGGGCACTTCCGAATATGCCATCCGCCAGAACCGCGTGCTGCGCAACACCTACGCGCTGCTCGCTCTGTCGATGGTGCCGACCGTGCTGGGGGCGATGGCCGGCATCCAACTGAACCTGCCGCTGTTCGGCGGCTTCATGGGTTTCGTGCTGTTCATGGGCGTCGCCTTCGCCTTCTTCTGGGGCATCGAGAAGACCAAGAACAGCGGCATGGGCGTCGTCCTGCTGCTTGGCTTCACCTTCTTCATGGGGCTGATGCTGTCTGGCATCCTGCGCGTGGCGCTGGGTTTCTCCAATGGCGGCAGCCTGATCGCCATGGCCGCCGGCGGCACCGGCACGATCTTCTTCGTGTTGTCCGGCATCGCCGCCACGTCGAAGCGCGACTTTTCGAACCTCGGCAAGTTCCTGCTCGCCGGCGCGATCCTGCTGCTGATCGCGATGGTCGCCAACATCTTCTTCCAGATCCCGGCCCTCGCGCTGACGATCTCGGCGCTGGCCGTGGCGATCTTCTCCGCCTTCATCCTCTACGACATCAGCCGCATCGTGCAGGGTGGCGAGGACAACTACATCACCGCGACGCTGGCCGTCTATCTCGACGTCTACAACGTCTTCGTCCATCTGCTGAACCTGCTGATGGCCTTCGCCGGGGAGCGCGACTAAAAAGTCGGCGCTGGCAAGACGTCAAACACGGCGCTCCGCGGAGCGCCGTTTTCGTTTCTACCGTTCGAACAGTGCAATCGACTCGACGTGCGAGGTCTGCGGGAACATGTTGGCGATGCCCGCCGCCCGCAGGCGGTAGTTTTTCTCGTGCACCAACACCGCGGCGTCGCGCGCCAGCGTCGCCGGGTTGCACGAAACGTAGACGATGCGCGACGGCGCTCCCTCGTCGAAGGACTTGACCAGCTCGACCGCGCCTTCGCGCGGCGGATCGATCAGCATCTTGTCGAAGCGCCCCCAGGCGGCCAAGGCTTCCGGCGTCACCTCGAACAGGTTGGCGACGCGGTAGTCGATGCGGTCGGCCAAGCCGTTGAGCACGGCGTTTTCCTTCGCCCGCGCGATCAGCGGCGCGCTGCCCTCGACGCCGACGACATGGGCGCCCAGGCGCGCCAGCGGCAGCGTGAAGTTGCCGAGGCCGCAGAACATGTCGGCGATTTTTTCGCCCGGCCGCACTCCCAGCAGACCCATGGCCCGCCGCACCAGCACGCGGTTCACGTCGTGATTGACCTGGGTGAAGTCGGTCGGCCGGAAGCGCAGCGTGACGTCGAAATCCGGCAGCCGGTAGGCCGGCCAGCCGCCGTCGGCGGGATGGAACAGCGCCGCAGAGTCCGGCCCGCCGGTCTGCAGCCAGACATGTACGCCGTGGCGGTCGGCGAACGCTCGCAGCACGTCCTCGTCGGCCGGCGTCAGCGGCTCGAGAATGCGGAACACCAGCGCGGCCGGCGTGTCGCCGACGGCAAGCTCGATCTGCGGCAGGCGATCGGGAATCGACAGCGACGCGACCAATCGTTTCAGTTCCGGCAGCAGGGCGGAGATGGGCGGCGGCAGGATCGCGCACGAATCCATCACCGCGACGTAGCTGCTGCGCTTCTCGTGGAAGCCGACCAGCACGCCGCCCTTCTTCTCGACCTTGCGCACGGTCAGCCGCGCGCGGCGGCGATAGCCCCAGCTCGGACCGATGATCGGCGGCAGGATCGATTCGGGCCGCAGGCGCGCGATGTGCCAGAAGGCATCCTCGAGGACGCGCTGCTTGGCGGCGGCCTGGGCGCGCGGATCGAGATGCTGCATGCTGCAGCCGCCGCAGACGCCGAAATGGGGACAGCGCGGTGCGACGCGCTGGCTCGAGGCCTTGAGGATCGCGTCGGCGTGGGCGTTCTCGAAGGTCGGCTTGCGGCGGAAGGCGGTGTAGCTCACCCGTTCGCCTGGCAGCGCGCCTTCGATGAAGATGGCCTTGCCGCTGACGTGGGCGACGCCACGCCCTTCGTGGTCGAGCGATTCGATGTCGGCGATATTCATGGTGCTCATCCCAATTCACGCCAGCCGAAACCGTCGGTCTGGCTGGCCACGCCGATCCAGTCCGTCCCGCAGCCCAGCGCCTCGGCGAGTGCGGCACGGGCGAGTTCCGGCGTGTTGTTTTCCTCGGAGAGATGCGCGGCGATCACGTGCCGCAACCGGCCGCCGCCGATCGATCGGAGCAACCCGGCCGCCTGCGTGTTGTCGAGGTGGCCGAAGCCGCCGGCGATGCGCCGCTTCAGCGGCGGCGGGTAGCGGCCGTTGCGCAGCATCTCCGCGTCATGGTTGCACTCGAGCACCAGCGCGGCGCACTCGGCGAGCGTCGCGACTATGTGGGGCGTCACCGTGCCGGCGTCGGTCAGCACGCCGAGCCGCCGTGCGCCGTCGGAAAAGACGAACTGCGTCGGTTCGCGCGCGTCGTGCGGCACGGGAAAAGGATGGATTTCGAGATCCTCGAGCGCGAACGGCGCATGGCTGTCGAAGCGGCGCGCGCCGAGCCCCGCCAACTGGCCGCTGGCTGCCACCGTGCCGTGGCTGGCGTACACCGTCCAGCCGAAGCGCGCCGCGCAGCGCGCGACGCCGCCGACATGATCGGCATGCTCGTGGGTGACGAGCACCGCATCGACCTGCTCGGCCTCCAGCCCGAGGCGCGCCAGGCGCGTCGCCAGCTCGCGCGGTCCGAAGCCGCAATCGACCAGGACGCGCGTGCCGCCGCACTCGACCAGCAGCGCGTTGCCCTTGCTGCCGCTGCCCAGCGAAGCGAAGCGGATCACTTCAACTGATCGTGGAGCAATCCAAGAATCTTGCGCGCGGTCTCGGAATTGTCGACGCCGCCCTCGCGCGTCAGGACGCGCACGTTGCTGTCGCCGCCGTCGCCCCGCACGTGGATGCGGTATTGCACCTGCGGATCGACATCCGGCTTGCCGCGCCAGAACGCCAGCTTGTCGAGCCAGCCCTTTTCGTCCTTCTTCTTCTGGTCGGCCTCGGGGTCGATGTAGCGGACGAAATACATGCCCTGCGAGCGATCGCGGTCCTCGACCGTGAAGCCGACGCGATCGAGCGCCAGGCCGACGCGCCGCCAGGCGCGGTCGAAGGGTTCCTGCAGGGTCAGCGCACCGGCGCCGTTCGCGGCGCGCGTCAGCTTGGCGCGCTCCTGCTTCGGCTCGGCGGCCAGCAGCGTCTTGGCCCGACTTTCCTCGACGCCGAGGCGCACCATCAGGCGGCGCAGCATCTC
>DDXW01000029.1 GCA_002347285.1 Rhodocyclaceae bacterium UBA2250 | reverse complement strand
TCGATTAACGTTGGGACACTAGTGCGATATCATGAAGAAGCTCGTCACCGGATTCCTCGCCGCCGCGCTGCTCGCCGGCGCCCTGCCCGCCGCCGCCGATCCCTATTACGGCCGCGGCCACCATTACCGGCCGCCGCCCCCGGTTGTCCGCCACCATTATCGGCATGACCGCTATGGTCCTCCGCTCGCCTGGGGGCTCGCCGGCCTGGCGCTCGGCGGCATCTTGTATTCGACGATCGCGCCGCCGCCACCTGCAATCGTGGTCGCGCCGCCGCCGGTTCGGCCGCCGGGAAGTCATTGGTACTACTGCGAGAGCTACCGTGCCTATTACCCGCAGGTGCAGTACTGCCCCGAAGGCTGGCGCACGGTGCCGGGCTATTGATTTCATGCAACAATCCCCCCGCCCCGGCCGATACACCACAACATGACAAGCCGGGCGGAGGAGGGACATGCGTCGGGTCTTGCTCGCCCTGATCGGCGGGTTTCTGGTATTTGTCGCGCTGGCGGTCTGGCTCGATTTCGGCCGGGTCGCGCTGGCGGTGTTCGGCGGCGTGGTGGTCGCGGGCCTGGCCACGCTCTTCCATTGCTGCAAGCGGGGATGGTGGGAGCTGTGGCGCTTCGTGCTGCTCGGCATGCTCGGCGGCGGGCTGTGCGTGCTGCCCTTCCTCGGCGGCGCGTTCAACGCCGGCCTGCTGCTGGCGTTCTTCGTCGTCGTCGGCGCCGGCTGCGGCCTGCTGTTCTGGTTCGCCGCGATCTGGCGCAACGACGATCTGACCTGTCCGAAAACCTTCTGCCTGCCCTGCGGCGCGGTTTACCGCGTGGCGCGCCAGGCGCTGCGCCGCCCCGCCGGAACCGAGTATTGAGCGGGGCGGATCAGTCGAAGTAAGTGCGCGCTTCCTCGAAGCGGGCAGCGAACCAGCCGGAGGTCAGGCTGTCGGTGCGCACCTTGCCGTTGCTGCTCGGCGCATGGACGAAGCGGCCGGCGCCGATGTAGATGCCGACGTGCGAGCGCGGCTGGTTGCGCGTGTTGAAGAAGACGAGGTCGCCGGGCCTCAGCCCGTCGCCGTTCACCGGCCGGCCCTGCCGCGCGATGTCGGCCGCCGAGCCGCCGATCTTCAGGCCGGCGGCGTTCTCGAACACGTAGCTCACCATGCCGCTGCAGTCGAGGCCGGCCGCCGGATTCTTGCCGCCGAAGCGGTAGCCGGTGTCCATCAGGCCGAGCGCGAACAGCACCACTTCGTGCGCGCGCGGGTCGGCGGGTGTGGCTCCGCCCGCCGGCAGGACGGGCGCGGGCGCCGGAGCCGTGCCGGCGAGATGGCCGCAGCCGGCGAGCGACAGCAGGAAGGCGAGCAGCAGCAGGGTCGGGCGCATCGTTCGATGCTATTCCGGTAGACTCGCCCGCAGCCCGTCAAACAAAGGAAAGTTGGCCATGCAATTGCGCGATCCGAAACTGCTCCACGCTCAGGCCTATATCGCCGGCCAATGGACGGCGGCCGACAGCGGGGCGACGACCGCGATCCACGACCCCGCGACCGGCGAGCGGCTTGCCGCCGTGCCGGACATGGGGATAGCCGAGACGCGCCGCGCCATCGAGGCGGCCAATGTCGCCTGGCCGGCCTGGCGCGCGCTCACCGCCAAGCAGCGCGGCGCGATCTTGCGCGCCTGGCGCGACCTGATCGTCGCCCACGCCGAGGATCTCGCGCTGCTGATGACTTCCGAGCAGGGCAAGCCGCTCGCCGAGGCGCGCGGCGAAGCGCTCTACGCCGCGAGCTTCGTCGAATGGTTCGCCGAGGAGGCGAAGCGCACCTACGGCGACGTGATCCCCAGCCCGGCGGCGAACCAGCGCCTGCTCGTCCTCAAGCAGCCGATCGGCGTCGCCGCCGCGATCACGCCCTGGAATTTCCCCTGCGCGATGATCACGCGCAAGGTTGCGCCGGCGCTCGCCGCCGGCTGTCCGGTGGTGATCAAGCCCGCCGAGCAGACGCCGCTGACCGCGCTCGC
The DNA here is from genome assembly GCA_002347285.1 of Rhodocyclaceae bacterium UBA2250. Lineage (GTDB taxonomy): Bacteria > Pseudomonadota > Gammaproteobacteria > Burkholderiales > Rhodocyclaceae > Sulfuricystis. The sequence continues at coordinate 13,641 of DDXW01000029.1, read as the reverse complement.
CCTCGCGGAACTCGCCGAGCGCGCAGGCCTCCCGGCCGGCGTGTTCAACATCGTCACCGGTTCCGCGGCCAGCGCACCGCGCATCGGCGGCGAGCTGACGAGCAATCCGACCGTGCGCAAGCTCTCCTTCACGGGTTCGACCGAGGTCGGCCGCCTCCTGATGGCGCAGTGCGCGCCGACGCTGAAGAAAGTTTCGCTCGAACTCGGCGGCAATGCGCCGTTCATCGTCTTCGACGATGCCGATGTCGATGCGGCGGTCGATGGTGCGATGACCAGCAAGTACCGCAATGCCGGCCAGACCTGCGTTTGCGCCAACCGCCTGCTGGTGCAGGAAGGCGTCTATGAGGAATTCGCCCAGAAACTTGCCGCCAGGGTCGCCGCGCTCAAGGTCGGCGCCGGCACCGAGGAAGGCGTGAACCAGGGCCCGCTGATCGACGCCCAGGCTCTGGAGAAGGTCGAGGCGCACGTCGCCGACGCGGTGGCGAAAGGTGCGCGCGTGCTGACCGGCGGCAAGCGCCACGCGAAGGGCGGCACCTTCTTCGAGCCGACCGTGCTCGCCGACGTCACGCCCGCGATGCGCTGCGCGCGCGAGGAAACTTTCGGCCCGGTCGCGCCGCTGTTCAGGTTCCGGGACGAGGCGGAGGCGATCGCGCTCGCCAACGCCACCGAGTACGGCCTGGCAGGCTACTTCTTCGCGCGCGACCTCGGCCGCGTCTGGCGTGTCGCCGAGGCGCTCGAGTACGGCATGGTCGGCGTGAATGTCGGCACGCTCGGCAACGAGGTCGCGCCCTTCGGCGGCATCAAGCAGTCGGGGATCGGACGGGAAGGCTCGAAATACGGGATCGAGGAATATCTCGAACTGAAGTACGTCTGTCTGTCTCTGGCGTGAAGCTTTCGAGTTCGCGCGCGAGGATTTCCAGCGTCGCGCGGCCGACGTATTCGCCGGTGGTGTCGTCGAGCTTGCTCGAAACCTCGAGCGCCCGCAGGTAGGCGCGTCCGATCAGGCGGCCGAGCCGGCCCGGGTTGTAGAGCAGCTTCTTGATGGTGAACGGCCAGAGCGTCAGCGGGTCGTAGCCCTGCGGCAGGTAACCGGCGTCGATGAGCTTCCGCTCGATCGGCGTGTTCGGCTGCACGCCGACGAAGAAGATGAAGGGCAGCACCTGGTCGCGACCGAACAGCGCGTAGAGTTCCTCGATGCGCGCCATCGTCGCCCGCAGCGTTTCCGGCGATTCGCCCGGCGCGTTGAGCGGCAGGTAGAGCTTGACCTTCTGGTCGGTCATGCCCGCGTCCTTGAACATGCGGAAGGCCGCCATCTGCTGGTCGAGGACATAGCCGAGCGTCAGGCTGTCGATCATGTCCTGCGAGCCGGTGAAGGAGAGATCGATGCTCTCCAGCCCGCTGGCGATCATCTTGCGCGCGGCTTCCGGCGTCAGATAGTTGAGGCGCAGGTAGCCGGTCCAGCGCACGTCGACGCGACGCGCCAGCATCGCGTCGAGGATCGCCTCGACATGATGCATGCTGCGGCGGGTCGAGCAGAACTGCGCGTCGGTGAACCAGATGTGCTTGACGCCGTAGCGCTTGTTGAGGACCTCGACTTCCTTCGCCACTTCGACCGGATCGCGGTAGCGCTGCTGCGCCCCCTCGATCTTGTTGTAAAGGCAGAAATGGCACTGGAACGGGCAGCCGCGCTTGGTGTGGACGCCGATGATTCCGTCCGGGCCGACGTATTCGTGAAAGGCCGGGAAGATGCCGGCGACGTAGTCGAAGTCGACGGCGGTCAGCCGGCCAAGGTCGAAGTTTTCCTCCGCCGGGCGGTGATGCACCGTACCGGCGACATCCTTGTAGTAATGATGGCCGGCCGGTGCGGCGAAGCCGTCGACGATCGACAGCATCGCCTGCTCGCCCTCGCCGACCACCACGACCGTATCCGGCGGGCACTTGGCCGCGATGTATTTGCCGAAAATCGACACGGCGGTGCCGCCGACCACCAGCCGCGCCTGCGGCAGCAGCTTGCGCGCGAGCCGGAGGTAGGCGAAGTTGCGCAGTCGCTGGCCCGCGTAGTCGGCGATGATGCCGAGCGCCTGCCAAGCCGCCTTGAGCCGGCGCCAGGGATTCGGCGAGTGGTCGAAGTTCATCACGACGTCGAGCGCATCGTTCTCCGGATGCGGCCCGAAGGTCTGCATGTTGCGCCAGGAGAAGGCGACGACGTCCGGTTGCAGGGCGGCGAGCCGCCCCGCCAGCGCCGACTTTCTTCGTCCTGGCGGGATCACCGCGAGATCGAAAATTTCCTGCCGGATGCCTGGGCGCTGCTTATGGACGTAGTCGGCGACGTAGACCATCCCCCCCGGCCAGATCTTCCAGACCGGCAGGCGGACATATAAAACGGTTTTGACCGATTCAGGCATTGCAGCCTTCCCCCGATGACGGCAATGATAAGAACATCAGAATAATCCGATGTTGCTATGGATCAAATGTCGGTCGATCTGTTCGTGGCGCTGGTGGGGCCGATGCGTTGCACCCGGCGCCGGTCGAGCCACCAAGCCAGGATGGGCAGGGCGAGGAAAGAGCCGGGCATCGCCAGCACGACGAGATAGGGCGAAAGATGGGCGAGCGCCTGGAGCTGCAGCATCAGTTCGGCTCGCTCGGCGGCGGTCCAGCTGCCGCCGTTCCTGCGCTTCATCAGGAGCGGCATCAGGCCCTTGACCTTGACGAGTTCGGCGGTCAGATGGTGCCGTTCGCGCTGTTGGGCCTCGAGCAGGCGCTGGACGAACATGGGGGAGATCCGTCTTCCGGTGATCTTGCGCAGTTGCCGCAGCGTTTCCCGCCCGGCAGTCCGTCTATCCATGAACCTCGACGGAAGATGTGCGTCGCGCGATTCTTCCCGGCAGGCTGCCGCCCGGCTAGGATTGCCGGCCGAACCAGAACCAGAGGGCCAAGGCGTTGCGCCCCGTGCGCCAAAGAAAGCGGCGGAAGCCCGGCCTGGACGCGGCGAGGAGCGCGACGCCGCCGGCGACGACCTCCGGATGGCGGCCCGCCCAGCGCAGGCCCGCATGCACCTGGTCGGCGGCATGGAACAGGGGCCGCAGGCCCTCGGCATGCCGCGCCAGCGCATCCCGCTGCGCGGCGGTTTCGAATTGCAGGCGCTGCCTGGTAAGCGCGCGTTCGAGCGCGTTCTTCATTGCGGCCGCTCCTCGCGCAGGGCGCTTTCGTCGCGGCGCAACTCGGCGAGGCTGGCGGCGAACAACTGCGAACCTTGTCGCGCCAGCCGCAGGGCCATGCCGATGGCGACTGCCGCGGCGCCGAGGAAGAGCGCCGAGAAGATTCCGAGCGCCAGCAGGCGCTGGCTGTCCCACAGCAGGACGGTGAGGAAGACCGCGAGGAATACCAACCCCGCCACCCCGAGCAGCACCGCCGCGATGCCCCACAGCAACAGGCCGGCAAGGCGGCTGACTTCCTCCCGCGCCTCGACCCTGAGCAGTTCGAAGCGCGTGCGCAGCAGCGCGACGCTGGTCGCCGCGCAGCCGCGCAGGGAGGAGTAGAGGCCGGCCGAGCCGCTCAACGCCGTCCGATCAGCAGGCCGACGATGAAGCCAATGCCGGCGGCGACTCCGACGGAACGCCAGGGATTGTCCTGGACATAGTCGTCGGCGGCGCGACCGACCTGCTTGGCGCGGTCGACGACGGCGGTCTGTGCTTCGGCGAGGCGCACCTTGGCGTCGGCCAGATTGCTCTGGATTTTCGCGCGCAACTCGGCTACCTTATCGCCGGCCTGGCCGGCCGTGGCACGCAGAAGCTCTTCGGCATCCGCGACCACCACCTTGAAGTCGGCAATCAGCTTCTGTTTGGAGACATCGGTCATTTCGGTCATTTCTGGCTCCTCGGATAGGGGTGTCGGATCAACGGTTTCATTATCTCATAATGAATCATGGCCATGCGTATTCGATAGTCAAGGGCGCATGGTCGGAAAAGCGCTGCGCCTTGAAGACCTCCGCCTTGCGCACGGCCGCCGCCAGCCCTGGCGTGACGAGCTGGTAATCGATGCGCCAGCCGACGTTCTTCGCCCAAGCCTGCCCCCGGTTCGACCACCACGTGTAGGCTTCGCCCTCGCGGTCGGGATGCAGCCGGCGATAGGCGTCGCTCCAGCCCAGCCCGGCCGTCACGCGCGCGATCCAGGCGCGCTCCTCGGGCAGGAAGCCGGAGTTCTTCTGGTTCGACTTCCAGTTCTTCAGGTCCTTCTCGGTCGGCGCGATGTTCCAGTCGGCGCAGATGGCGATCTCGCGGCCGGTCTGCGCCGCCTCGGCGGCGAGCGCCTGCAGCTGCGGATAGAAGACCTCCATGAAGCGGAACTTGGCGGCCTGCCGTTCGGGCGACGACGAGCCCGAGGGGACGTAGAGCGAGATGACCGAGAAGCCGGGCCAGTCGCAGCGCAGGTAGCGGCCTTCGGCGTCGAATTCCGCGATGCCGATACCCTCGGTCACGCGCTGCGGCGGATGGCGGGTATACAGGCCGACGCCGCTGTAGCCCTTCTTCTCGGCGCAGTGGAAATAGCCCTGCATGCCGTCGGCCAGTCGCATCGCGTCGGTCAGGTCGGCATCCTGCGCTTTGAGTTCCTGCACGCAGACGATGTCGGCGTTCTGGGCGGCGAGCCAGTCGAGCCAGCCTTTCTTGACGGCCGAGCGGATGCCGTTGAGGTTAAGCGTGACGATCTTGAGCATGTAGAATGATTTCGCCATGAATATGAACGATTCTAGCCAGTCGGTCGCCAATGAGTTCATCGCCTTCGCCTGCGAAAAGGGTGTGCTGCGCTTCGGCGAATTCAAGACCAAGGCGGGACGCCTGAGCCCGTATTTCTTCAATGCCGGCCTGTTCAACGACGGTGCCGCGCTGGCGAAACTGGCCGATTTCTATGCGCAGGCGATCCTGGCGTCGCCGCTGCGATTCGACATGCTGTTCGGCCCGGCCTACAAGGGCATCCCGCTGGTCGCCGCGATCGCCATCAAGCTCGCCGAGCGCGGCCGCAACCTGCCGTTCGCCTTCAACCGCAAGGAGGCGAAAGACCACGGCGAGGGCGGCATGCTGATCGGGGCGCCGCTCGCCGGCCGCGTGTTGATCGTCGACGATGTCATTTCGGCCGGCACCTCGGTGCGTGAATCGGTCGACATCATTCGTGCGGGAGGCGCCGTGCCGGCCGGCGTGGCGATCGCCATCGACCGTCAGGAGCGCGGCACGGGGGTTCTTTCCGCCGTGCAGGAAGTGGAGCAGAATCTGGGCATGCCGGTAATCGCCGTGGCCAGGCTGACCGACGTGATCGCCTATCTTGCCGGCCAGCCGGCGCTCGAACAGAACCTCGCGGCCGTGCGCCGCTATCGGGAGACTTATGGGGTCGCCTAATCTCGCCCGTTTCCGTTTGCCGGTCCTGTTCCTGCTCGCCTGCGGCTGTGCCATGCCGGCGGCCGCGCGGATCGTCTGTTGCGACGTGAATGGCAAGCTCACCTGCGGCGACCCGCCGCCGGCGCAGTGCAACAGCCGCGCCCAGACCGTCTATCTCAAGGGCGGCACTTCGAAAGCGGTCGAGGCGCCGCTGACCGCCGAGCAGCGCGCCGCGCGCGAGGCGGAGGAGGCGCGCAAGAAGGAAGAGGAGAGGAAGGCGGCCGAGCAGGCGCGCAAGGATCGTGCGCTGCTCGACAGCTATTCCAGCGAGAAGGACATCGATATCGCGCGCGACCGGGTGATCGCCGACATCGAAAACAACGGCAAGGAAGTCCGGGAGCGCCTGGAAGCGGCCCAGAAGAAGCAGAAGCAGCTGGAGCAGGAGAAGGAGTTCTACCTCAAGAAGCCGATGCCGGCTCAGCTGCAGCAGGACGTTGCCAACAACACGAAGGAACTGGCCGCGCTGCAGAAGGCGCTCGCCCAGAAGGATGCCGACATCGCGGCGGCGCGCGAGCGCTTCGATGCCGACAAGCAGCGCTACCTGCAGATCAGCGGCAAGGCGGCCAGGAAGTAGCCGCCCCGCCAGAACCGAGTTTCACGCGGAAAGCTTTTTCCGGAGCAGGTCGTTGACCTGCTGCGGGTTCGCCTTTCCTTTGCTGGCCTTCATCACCTGGCCGACCAGCGCGTTGAAGGCCTTCTCCTTGCCGGTGCGGAATTCCTCGACCGACTTCGGGTTGGCGGCGAGCACTTCGTCGATGATCGGCTCGATGGCCGAGGCGTCGGAAACCTGCCGGAGGCCGCGCACCTCGATGATGGCGTCGGCGTCCTTGCCGTCGCCGTTCCACAGCGCGTCGAACACTTCCTTGGCGAGCTTGGAGGAGAGCGTGCCGTCGGCGATGCGCCGGATCATGCCGGCCAGTTGCGCGGCGGATACGGGACTGGCGGCGATCTCCTTCTCGTCGCGGTTCAGCCGCGCGGCGAGTTCGCCCATCACCCAGTTGGCGCAGAGCTTCGCATTGTCCTTGCCGGCGACGGCCAGGGCATCCTCGTAAAACCGCGCACTGTCGCGCGTCGCGGCGAGCGTCGCCGCGTCGTAGGCCGACAGGCCGTAGCTGGCCTGGAAGCGTTGCTGCATCGCCTGCGGCAGCTCGGGCAGGCCGGCCTTTACCGCCGCGATCCACTCGGGCTGGATCTCGAGCGGCAGCAGGTCGGGGTCGGGGAAGTAGCGGTAGTCGTGCGCGTCTTCCTTGCTGCGCATCGCGCGCGTCTCGCCGGTGTCGGGGTCGAACAGCACGGTGGCCTGCTGGATCTTGCGGCCTTCCTCGATCTCGGCGATCTGCCACTGGATCTCGTAGTCGATGGCCTGCTGCAGGAAGCGGAAGGAGTTGAGGTTCTTGATCTCGCGGCGCGTGCCCAGGGGGCCGCCCGGCTTGCGCACCGAGACGTTGGCGTCGCAGCGGAACGAGCCTTCCTGCATGTTGCCGTCGCAGATGCCGATCCAGGTGACGAGCGAATGGAGGGCCTTCGCATAGGCGACCGCTTCGGCGGAGGAGCGCATGTCGGGCTCGGTGACGATCTCCAGCAGTGGCGTGCCGGCGCGGTTGAGGTCGATGCCGGTCTTGCCGTGGAAGTCCTCGTGCAGCGACTTGCCGGCATCTTCTTCGAGATGGGCACGGGTCAGATGCACGAACTTTTCAGTTTCACCAACCCGGATCGTCAGCCCGCCGCCGGCGACGACCGGAATCTCGAACTGGCTGATCTGGTAGCCCTTGGGCAGGTCGGGGTAGAAGTAGTTCTTGCGCGCGAAGACCGAGCGCGGCGCGATGTTCGCGCCGACCGCGAGGCCGAACTTGATCGCGCAGACCACCGCCTCGCGGTTGAGCACCGGCAGCACGCCGGGCAGCGCGATGTCCACCGCGCAGGCCTGGCGGTTCGGCTCGGCGCCGAAGGCGGTGCTGGCGCCCGAAAAAATCTTCGACTTGGTTTGCAGCTGGACGTGGGTTTCCAGGCCGATGACGACTTCCCACTGGCTCATAACGTGACTTTCATGAACAGCTGCCCTTCCGGTTGTCGACCAGAATGGGCCAGAGATAATCCACGGCATTGCCGCCGCACTCGGCGCGGCAATCGCGGAACGCGACGGTGACCTGGTCACCCTGCTCCCAGAGGCTGACCTTGCAGGCGCCCTTCCTGGCGGCGAGCACCACGATCGGCAACGTCTCGGTCTGCCGGAAGTCGGCCAGGCGGAAGCTGCAGTTGCCCTGCTTCGGCACTTCGACGCGCGCGAGGAGCTTCTCGACTTTCGCCGCCTTGACGTCGAGCTGCAGCTGGCCGCGATAGCCGGTCTCGTCCTTGAAGCTGCAGCTGGCCTTGGCGTTCAGCGGCCGCGTCGGGATCGGCTTGAGGTTGCGGTTGGCGAGGTGCTTGAGCGTGTCCTGGCGCAGCGCGGGCCGGACGGGTCCCTGCGATGTCGGCGGCTCGGCGGCCGGCGCGCTCGTCGCCGGCGGGGGCGGCGGCTCCGGCGCGGTGGCGCAGCCGGCGAGCGCGGCCAGCAGCAGCGCGAGGCGCAGGCCGGGTGTCGCCGTCATGCGGCCGGCTCCGCCGGCATGCGCGCATGCCAGTCGGTGACCAACTGGTAGCGATGCGCGACGTTGAGCATGCGCGCCTCGCCGAACCAGGGCGCGACCAGTTGCAGGCCGACCGGCAAATCCTTGTCGAAGCCGCAGGGGATCGACATGCCGGGCAGGCCGGCGAGGTTGACGGCGATCGTGTAGATGTCGGAGAGGTACATCTGCACCGGGTCGGCGCTCTTCGCGCCGAACTTGAAGGCGACCGACGGGGCCGTCGGCCCCGCGATGACGTCGCAGGACTTGAAGGCTTCCTGGAAGTCGGCGGCGATCAGGCGGCGGACCTTCTGCGCCTTGAGGTAGTAGGCGTCGTAGTAGCCGTGCGAGAGCACGTAGGTGCCGATCAGGATGCGGCGCTTGACCTCGGCGCCGAAGCCTTCGGCGCGGGATTTGGCATACATGTCGTCGAGGTCGGCGTAGTCGGCGGCGCGGTGGCCGTAGCGCACGCCGTCGAAGCGCGACAGGTTCGAGCTGGCCTCGGCCGGCGCGATCACGTAATAGGCGGGCACCGACAGGCCCGAGTTCGGCAGAGAAACTTCGACCGTCGTGGCGCCGAGCTTGCGATACTCGGCCAGCGCGGCGTCGACCGCGGCGCGCACGCCGGCGTCCATGCCTGCGCCGAAGAACTCGCGCGGCAGGCCGATGCGCAATCCTTGCAGGGGCTTGTCCAGGTCGCGGCAGTAGTCTTCCGCGGGACGCTCGAGCGAGGTCGAGTCGCGCGGATCGAAGCCGGCCATCGCGCCCAGCAGCAGCGCGCAGTCCTCGGCCGACTTCGCCATCGGTCCGCCCTGGTCGAGCGAGGAGGCGAAGGCGATCATGCCGTAGCGCGACACCACGCCGTAGGTCGGCTTGAGGCCGGTCAGGCCGCACAGCGCGGCCGGCTGGCGGATCGAGCCGCCGGTGTCGGTGCCGGTGGCGGCCGGGGCGAGGCGCGCGGCGACCGCGGCGGCCGAGCCGCCCGAGGAGCCGCCGGGCACGCAAGCCGGGTTCCAGGGGTTCTTCACCGGACCGAAGAACGAGGTTTCGTTCGACGAGCCCATCGCGAACTCGTCCATGTTGCACTTGCCGAGCGGCACCATCCCCGCCGCGTTCAGGCGCTCGACGACGTGGGCGTCGTAGGGCGCGACGAAGTCGGCGAGCATCTTCGAGCCGCAGGTGGTGCGCCAGCCTTCGGCGCAGAAGATGTCCTTGTGCGCGAGCGGGATTCCCGTCAAGGTGGCCGCCCCGCCGGCGCCGAGTTTCGCATCAGCCGCGTGCGCGGCGGCGAGCGCCTTGTCGCGGTCGACCGTGATGAAGGCGTTGAGGGTCGGGTTGAGCTGCTCAATGCGGTCGAGGAACAGCGTCGTCAGTTCGACGCTGGAAATCTTCTTCTGCGCCAGCGCGGCGGCGATCTCCCGGAGCGATGCGTTGACGAAATCAGTCATTCGATCACCTTCGGAACCAGATACAGGCCGGCTTCGGTTTCGGGTGCGATCACCTGGAAGGCGTCGCGGCGGTCGGTTTCGGTGACGCTGTCGGAACGCAGACGCTGCACGACGTCGACGGCATGCGCCATCGGTTCGATGCCGTCGGTATCGACGGCCTGCAGCTGCTCGATGAAGGCGAGGATGCCGTTGAGCTGTGCGCGGGTCTGCTCGGCTTCGGCGGGGGAGATCTCGATGCGGGCCAGGCGCGCGATGCGGCTGACGTCGTCCAGGCTCAAGGACATGGTTTTAAAGTGAGTTTTTCAGGAATGCTCGGGTGGAGAGCGCCAAATTGCGGAGCGCGTTAGGGTATCATAGGCGTCATCGTTCCCGGCAGCCTCCGCGTGCAGCGGAACTGCGCTTTGCCTATCCAGGATCCCGATGTTCTCCTTTCTCCGCTCCTATTTTTCCAACGACCTGGCCATCGACCTCGGCACCGCGAACACGCTGATCTACGTGCGCGGCAAGGGCATCGTGCTCGACGAGCCCTCGGTCGTCGCGATCCGCACCGAAGGCGGCCCGAACGCCAAGAAGACGATCCAGGCCGTCGGCGCCGCCGCCAAGCAGATGCTCGGCAAGACGCCCGGCAACATCACCGCCATCCGCCCGATGAAGGACGGCGTGATCGCCGACTTCACCGTCACCGAGCAGATGCTCAAGCAGTTCATCAAGAAGGTGCACGACTCGCGTTTGCTCAGCCCGAGCCCGCGCATCATCATCTGCGTGCCCTGCGGCTCGACCCAGGTCGAGCGCCGCGCGATCCGCGAATCGGCGCTCGGCGCCGGCGCCTCGCGCGTCTACCTGATCGAGGAGCCGATGGCCGCGGCGATCGGCGCCGGCCTGCCGGTGTCCGACGCCACCGGCTCGATGGTGGTCGACATCGGCGGCGGCACGACGGAAGTCGGCGTGATCTCGCTGGGCGGCATGGTCTATGCCGGTTCGGTGCGCGTCGGCGGCGACAAGTTCGACGACGCGATCATCAACTACATCCGCCGCAACTACGGCATGCTGATCGGCGAGACCACCGCCGAGTCGATCAAGAAGGCGATCGGCTCGGCCTTCCCGGGCTCCGAGGTCAAGGAGATGGAAGTCAAGGGCCGCAACCTCGCCGAGGGCATCCCGCGCAGCTTCACGATTTCCTCGAACGAGATCCTCGAGGCGCTGTCCGACCCGCTCAACCAGATCATCGGCGCGGTGAAGATCGCGCTCGAGCAGACCCCGCCCGAGCTCGGCGCCGACATCGCCGAGCGCGGCATGGTCCTCACCGGCGGCGGCGCGCTGCTGCGCGATCTCGACCGCCTGCTGATGGAGGAGACGGGGCTGCCGGTCGTCGTCGCCGACGAACCGCTGACCTGCGTTGTCCGCGGCTCGGGCCTCGCGCTGGAAAAGATGGACAAACTCGGCAGTATTTTCGCCAACGAATAAGGGCATCCCCGGTAGCCTGCCAAGTGGCGCACTGTCCGCGCCGGCTTCGTGTTTCTTGCTTTCCGGGGGAGTGATGCAGCCTTGATGTCCGCCAGCGGTCACATCGGCCATACGCCGCCGCCGTTCTTCAAGCGCGGGCCGGCGCCGTTGGCGCGGCTGAGCTTCTTCATCGTCCTGTCGGTCGCCGCGATGGTGGCCGACCTGCGCTACCAGTTGCTCGAACCGCTGCGGACGGCGGTGGCCGCCGCGCTCTGGCCGGTGCAGAAGGCCGTCATGCTGCCGGTCGAGGGCGCCGGCGAGGCCGGCAATTATCTCGCCGATCTCGCCCGCCTGCAGCGCGAGAACGCCGAGCTGCGCGAGCGCCAGCTCGCCCAAGCCAACCTGCTGCTGCGCCAGAGCCATCTGGACAGCGAGAACCGCCGCCTGCGCGCGCTGCTCGAAATGGGTGAGCGCCTCGATGCGCCGGCCAAGGCGGCCGAAATCCTCTATGCGGCGCGCGACCCGTTCGCGCGCCGCGTCATCATCGACCGGGGCGCGACGCACGGCATCGAAGCCGGCCAGGCGGTGATCGACGATCTCGGCGTCGTCGGCCAGGTGACCCGTGCGTTCCCGTTGACCAGCGAGGTGACGCTGCTGACCGACAAGAACCAGATGATCCCGGTGCAGGTGGCGCGCAACGGCCTGCGCGCGGTGCTGGCCGGCGCCGGCGGCGGCGCGCTGGAACTCAAGTTCCTGCCGGCGAATGCCGACGTTCAGCCGGATGACACGCTGGTCACGTCCGGTCTCGACGGCGTCTACCTGCCCGGCTTGCCGGTGGCGAAAGTCGTCAGCATCGATCGCGACAATTCCTACTCCTTCGCCCGCATCGAGTGCGCGCCGCTCGCCGGCGTGGAACGGCATGGCCAGGTGCTGGTGGTCGGCAAGCGGCCGGCCCAGCCGCGTCCCGAAGAGAGTGCGGAAGAAACCGTCAAGCCGGGCAAGGGCCGCAAGCCGCGAGGAGCGGGCAGATGATCCAGCCCACCCATTCCTCGCGCCGCATCCTGCTGCCGGCCCGCGGCTGGTTCATCACCCTGTCGCTGCTGGTCGCCTTCGTGCTCGACCTGATCCCTTTCGGGCGCCTGCCGGGCATTCCCGACTGGTTCCCGCTGGTGCTGGCCTTCTGGTGCATCCATCAGCCGCTCAAGATCGGCATGGGCGCGGGCTTCTTCTTCGGCCTGGCGCTGGACGTCGCCAACGGCAGCGTCATGGGGCAGCATGCGTTCGCCTATGTGCTGCTCGCCTTCGCCGCCGGCGGGCTCTCGCGACGCGTGCTCTGGTTTCCGCTCGGCCAGCAGGCCCTGCATGTCCTTCCGCTGCTGCTCGGCACGCAACTGGCGATGCTGCTGATCCGCCTCGCGACCGGCGCCGAGTTCCCCGGCGCGCTCTATTTCCTGTCGAGCTTCGTCGGCACGCTGTTCTGGCACCCGCTCAACTACGTGCTGCTGCTGCCGCAGTACCGGCCGGTGGAGCGCGACGAAAACCGGCCGATCTGATGGAATTCGCGAACCCGCAGGAAGGGCTGGAGCGTTTCGGCAGGCGCATCGTGTTCGCCGGCGGTTTCGTGCTGGTCTGCTTCGCGCTGCTGTTCGCCCGCTTCGTCTGGCTGCAGGTGATCCAGCACGACTACTATCGCACCCGCGCCGAGGAGAACCGCATCTCGCTGGTGCCGGTCACGCCGAACCGCGGCGTGATCGTCGACCGCAACGGCGTCGTGCTGGCGCGCAACTATTCCGCCTACACCCTGGAAATCACGCCGACACAGGTGAAGGATCTCGAGGCGACGATCGATCGGCTCGCCGATTTCATCGCCATTGAGGCGAAGGACCGCAAGCGCTTCAAGAAGCTCATGGAAGAGAGCAAGCGCTTCGAATCGTTGCCGATCAGGACGCGGCTGACCGACGAGGAGGTGGCGAAGTTCATCGCGCGGCGCTTCCGCTTTCCCGGCGTCGACATCAAGGCGCGTCTGTTCCGTCAGTATCCGCGCGGCGCCTTCGCCGCGCACGTGCTCGGCTACATCGGCCGCATCACCGAGCGCGACCTGGGGCGGATCGAGGAACGCGAGGCGGAGAACAACTACCGCGGCACCGACCATTTCGGCAAGACCGGCCTCGAGCAGCATTACGAGTTCGAGCTGCACGGCACCACCGGCTTCGAGCAGGTCGAGGTCGATGCCGGCGGCCGGCCGGTGCGCACGCTGGCGCGCACCGCGCCGGTGGCCGGCAACAACCTGACGCTGACGCTCGACGCGAAGCTGCAGGAGATCGCCGAACAGGCCTTCGGCGACCGCAGGGGCGCCCTGGTGGCGATCGAGCCGGCCACCGGCGGCATCCTCGCGCTGGTGTCGGTGCCGAACTACGATCCGAACCTGTTCGTCGATGGCATCGCGGCCGCCGACTGGGAGGCGCTCAACAACTCGCCGGACAAGCCGATGGTCAACCGTGCGCTCAACGGCGCCTATCCGCCCGGCTCGACCTTCAAGCCGTTCATGGCGCTCGGCGCGCTGACGCTCGGCAAGCGCCGGCCCGAGCAGGCGATCGCCGATCCGGGCTTCTTCACCTTCGGCAACCATACCTTCCGCGACGACAAGAAGGGCGGGCATGGCATGGTCGATATGTACAAGTCCATCGTCGTCTCCTGCGACACCTACTACTACATGCT